>JAVHOS010000095.1:0-4857 GCA_036170205.1 Ignavibacteriaceae bacterium | reverse complement strand
CTTGTAATTGAATTGCCCCGACATTTATGTCGGGGATTAAATCAACAAGATGAACTGGGCTTTAGCCCAATTTTAGCAGTTCTTTTGGCTAAAGCCATTTGCTTTTTTTGCTTTTTATCCCACGTCCCGTAAGCTTTCGGGACGCGGCAATTCAAAATACTATTCTGTGTATGATGAGTTATTAATATTGTGGCTCAAGCGAAACGGCATCGCCGAGGGATAAATATTTTCCCGCTTCCGTTCCCGGAATTTTTGTGTTTACACAAAACCGGTAATAGTGATCGAACTGCGAAACACTCGACCATTGCGGCAACGTGTTTTTTCGCATCCCGGCAAAAAGTTTTTGAAAAGAAGAAATGACTTCTCCCGTTAACGGATTTTTAGTCGGTACTGCACAACGCGAGCTGGGATTCATTCCTGCAAAAACAACCTCTCCGATTTTAAAATGCTTTTCTTCTCCTTTTTCTCCAAACAAATTATCTTCCCAAAATGCCGGAGTGGAGATTATCAAAAGATTTGGGCGAAACCGCCGGTACAATTCTTCAACTGAAATATCGGGAAACCATTTGGCAACTTCTACCAGGCTTGCCGAGCTTACAATCGTTGGTCCAAATGCGTTAAGATCATCTGGAAATCCGCTTCCTTTATTTTGGCGGAAAGAAACTTTCTTTTCTAAAAAGTCAGAGAAAAATTTTTCTATCTCCGTTTTTTCCTTTTCAAGATGGAAGATCTTTTTGAAATTTTCTTTCTTGATTGAAAACTCAACTAATCTTTCATTCAAGGAATAAGAGCTTCTGATTAAATGTATCTGTCCGAACTTCTTTCCGTTAATAAATTTTCCATCTTCATCCACAAAAGCAAACTCGCGGTCGAAGCGCAAACTTCCGCCGGAAGTAATTTCAACTGTGTTTAGATTTATACCGTCAAGGGATTTTATCGGGTAAACGGATATTCGTTCAAGAGTTTTCATAATTGAGAAAAATCAGCATACTAATATTTTAACTTAGTCTAGCTGATGGTTTGTTTTTGTAAATCGTTAAAACGATTGAGGTTCTAATCATCTCACGTCATTAACACCTCGATTAATCGAGGTGTTAATTTTAGTTAATTTACTTTCTTATTAATAGGAGAAGTTCTTCTGTTTTTTCTTTCATCAATTTTTCATCATTGCGGGTTTCAACATTGAGGCGAATGATCGGCTCGGTGTTGGACATACGCAAATTGAAACGCCATTCGTCATATTCAACACTGATGCCGTCAATAGTTTCGCGTTTTCCGCCTGGATATGCCGCTTCAATTTCTTTTATCTTTACCGCCGGTTCAGCAATGGTAGAATTTATTTCTCCCGAGCAAGGATAATTCTTCATCATTTCACCAACAAGCTGCGAAAGTGTTTTGCCTTCTTCAGACATTAATTGCATCACGAGCAGAAAGGGAATTATCCCGCTATCCGAATAAGCATTTTCTCTAAAGTAATGATGCGCCGACATTTCGCCGCCGTAGATTGCGTTTACTTCTCTCATCTTTTGTTTGATAAATGCGTGTCCGCTCTTTGATTGCACAGCGTTGCCGTTTGCTTTGGTAACAACTTCAACGGTATTCCAAACCAATCGCGGATCGTGAATAATATTTTCTCCGGGGAATTTTTTTAAAATTGATTTTGCTAAAAGTCCAACGATGTAATATCCTTCAATAAAATTTCCGAATTCATCAAAGAAGAAACAGCGGTCGTAATCGCCATCCCACGCAACACCCAGATCGGCTTTGTTTGAAATGATTGCATCGATCGTGGGTTTTCTGTTCCCTTCCAACATTGGATTTGGAACGCCGTTTGGGAATGCCGCGTCAGGTTCGATAAATAATTTTATCATCTCAATCGGAAGGTTTGGCTCAAGAATATTTAAGATCGGACCAACGCATCCATTGCCGGCATTAACAACCACCTTCATCGGTTTCAATTTTCTAACATCAAAAAATTTATCAAGGTTTGCGATGAACTCATTTGTAATGTCTTGTTGGGTCAGCGTTCCTTTTGTTTCGGCAAGCTGAAGAAAATTTTTTTGTAAGATGATTTGCTCAACTTCCTGCAATCCGGATTCGTAACCAACCGGAACAGAATCTTTCTTTACTACTTTCATTCCATTATATTCGGGCGGATTGTGGCTCGCGGTTATCATTACTCCGGCTTCAGTTCCAAGAAACGAAGTTGCAAAATAGATCATTTCGGTTCCACACAAACCGATATCGATAACATTAACGCCGCTGTCGGTGAAGCCCTTTGCCAAAGCGTCGGAGAGCGGTTGGGATGAGTTCCTTACATCATGCCCGATGACCGCAGTTTTACATGAAAGATGTTTCGTTAAACCGCGACCAAAATTATAAGATAATTCTTCGTTTAATTCGGCGGGAACTTTACCGCGGATATCGTATGCTTTAAAAGATGCTATTTTTTCCATGATTTCCTCTCGAGTGATTAATTTAATTTCGTCTCCAAAATTATACTTTTCCTCTTATAATTGGAACAAAATAGAGAAAAATTTTTTCTTAGGAAAAAAGCGAATCATTAAATAAGTTTACAAGCAAAAAACGGAGAAACTTATCGCACCAAATTCTACGGTTCCCTTACATTTTACAAAGTGTAATAATGTGAAGTGTAATACTATCTTCTTGTTAAACCCGCACGAACATCCGGATAAACTTGGATTTTTATGTCCGGTGTGCAGTAACAAAGTATTAACCCATCATGCAGTACAATGCTCAAGTTGTCAAACGGTGTTAAACTTTGTCCGCGCTTCTGCGCTCGAGGAAAAAGTAACGTTCAGTATAGAAAAATGTTCTCATTGTGTCGGTACGGTTGAAGACGAATGGGAGATTGAACCTTTATACAGTTCCGGATTATATACATAGTTTTCCGGAACAGCTCCTCTTTTTTCACTTTATTTTGCCGCTCATCATTTCATCTTAGAGCAGTTTTGCTGTTTCTTCTAACTTTGTGGGGATAATTTAATCTTAATTAATCAAAATTTTTTTAATATAAGGCACCTTATATGATTTACAAATCTACCAAAGCGCTTCTTGTAAGTACTTTAGCGTTGATGACATTTATTGTCATCGGTTGCAGTTCCTCTGTTAATACTACCAAATCTCATCCAGAACAATGGTTAAACTTAGATACGGTTAAAGCCGGTAAATTTGATACCGGAAAAATGTGGACGTTTGATTTCCCTCCAAAAGATTATTTCAAATCGGAATATAATTTTTCTCTCGATGACGAATGGTTAAACAATGTGCGCATGTCAGCGCTGCGTTTTGCTAATTACTGCTCCGCTTCATTTGTTTCTGAAGACGGATTGGTAATGACAAATGATCACTGCGCGCGGGAGAGCGTTGGAAAAGTTAATAAAGAAGGAGAGAATTTAGCTGAAGACGGTTTTATGGCTCTCTCTTTAGCTGATGAAAGAAAAGTCCCGGGATTATATGTTTCTCAACTTATAGAAATAAAAGATGTTACTTCAGATGTTCAGGCTGCAATTGATGCGGGTAAAACCGATGCTGAAATTGCAAAGAACAAACAAGATAAACTCAATGAACTCACCGACAAAGCTGTTGCCGAAAAAGGAAAAAATTATACCGCACAAGTGGTTACCTTTTACAACGGCGGAAAATATTCTCTTTATGTTTATAGAAAGTATGATGACGTTCGTATAGTTTTTTCTCCTGAAGTTCAAATGGGATTTTTTGGCGGAGACCCTGATAATTTCACTTATCCCCGCTACGATCTTGACTGCTCATTCTTCCGTGTTTATGATGATAACGGTGAACCGTTAAAAACCAAGAATTTTTTCAAGTGGTCTCCAAACGGCGCTGCCGAAGGGGAACCTGTTTTTGTTGTAGGAAATCCGGGACGCACAAGCCGTTTATCAACAACGGCAATTCTCGAATATTATAGAGACTACGCTTATCCGTTAACCATGGATTTATTGAACGGCGCTGTTAAAATTTATGAAGAAGTTATTGCAGAACATCCTGATCGAAAGTTCGAACTGCAAGATCGCTTGTTTGGAATGGCGAATTCGCAAAAAGCTTATAGCGGCATTCTCGGAGGACTTCGTAATCCGATCTTCATGCAGAAGAAGAGAGACTTCGAAGCGAAATTTAAAGCAGCAGTTATGGCTAAACCTGAACTGAAAGCAAAGTATGGCGAACTTTGGGATAAAATTGCCGGAACCAGAGCTGAAGCTAAAGAATACTTCTCTAGAAATGCAGCTTTTAATGTTGGCGGGAGAGGACTTTCAACTGAATATTTCCAAGTTGCAAATAAATTAGTAAATTTTGCCCATCAAATAAAACTGCCGGATGCACAAAGAATCCCGCTGTACAAAGACTCAGTTGTTGAAAATGCAAAAGCCAAATTAGTTCCGGTTAAATTTGATAAAGCAGTAGCGGATAAGTTCGCATCCGTAATTATTGGTATTAACGTTAAACTTCTTGGTGAAGATTCCGAATACTCAAAAATCCTAACCGGTGGAAAAAAAGGAAAAGAAACTTTGCAATACGCTGTCAACAAATCAATATTAAGTGATGTTGATAAAGTTAATCAACTTGTTGAAAAAGGCGCTGATGCAATTCTTTCTTCAGATGATCCTTTCATTCATTATGTTGTTAAAACAGAAAATCTGTTAGATGAAGTTCAAGCGAAAACGAAAGAGATTAACGATAGAGAAGCAAACTACGTTCAATTGTTAGGAAGAGCTTTATTTGAAGTGTACGGAACTTCAATTCCGCCTGATGCAACTTTTACGCTTCGTCTTGCCGACGGCGTGGTTAAAGGTTACGATTACAACGGAACAAAATCAC
>JAVHOS010000094.1:0-1044 GCA_036170205.1 Ignavibacteriaceae bacterium | reverse complement strand
TCACCGGAACGCAATTAGGAAACATTAAATATTTTGAAAATGTTGGAACGAAAAATAATCCGGCATGGAAAGAAAACTCAGCATTTTTAACGAACGTTAAACATTCAATTTATTCTGCTGCAGCAGTTGGCGATCTGAACAATGACGGCAAACCCGATTTGATTGTCGGTGACTTTACCGGTAAACTTTATCTGCACATGCAAACCGCATCCGGTTTTCCCGCTGTTACAACTGCGATGAATATTGTAGTGGATGGATTTGCGGTTCCAAGGTTAATCGACTTCGACAAGGACAACGACCTTGATTTGATCGTTGGAAGAGAAAACGGCACGATTTCTTTTTATGAAAATGTTGGGACGACAGAATCGGCAGACTGGCTTGAACTTCAAAATTTCTTTGGAAGTATAGATGTTGGAAGCGACGCAGTTCCTTCTCTTGTTGATTTTGATAAAGACGGAGATTATGATTTAATTGTTGGTAATATTTCCGGTGACATAAAATTCTTCCGCAATAATGCGTTCGATTGGAGTGAAGACACCACAGTTACAAGCGGAATTGTTGTCGATCAAAATGCCGCACCGGCTTGCGCAGACCTTGATAATGACGGTGATTATGATCTGGTCCTCGGAAATTATGAAGGGACATTCAGTTATTTAAAAAATCAAAATGTTACGGGAATTAAAAGAGAAATTGTAACTCCGGAGAATTTTTCTTTATCTCAAAACTATCCGAATCCGTTTAATCCGAATACTGTTATCAGTTATCAACTGCCGGTAAGCAGTTTTGTTACTTTAAAGGTTTATGATTTACTTGGGAATGAAGTTGCGACCTTGGTGAATGAAGAGCAAAGTGCAGGAAACCATAATTACGAATTAGGAATTAGGAATTACGAATTAGGAAGTGGAGTATATTTTTATCAATTGCGTGCGAATAATTTTGTAGATACGAAGAAATTTATTTTGCTCAAATAGTGTTGTTAGAAATCTTCTGTGTTAAAAATTCAAAGCCGATTCTTTTGAGTCGGCTTTTTTTCTTAATTTTGTA
>JAVHOS010000093.1:0-20780 GCA_036170205.1 Ignavibacteriaceae bacterium | reverse complement strand
GCTGATTTATCATTTCCGCAAAGCGTAAGATATTCGCTCGCAATTGCAAAATCGGTTTTAAGCAGAACCATTTCTATGTTTTCTACAAGTACTTTAAAGAAATCCCACTCGGCAAACATTATTTGCAGCTGTCTCCATGAAATTAATTTTTCTTCAACTGCTTTTGTTACGGCAAATCCGAATCCGTACCAGCCGGTTATGGTTTGCCGGTTTTGCGTCCAGGCAAATACCCACGGAATTGCGCGGAGATTTCGAATATCGCTCCCCTTTTTTCTCGACGGCGGACGCGAGCCTATCTCGATCTGTTCAATAATATCAATCGGCGTTGCAGTTCTAAAATAATTATAAAACTTTGGATTCGTGATCAACCGGCGGTAATGCTCAAATGCAAAATTAGATATGTGTTCAAACCGATCTTCATATTTATAAAAAGCGTCTTCCTTTTGTTGGAACCTGGTCTTTGCGGTAGCAAGAATTACCGCCGAGGTCATCAATTCCAAACTCCGCTCAGCAATTTCCGGAATTAAATATTTTGATGAGATCATTTCTCCCTGCTCGGTGATCTTTATTTTTCCATCAATTGTTCCTTGCGGCTGTGCTAAAATAGATTGATTAAGCGGACCGCCGCCGCGCGAAGTGCTTCCGCCGCGTCCGTGAAAGAGAATCAATTCAATATTATTTTCTTTGCATAAATTTTTTAATCTTATCTGCGCTTTATATAATTCAAAGTTTGATGTAACTATTCCGCCGTCTTTATTGCTGTCGGAGTAGCCAATCATAATTTTTTGTACGAAATTTCTTTTTTGCAATTGAAGTTTGTAAGCATCGTTCTTAAAAAGAACTTCCATTTGTTTATCAGCTTTTTGCAAGTCTTCGATCGTCTCAAAGAGGGGAAGCAGATCAACGTTCGACGATACAACTTCTCCATGATGAACTTCTATTAGTCCGGCTTCTTTTGCAAGCAGCAAAGCCGTCAACACATCGCTTACAAATGAGTTTGTGCTGATGATGTAATCGTTGCATGCTTCAATTGAAACGTATTCCTGCGCCCATTTTAATAAACCAAACTCTTGAAGCACTTGCTTTGTTTCCGGTTCAAAAACTTCTTCAGATTTTATTAATGGACGGGTGATTAAAAATTGTTCGGTAAGAATTTTAATTTTTTCTTCTTCAGCAAGAGATGAAAACTTTTGTTGAACTTCTGCGTATTCAAATATTTCATTTATCGCCCGGCGCAGCAATGAAGCATTCTGTCTGATATCAAGCGTGAGCAAATGAAATTTAAAAGTGTTTGCTTTGTAGATAAGCGGAAGAAGCCGCAGCTCCGCTATCAATTCACCACGATTTTCTTTTAAGCTTTCGTACATCATTTGCAGATCGGCGATGTATTCATCGGCATTTTTATAATAAAAATTTTTTCGCTCAAGCGTGTTCTGAAGTTTAGTATAAATGAAAAGAAGTTTCGTCCGGTAAATTTCCGAGGGATCACGCAAAACATTATCGCTTTCTTCCAAAGCAAGCAATGCCCGTTCATTTTCAACCGATAATTTCAACTTATCATTCGCTCCAACTTGATGAAGCGACGTACTTAAAGAGTCATACAAAAGATCAAGATCGTGGAGGTAAAGTTTGAATAAAGTTCTTTGATGTTTTTTTACCGTTTCTTTTGTAACTGTTGTTGTTACGTAGGGATGCCCGTCCCGGTCGCCTCCCATCCAGGAGCCGAAATTGATGATCGATTTTGAAATATTTAAACCAAAGGTTTTGTTCGTTTCAAGATTAAGCCGTTGATAAAATTTTGGTATTCCATTATACAAAACCTGTTCAAAGAAAAAGAGCCCGCGTTGTATTTCATCCTTTACGGTAACTTTGTGGAAACGTATTTCGTTAGACTGCCACAACAAAGTAATTTCTGTCTGAAGCTGCGTGTTAATTTCGATAAGCTCATTTGAAGTTAATTTTATTGTTTCTTTTCGGATGAGCAATTCGCTAATCAGTAATATTTTTCTAAGAATTGTTTGTCTTGTTGCTTCTGTGGGATGAGCTGTAAAAACGGGAATTATGTCTATTGCATCGAAAATTTCTTCAACTTCTTTTTGAGATAGATTTTCACTCTTCAATAGATTGATCGCCTCTGCAAGAGAACCTTTTTGCGGCTTATCGTTTTGAAAAACGTGAGCGCGCTGTCTTCTTATCCGGTGGACTTCGTATGCGGCATTTATCAACACAAAATAAACCGAAAAGGCTCGAACAACTTTATAAGCCCGGTTAAGAGAAAGAGAGTTTACAATTTTTTTAATTTCTTTTCTCGCCTGAGAAGAAGCGTTGAGACGGAATTCTTTAGTCAAAGCGCGAAGCCTTTCAACAACATCAAAAAGCTCCCGGTCTTCCTGGGCAATTATTACATTTCCAAGAAGCGTTCCTAATTCCTTTATATCCAATTTAAGCGGTCTATCTTTTTCGCTATCTGATAAAATTATTGTTTCAGTTTTCATCATCATTCTCTTTTAATCTTGTGGAGTTTTGAAAATTTGTTGCCGGTAATTTACGAAGCAGAATGCTAAATGTAATTGCGCTTCCCCATTTTTAAAAATATTTAAGAGAATTTTTACTTTTTCTTTACAGATTAATGTGCAATATTTGAATACAAATTACAATTAATTGCCAAACAAGCGTTTATCTTTCATACTAAATAACTCATGCCTAACGAAAAATCCAAGGTTGCGGCAAGATCTTTTCTCGCTGCTATTTTTTTAACTTCATTCAAGTTGATCGTGGGATTTACTACCGGGTCATTAGGAATTATTTCAGAAGGCGTGCATTCTTTTTTCGATCTCCTCGCCGCCGGAATGACTCTTATTGCAGTACGCTACTCTGATAAACCTGCAGATTATAACCATCATTACGGGCACGGGAAAATAGAAAACCTTTCAGCATTGATTGAAACACTTCTCTTGTTAATTACTTGCGGCTGGATCGTTTACGAAGCCGTACATCGTTTATCAACAGGAAAGTTAGATATTGAAATTAATTTTTGGAGTTTCTTTGTAATTGTAACTTCCATTGCAATTGATTTTATAAGGTCGCGCGCGTTATCAAAAGCGGCAAAGAAATTCAACAGCCAGGCGCTTGAAGCCGACGCTCTTCACTTTTCTTCCGACATTTTAAGTTCTTTTGTTGTTCTTGTAGGATTGGCGGCATATACTTTCAATTTCCGGGCGGCAGATTCGATTTCCTCGATCATAGTCGCCTTTGTGGTTGTTGTGGTTAGCTATCGCCTCGGTAAGCGGGCTATTAATGTTTTACTCGATGCCGCACCGCGCGGGATAAATGAAAAAGTAAAAAAAATTATTCAAGACATGAAAATTGTTCACGATGTACATGATATTAAGATAAGAAACTCCGGTCCCGATATTTTTATTGAGATGAATATTCATCTTGAAGGCGATACTCTTTTACAAGATGCACATAAAATTGCCAGCGCGATTGAAGAAGAGATTCAATCTAAGGTAAAAAATTCTATCGTGCACATCCACATGGAACCTTCCGACCACAGGTAAAAACTGATTATCATGAAAGAATTATTAAAGTTACACTCCCTTGATGAATACCGCTCTTTCTTCTCTTCTCAAAGAGATAAGAGCGAGTTTCTCTTATTAAAAGTCAGTTCGCGTTGCACCGTAAGTTTTGTAGTACAAAAAATAGTTGAACACTGGTTTAACGGCGTTGATCCAACGGCAAAGCTGCGTTGTGGTGTTGTAGAAGTTATTTCAGCAAGAGAAGTAAGTAATCAAATAGCAAAAGATTTTTCAATTAAACACGAATCTCCGCAGGCAATTTGGTTATCGAAAGATAAAACTGTCAAGTGGTCGGATAGTCATCACCGCATTACGGTTGAAGCTTTAGAACATTGTCTCTCCTCCATTTAATCCAATCAAAATAGTTTATTTAAAAAAGGCTGACATTTTTAATCACTTGTTTGAAAACAAGAAGAGTTTATGTCAGCCGTAATTAAAAAAACTTATTTTACTCTTAAAGAAGCCGCCATCTTTTCAAACACCGAAATATAGTCTGCTTCTTGCGGTTTAAACCAATTTAATGATAAACGATATACCTTATCTCCTTTAACTACAAAATAAGCGCGGCTGCCAATATTCGCGGCAACTGAGTAATTTAAGTAAAGCGCCTTCAAACCATTTATGTTTGATTCTTTTTGTCCACCTGCGCCGGAATATTTTCCCTTATTCTGATCAAATACTTTTTCCACGCTTAAATTTTGCGATGGAAAAATATCAACTACGAAAGTACAATCTAAACGGTACCCGCTAAAAGTAACCGTGGACCCGGTCTCGCCTTTTTTAGCTGCTTTAATATTAAAGTTGTCCGGATAATCAATTGTGTAAAGAGTGTTGTTGTAGGTTGAGAAAGTTTCTGATGGTTTTTCTCCCGCATCTGCTCCTTTTTCTAATTTTTTAGGAAAACCAAAAGTTGAAATCAAATTTTCTACAACAGGTTTATAACTTTCAAACATTTCGTTGAAACTTATAAATTCAATTGTATAATCAAGGGTATCGGTTGTAACTAAATATTTTTCAACTCTTTTAATGGTTGCTTTGTCATATTTTAAGCGATAGTAGAGACGTTTTGCAGGTTTGTCTCCAACTTTAGAATCGGTAACTTCTTCATACTTTTCAATCGCTTCTTTATCTTTGTCAACAGCTAAAGTCGATTCGTAAAACTTCTGTAAGTCACCGCCAAGAGTATCTTTTGAAGTTGAAATTAGTATAAGCGCCCCGATGGAACCTTTCGATGTCGGTTCAACAAATTTATCATAAGCATCTTGCGAAGAAAGAAGCCTTACCTTACCAGGATCAGTAGTGATCACCCAGCCTTTTGGATATTTTACATGATATCGGAGAGTAGGATTTTCGTATCCTTGATATTCAAAAGCTAATTTTGGCGGCTCTTTTTTTCCGCACGATACAAACAAGACCACCAAAAGAACCGGAAGCAATTTTACTAATTTTTTATACTTCATCTTATCTCCTAATATTATTTATTAAATAATTTGTTAATTTTTATAAATCAAGAAACCTATTTGCGCGGAGGTTTAGGAGGTAATTCTCCCATCGCTCGTAAATTTTTGTAAGAATTTTCGTATTCCATCGATCTATCTGAAGCTATACTTAAAACTTTATAGAAATATTTTTTTGCATTCTCGGTATCTTTTGTCATGTTATAAGCGTTTGCCAGCATAAAGGTGAAATTTAAATTATCCGGTTTATACTTAACCGCTTTCGCCAAATAAGGGATGGAGGCTCCATAATTCTTTTTTTCGAAAGATGTTGTCCCTAAAAAGCCATAAGCGTCTTCAAGTTGTTTGCTGTAAAGATTTGGATTCTTTTCACAGATAGAGATTACCTTTTCCATCATCTCTGCGGATCTTCCAAGTGAATCTACAACTTTGTAAGATTGCGCCAGCCAGAAATATGAATCAACAAGCGTATCATTTAATGCTATAGCTTCTAAGAGATGTTCTCTTGTTTTGTTATAATTTTTTTTCTGTAGGTAAGCAAAGGCTTTAAATCTTATTGCCGGTTCAAAATTTGGTTTTTCGGCTAAGAATTTATCAAAAAAGGTTATTGCGGTGTCATAGTTGCCAAGCGCGTAATTAAGTGTTGCAACATCCCAATAAACATCTTTATAAGTGCTGTCAATACTCAAAACTTTGTTAAAATAAATTAGAGCGAGAGAATCTTTTTTTGTAGCTCTACAATTTCTTCCGGCGTTAATAAGATCTTTAATGTCATTTTTGGTAAGAGATGAATCATTAATGTTGTTGTAATTGTTTAAGGACTCATCATACTTACCCAACCAAGCAGCGGATACGGCAAGTATTTTTACCACATCTTTATTATTCTTTTCTTTATCAGCTGCCAAATGGGCATAATCATAAGCCTTTTGGAAATTTCTTATTTCGATGTTTGTCTTTGCGGCTTTTAAATAGGCATCGTAATTGTTTTTAATATAGTTAAAATATTTATCGAAATAAATTCCCGAGTTTAAGTAAAAATAATATCTTGTATCTGGTTTTTCAGATTTATCAGATTTACCAGCTAAGTAAAAAATATTGGCTGTATTATATAATGCTAGCGTATCGGTAGAATCTAGGGCAATAATTGTTAAATATTTGTTTACCGCATCCGTATAGCGTCTTTCTTTATACAAAAGTTCGGCAATTTTGAATTTAATGTTTTTATTCAACGAGTCCATCGCTTCAACTTTTTCATAGTTTAATAAAGCATTTTCAACAACTCCTTGTTTTGCATAGGCGTCACCTATTTTTTCGAATAATTCTTTACTGACAACGTTCTTGTTCTCTACGATTAACAAAATACGCAATGCGGTATATCCGGAATCTCTATCAAGAAATTCTTGCGCAATTCGCATTGCCGTTGGGTAATCTTTATTCTTGATAGCGTTTTCCGCCTCTTTAACTTTATCTTGAGCATGCATCTGCCCAATGAACATAACGAAAAGAATTGTGGCGATGAATGTTTTTTTCATTTGTACTTTCATTTTTGTCCTGAAATTAATTTAACCGGAATAGCCGCCGGTCCTAAATTATTATTTTTTACAATTTCCTGTCCTTGAAAACTAGTTAAGTGCGTAACAAATCCGGATGCCAGACCCAATCCAATCTCGCTGAGCAGAGCATAAATCGTTCTCGTTAAAGGATATGAGCCGTTTATCATGTATGCTTGATGCGGTTGATAAAAAGCTTCCGGTTCTAAAGTGTTTCTTGTGTAACCTATTTTTAAGATGGTTACATCGCTTGTATCTTTTAAAATATTCAATCCCATTAAACCGATTGAATTTTTATTTTTTAGCACTTGTGCTTTTACATCAAACTCACTGGCAACAATTTTAACACTTGATGAAGGTTCTTTTCCTTCCAGGATATCTGTTTTAAGAAATTCATACACGCCGGAATTTTTTTGCGGCATAAAGATCGTAAAATCTTTTTTCTCTCCAAGCAGCGCTTTTTTTAGATCATCTAATCTTATTTGTGTAAGAGAATTTTCTTTTGCCACTATCGCCACTACTGCATCATAACAAAATTTGAACGACTCTAAACCTGATTGCTGTTTCTTTATAAACTCAAGTTCTTCCCTGTTAAAATCTCTTGAACAAATGAAAATCTTTATTTCTTTGTTAAGTATTTTCGCAATTCCTTCTCTTGCGGTTAAAGGCTCAACAGAAATTTTTGCATCTGGATACAAAGATTCAAAAGTATCTTTTTCTTTAAGAATCAAATTATATACCGACTCATCAGCATACGCTTTCAAATTTCCTTTTACCGGTGAAATCTTTTTTTCCTGACAGCCAAAAAAGATAAAAACAAGGAGCAAAAGAAAGGAAATTTTAAGATAATATATTTGATTTTGTGCTTTCATCATTCTTTTTTGCTGATCTTGCATCCTGTTTCGATTTGAAGTAAGTGGAAATCACTCTGTATATTCCGTACAACACTAAGGTAATTCCCATAACATATTTAAGCTGAGCGGGAATATCTTTCGGAAAAACAAAACCCGAAAGCATAACCAAACCAATGAGGAAAAAGATAATTCCCGCTGCATAACCGAAATAAGTAAAAAGTGAGCCCAAAGAAATCAATTGCCTCTTAGTTCAAACTTAAATGGAACTACAACCCAAACCGCTACCGGTTTGTTGTTTTGCAGTGCTGGTGTAAACGAATATTGCATAGCCGCCTTTAGCGCTGCCTCATTAAAAATTTCTTGATTTGATTTTGCGATAATCGCGTTCTTAACTTTGCCCTGTTTGTCAACAAGTATATTCACCCAAACTTTTCCTTCAAGATTTGCTCGAATAGCAAGTTCGGGATAAACAGGTGTTGCTCTAACAACAATTTCAGGAAATTTTTCACACGGAACAAAATCGGTCGGAGCAGGGAAATTTTCTGGTTGCGGAAGTTCTTTACCTGGCGCATACTTTAATGTCCCGTTAGTCAATCCTTCACTAACCACCGGATTCTCGTTATTCATTTCTGTTTGAGTTGCTAAAGTATTTTCCGCAGAAACAGAGCCTTCGGGAACTGGAATAGGAATTCCTTTATTTGGTTTTGCGAACTCAGTTGAGATTGATGCTTGTGGAGCCGTAGGATTAAGTGGTGGCGGAGTTCCGAATTCGATAATTTGAATAACTTTTTTACCGAATGGTAGGTTGTCATCTCCACCATGCAAGAAAATAGCAAGAAAGTAAACAGCAATAATCGAAATATGAAATATGGCGGCTATAGTTAATCCAAGTGAATAATTCCTTGGATAGAGTTCCTTTAACTCAAAAGCGCCGTAAGGATTTTGGTTTTTCTGAAGCGCAATTGTTTCATACATTTTCTCATCTCCTTTTTTTGGATGTTCTTGCCATCTTCTTCCATCGATGTTCATCATTGCGAAGGAAACTTGATGGGCTAATTTAGCACGGTTTAATTAACAATAAAATTAACCAGTTAAACGAACTTCTGTATTCAGTTGATTTTCAGTATAACAACAAGTATGAAAATTGAAATTAAATTCTTAACAATAACTTCTCAAAACTTCAAAACAGTGATCATTGCGGTATCTTGTACACAATTGCAAACAATCTCTTTTCATCAAAACATAGAACTAATAAAAGGTTTAGTGTTGCGGGAATTATCTTCCCGCTACACACCAGTGTAAAAAAAAGAACTTTAAAAAACTAATTGCCTCTAAGTTCAAATTTAAATGGAACTACAATCCAAACAGCTACCGGGCTGTGATTCTGTAAAGCCGGTGTAAAAGAATATTTCATAGCGGCATCTATTGCAGATTGATTAAATATTTCTGCATCCGATTTTACAACTACGGCTTTTTTGGGTTTTCCTTCTTTACTAACAAGAATTTTAACCCAAACGCGACCTTCAAGATTTGCACGAATTGCTAAATCAGGATAAACCGGTTTAGCTTGAACAACAACCTCTGGTAATTTTTCTACCGCTACAAACTTATCCATATCAGGATTATCGTCGGCTTCTTGTTCAATTTTAATATCTTGTGTAATTTGAACTCCACCGCCGCCTGTTCCTTCTGTAATTGTTGGTCCGGCAACGTTACTCATTTCTTGTTGAGAAGCGAGGGTTTGTTCCGGTGAAACAGAAGCATCCGGGACAGGAACTGGAATACCAACTGTTGGTTTTACTACCGGTCCGGAAACAGCAACTTGCGGAGGAATTTCATTTGAAATTGAAGGAGGAGGACCAAGTTCGCTGTACTTCATTATTCTTACCATCGGGATATTATCTTCGTCTTCTTTCCCCATATAAATAGCGAAGAAGTAAACACCGATCATAAAAATATGGAAAATAACGGCTGCCGTTAATCCGATTGAATAATTTTTGGGGTAGAGTTTTTTTAACTCAAACGCACCATAAAGGTCTTGAGATTCTTGAACTGCTATTGTATCATTCATTTTTTCATCTCCTTCCTAAGATGCCCTTGCCATTTCTTTAAGATCAATGTCTGTCATCGGCGCTATAGAGAAACGGTCTAATTTTGCAAGGTTTAATTCGTCAATTACATCAACCATATAATTGAACTTCCCTTTTCGGTCGATTTTCAGTAAAACAACAAGTTTAGGATTTTGAGAAGCGCTTTCAACTAAAAACTTCTTAAGATCCTCGAACTTTAATTTTTTTGGTACATCCATTCCAACGCTGTAATAAATCATTTTTGCTTCATCAATACGAAGGGTTAATAAGTTTGACTCTGCAATTTCAACATTCACATCATTTGGAGGAAGATTAATTTCCATTGTTGATGGTTTTCTGAAGACGGTTGTCATCATAAAAAAAGTCAAAAGCAAGAACGCAACGTCAACCAACGGGGTCATGTCTATTCTAACATTCATCCGTTTCTTTGGTTTACGTTTTCCTTTTTTTCTTGACCTTGAGCCACCGCCACCAGCATCTACACCGCCACCGGACATAATGAACTCCTTTTATTAAAATTGTTTATTTTTTTAAATT
Organism: Ignavibacteriaceae bacterium; assembly: GCA_036170205.1. Taxonomy (GTDB): domain Bacteria; phylum Bacteroidota; class Ignavibacteria; order Ignavibacteriales; family Ignavibacteriaceae; genus UBA1563. Next base: position 10,714 of record JAVHOS010000093.1, on the reverse strand, counting down.
AGTTACCATCGCAAAACGCGTTATCTGCGTTTTTTGTAAAATATCTATAATATCTGCAATAATACCGTACTCCACGTCAACATCACCACGAACAATTGTTCTTAGTTTCGGATTAGTCATACGTGCTTTCATCAGCAAGTTTGCCAAATCCTCTTTTTTAACTTCTGTAGCAGATTTCATACGGAAGGGTTTTCCAAAAATAGATTCCATCATATAAGGGGCATCAAAACCCAAAAATATTTTTGATTCTTTTGTTATCCATAACTGCATCAAGTTTGTTTCCGGAACTTTTATTTCAGAATGAGAAGCCGGTAAAGATACTTCAACTTCTTCTGGTGGTTTGAATTGCGTTGTCATCATAAAGAATGTTAACAGAAGAAAAGCCACGTCAACCAAAGGTGTCATGTCTATTGCAACATTAACTCTTTTCTTTTTTATTCTAGCCATTATTAAGCCTCAAAATTTAATTACTTACTTTTCAAGATTTGAATTACGTTGTAAGAAGCTTCATCAACTTGAAAAGTGAAGTTATCTACTTTGTTAACAAAAAAGTTATAAGAAACAATACCGATAATAGCAACGATAAGTCCGCCGGCAGTATTAATAAGCGCTTCAGAAATACCGGTTGCAAGAGCTGTTGCATCAACTGATCCGGCATGAGCCAAAGCGGCAAATGATCTAATCATACCAACAACCGTTCCTAAAAGTCCGATCATAGTAGCGATTGAAGCGATAGTTGAAAGGGCAATTAAATTCTTTTCTAAAAGGGGAACTTCAAGCATCATTGCTTCTTCAACACTTCTTTGTACTTCAGGTAACGCTTTTTCTGCGTCAAATTTCTTTGTTACATCTGCTGATAATTCTTTATATCTCGATAAAGCTGCACGAAGAATATTGGCGACAGAACCCCTTTGTTCATCGCAAGCTGCTAAACCTTCATCAATTCTTCCTGCTTTAACATCTTCAAGAACCTGGGCAAAAAATTTCGGAATAGCTTTTTTTCCGGATGCTTTTTTAAGAGAAAGAACTCTCTCAACAATAATCGCAACGTCCATAATTGATAAGGTAATCAATAAAGATACAAGTGGACCGCCGGTGTAAATTGTACCTAACAAATTTAATGGTACTTCTCTTCCTGCACCGTCTTTAAAGTTTGAAGGATCTCCAAAAATTAAAAGGAATATGCCTAAAGCTATAGCGAAGGCTACAAAGAACAGACTGACAATGAAAATGGATTGTTTCATTTATTATTTCTCCTCGATAGTGATTTATTTGTAAAACACTTTTGTTAATAAAATTGAGTTATTCTAAACCGTTAATTTAATTCACAATCGTTAACAATCTTTGATTTAACAGATATGAATACACTTTCTAAAAATAGATGTTCTTAAATTTATTTCAAAATAAAATAACCTTTATTTTGAAGCTTTTTTCAAACCGGTCTAAAACACAAGATTATATATTAATTAAGTATTTAAATTTAAAACTAATAATTATAATAATAGTGTTAATATGTTAACAACACCAAAACCCTTTTTGTTGTAACCGGTTAGCGAAAAAAAAATACATTTATTTTGTTCAGCACTTCTGAACAAAATCAAGTTAAAGTTTAATTTGTGAACAAACGTCCATTATCCACAAGTTTTTATTGATAAAAAAACAAGTTATGAACATACTGTTTCTATTTTATTTTTGATAGAAACAACAGTTTCTTTAAAAGTTTTATCGTTTTGTAACAACACATCAATCGTTGTGCAAGCATGAATTACGGTTGAATGATCTCTTCCGCCAAAGTGCAAACCAATTGTTTTTAGCGATGATTTTGTCAATTCTTTCGACAAATACATTGATAGTTGCCGGGCTAATACAACTTCTTGTTTTCTTGTTTTTGCTCTCACTTTATTCTCTTCAACACTCAAAAACTCACAAACTATCTTTGTGATTATATCTATTCCGATATTAATTTTTTTTGATGTTGAAATTTCTCTAACTGATTTTTTTACAAGATCAAGCGTAATTTCTTTTGAATTTAGAGATACATTCGCCAATAATTTAATTAAACAACCTTCAAGCTCACGAATATTTGAAGTAATATTTGTGGCTATATATTCTAAAATTTCATTTGAAATAGCTATGCCAAAATCATTCGCCTTTTTACTTAGAATTGCTATTCTTGTTTCGTAATCGGGTGGTTGAATATCAGCCTGTAATCCCCAGTGAAATCTTGAAATCAGTCTTTCGTCCATCCCTTTAAGGTCTTTTGGCGCTTTATCGCTCGAAAGAATTATTTGTTTCCCGGATTGATGTAACGTATTAAAGATGTTGAAAAAGTATTCTTGAGTTTTTTCTTTGTGGATTAAGAATTGAATATCATCCAGAATCAAAACATCCATACTTCTATAATAAGCAGAAAACTCGTTAGCTTTATTATTTTGGATCGAATCTAAAAACTCTACCGTAAACTGATCGGAGGAAAGATAAATTATCTTTTTGTTGGGCATTTTTGCTAATATCTCATTGCCAATAGCTTGAATAAGATGGGTTTTGCCAAGTCCAACACCACCATAGACAAAAAACGGGTTAAAAGCCGTACCACCAGGATTGTCGCTTATCGCTCCAGCAGCAGCTCTTGCCAATTGATTTCCTTCCCCTTTAATAAAATTATCAAAAGTATATTTTGGATTAAGAGAGTTTTTTATTCTCTCAACAGGTTTTATTAAAGGAATTGCGGTTTTTTCTTGAAGTGGTACGCTTCGCTGATTGTTTGGTTTTTCGGTTTCGTGTTCAAAATCATTAACAACAACGTATTCGAGTTTTGTTTCGTTGCCGGCGGCAGATTTTAGTGCTTTTGTAATTAAAGATTTATAATGTTCTTCTATCCACTCCCAGTGAAAATTTCCCGGAAGTTCAACTTTTAGTACATTATTTAAATGCCCAACAGGTTTTATAGGAAGAAACCAAGTGCTGTAAGCCATCGGGCTAACGCTCTCTTTAATAACCTTAAGGCAGCTCGTCCAAATTCTTTCGGGAGTTAGTGTTTGGGGTGAATTAGAAGAATCAAGCGTAATCATTAGTTTTCCACAAAGAAAAATTACAAAATTAATTAATAATTAAAGAATAAGAGGGTTGTTAGTTTTTTATAACAACGATATTAACAATTTCTTAACATTAAACTCGCGTCGGTAAATAACGATAAAATAACAAGTTACAGCAAGTTGTTTTAAATTAATAACTTTTCTTTCATCTTATAAAACGGAGTACAAGAGAAAATATATTGTGAAACGTTTTCACAATAACGACTTATCCACAGTTTGTCAACAACCTGCAATCGATCATTTTCTGTTGAAAAAATAGAGAGATGAAAGTTGTATTGCAAGTTAAATTTTTTAAAAAGATATAAAAAAAATATCGTGCCGAATATTTGGAAGAATTCGCCTAATTTTAAGATGAATTAAAAAAAATCGGTTAAAAAAGTCTTTTACCAAACCTACAAAAGGTAAAGTCGGGATAATCGAATAAAATTTTCATTCCCTTTGGAGTTGTTTATTTACCGATAAGTGGTTATTTTTGCTTCCTTTATAATAGGAGAAAAAATGAAAAGAACGTATCAACCAAGCAATAGAAAAAGAAAAAATAAACATGGTTTCCGAGAGAGAATGAGTTCTAAAGACGGAAGAAGAGTCATTTCGAGACGCCGCGCTAAGGGAAGAAAAAGACTTACCGTTAGTGACGAAAAGTAATGACTTGTGAAACGGCTTTCTTTTGGTAAAAATGAACGGATAAAAGAAAAAAAACTCTTCGAAAATTTATATGCAACCGGAAAAGTTTCCTTTTCAAGTGATAAAAGAATTAAAGCTGTTTACTTTTTTATTGAAGACAGCAACGTTAGGCTGCCTAAAGTTGCTGTCGCGGTTTCAAAAAAAGCCGGAAATGCGTTTTGGAGAAACCGTATCAAAAGACTTCTTCGAGAAGCTTACCGCTTAAACAAACTCCCGATTTCTACCTTTTGCATTGAAAAGAAAAATCAACTATTTATAATTTTTTCGCCTTATCAGTTCAATCAAAAAGAAAATAAGACGATTAAATTGTTTGAAATTATGCCGGGTGTTCAAGAAATACTAAGCTATATAATTCGAAACGATGTGAAATGAAATATGTTTTTATTTTCTTTATCAGAGGTTATCAAAAAGTTATTTCGCCTCTGTTTCCTCCTTCTTGCCGGTTTTATCCAACTTGTTCGGAATATGCAGTTCAAGCGTTTAGTAAGTACGGCGTTATTAAAGGCGGTGCAAAGGCAACGTGGCGAATTTTACGCTGCAATCCATTTAATAAAGGAGGATTCGATCCTCTTACTTAATACAGGAATAGTATGGAAAAACAAACAACATTAGCATTTGTCTTAATTGGAGCGATCCTTATGGTGTGGCTTTATTTGAACACACCAAATACACCTCCGGCAAAACAAAAAAAACAGGAAATTGTTAAACAAACCGATACACCAAAAGTTGCCGAAACAAAAAGTGAAGAGATAGCCGAAGCAAATGTTATCAAAGATTCGCTTTCTCTTGGTTCTTTTTTCTCCTCCGCGCAAGTTCCGGAAAAGATCATTACGATCGAAAATGATGAAGCGGTTATAGAGCTGTCAACCAAAGGGGGAAAGATCACCAAATATTTTTTAAAGAAATTTAATAATTGGCAGTACACAAAAGCTTCAAGTGAAAAACCTTATTACGAAAGAAACATCCAGCTTCTTAACTATTCAAAAGGAAGCAGTTTTGATATAGCTTTTATCACTTCGGAAGGAAAAGCGGTTTCAACAGCCGATTTGTCTTTTATCCCTTCGGTTACTTCAACAGATATTAAACTAACAGGAAAGGATTCCTTAATTCTTTCTTTTGTTTATAACACAAAAAACAACGGGTACATTAAAAAGAATTTTACTTTTTTCGGCGACCGGTACGACACACGCTTCACCGTTGAGTTTTCTAAGCTAAACAGTATTGTTACAAACGGAATGTATGATGTTGTTTGGAACAGCGGTCTTCGTTTTGTGGAAGAAAATTCCGTTGATGAAGCCGCCGCCGCAAATGCAAGTGTTTTTTCCGGAGGCGAACAAATTATTGTTGACGCTCCAAACGGCGGCGAGAAGGTTGAAAAAGATTTTGGTGGAAAAGTTGACTGGATTACGATTCGAAATAAATATTTTGCTGCGATCATCGCTCCGGAAAATACAGAAAACGTAGAAGGCGCTTACATCAAGGGAACCGCTCACCACTGGCAAAACGGCGGAAAAAGAGAATACTATTCTGCGCGGTTAAAAATGAAAATGAGTAATGGAGAAAAATCTTCGGAAACATTTTTAATTTATTTAGGTCCCGTCAGCTACGATCTGTTTAAGCATTACGGAAGAAATTTTGATAAGATTATCGACTTCGGCGGATTTATTGGTTTAAAAGTTATCGTTCGCCCGATAGCGGAATATTTAATGCTTCCTCTTTTCAAGTTTCTCCATCTATTTATTCCGAACTATGGATTTGTAATTATAGTTTTTTCACTCATCATAAAATTAGTTACCTATCCGTTAACGAAAAGCAGTATGCATTCGATGAAAAAGATGCAGATGCTTCAACCCAAAATTGCAGAGATAAAAGAAAAGTTTAAAGACGATCCGACAAAGTTGAATAAGGAAACAATGAAGTTGTATTCAACCTACGGCATTAATCCCGCCGGCGGATGTTTACCGATGCTGTTTCAGATGCCGATCTTTATTGCTCTTTGGGGATTGTTCCAAACCGCTATTGAGTTGAGACAACAACCATTCATGTTGTGGATGCACGATCTTTCAAAACCAGACATTATTTATCATTTAGGTTTTAAACTTCCGCTTTTTGGAATTGATCAAATAAGCGGACTTGCATTGCTTATGGGTGTTACTACGTTTATTCAACAGAAACAAACCGTTAAAGATCCGTCCCAACAAGCGATGGTTTATGTAATGCCCATTATGTTAACGTTTTTATTTATGTCGTTTCCGTCCGGATTAAATTTGTATTATTTTCTTTTTAATTTATTTTCGATTGCGCAGCAATACTATGTTACCAATTATGGAAAACAAGAAGTGTTGGAACCTGTTAAGAATCCGAAAAAGAAAAGCGGATTTATGCAGCGTATGATGGAAGCAGCAGAACAAAATGCGAAAGTTAAAAACAAAAAATAATCAACGAGAGATTCCTTCTCTTTTAATTGAGAGGTGAAAAGGAAAACCGGTGTCGAAAAGATTTAAGATATTACTCTTACCGCTTTTAATTGCGGCATCGGTTTTTGCTCAGCATAAAATTATTCTGAAAGCAGAATACATTCAAAAACAACTTCCTTTCTCTCTCACACAAAACATTCCCGTACCACAACCGAAAATTGCACTGGCTTTAAGCGGCGGCGGAGCCAGGGGAGTAGCGCAAATAGGCGTTCTTAAAGCTTTAGAAGAAAAAAATATTCCTATTGATTTTCTTGTGGGCACAAGCATGGGAAGCATTATCGGCGGACTTTATTCCGCAGGCTATTCTGTTAAAACGCTTGATTCAATTGCAAGAACCGCAGATTGGAATTATCTCCTTTCCGTTGATGCCAAAACAAACCGACGGGATTTATTCGTCGATCAAAAAATTTCTGAAGACAAAGCAGTTCTTACATTACGTTTAAAAGGATTAAAGCCAATCATTCCCACTTCTGTAAATGACGGACAGAGGCTTTCAAATTATTTAAACCTCCTTTCTTTTCAAGCTCCGGTTAAAGTAAAAAAATCATTTGATGATCTTGAAATTAAATTTCGCGCGGTTTGTACGAATTTGGAAACCGGAGACGCGGTTATTCTTAAAGATGGTTCGTTAAGTCAGGCAATGAGAGCCAGTTCAAGCGTTTCGTTTTTACTTTCACCGGTAAGAATGGATACTTTAACTTTAGTTGATGGCGGTTTGGTAGCTAACGTTCCCGTTAAAATTGCGAAACATTTTCGCCCCGATGTTTTAATTGCCGTTAACACTACCGGCGATCTTCATCCAAAAGCAGAGCTTGAAATGCCGTGGATTGTAGCCGATCAACTCGTAAGTATTCCGATGAAATTGTTAAACGAAGAACAACTTCGGTTTGCCGATTTTGTTATTACTCCAAATCTTAACGGTGTCGGTTCCACAGACTACAGCAGCGTTGATTCATTAATAACGCTTGGATACAATTCTGCCAAACCACTGCTCGAAGCCGTTGAGAGAAAAATTCAATCCGTTTATGATCATAACATTCATCAAAATGAAATTTTCTTTAAGAACGTTAGCGTAAACAGTAGTAGTGAGTTGGGAAAAGATTTTTTAAAAGAAACCGGAAATAAAGACTCTCTTTCCGGCGGAGATATTCTTAATTATCTTTATCAGCAAAATAGAGAAGGTACATTTGACTCTCTCTGGGCTGAAATTGATACGACAAACGCAAAAACAGAAATTACTTTTAAAGGAGAAAAAGTTAGAACTGTTGAAACAATTCAATATCAAGGAATAACACTCCTATCAATCGATACGGTAAAAACAATCTTACAAAAACTTGTGGATCAACCGTTTAACGGATTGAAAACTTTTTCTGTGATAAAGGAAATTCTCGAACTTTACAGAATTGCCGGGTATTCTTTAGCGGAACTTGATTCTGTTTCATTCAACAAATCATCGCAGCATCTTGCTTTATTTTTCAGCGAAGGAATTGTTTCCGAAATTAAAATTCGCGGAAACTCATATACAAATCCAACGATAATTTCAAGAGAGTTTCCGATACGCGAAGGAGAAGTTTTTGAATCGGAAAGAATCCAGCAAGGGTTAACGAATCTGCGCAGCACCGGATTGTTTGAGAATGTTTATGTTCAAATTGAAAAAGAAAATGATAAGAAAATTTTAACGCTTATCGTAGATGAAAAAATTTCAAACACGGCGCGGGTAGGATTTAAATTAGATAACGAAAACAAACCGCAGTTTTGGTTTGATGTTCGCGATGCAAATATTTTGGGAACAGCAACCGAGTTGGGTTTCCTCGTTTATTTATCGGCTCGCGGACGCTCTTACACATTAGAGCATAAAGCGGATAGAATTTTTGATACGTATCTTACGTACAACATAAACACTTACTACAAGTCAAACGATGTTTCTGTTTATCGCGAGGTTCCTTCATCAAGCAGTAAATTTTTCAACCGGGAAAGTTATGGCGAATATAGACAATCATTTTACGGATTGTCAGCCGCAATCGGAATGCAGGTAAAAAAATTCGGCAATGTTATTGTTCGAGGAAAATTTGAAGTTAATCGATTAATAAATTTAAGAAACCTTGCCGTTGATCCGGCTCAATATTCTTTTATAAGTTTTCGAGTTTCATCAAACATTGACACACAAGACAAATATCCATATCCAGCTAAAGGTGTAAAAGTCTCTGCATCTTATGAAACAGCACAGAAGATTAGTGGATTGTCTTCCGGATATTCAAATATCGGATTTAATTATAAAAGCTATTTTTCGCTAAACAACATTCATACTATCGGTCTCGGTTTTAAGATGGGATTTGCAGATCAAACCCTTCCCCTTTCTCAACAATACTCGCTTGGCGGGCAATATTCTTTTTTCGGAATGCGTGAAGACGAATTTCGCGGAAGACAGATACTCGCTTCGTCGCTTGAATATCGTTTCCTGCTGCCGATAAAAGTTTTTTTCCCAACATATTTTTTAGTGAGGTATGATTTGGGATCTATTTGGACGGTGCGAGAGCAAATCCGCTTCAAAGATTTAAAACATGGGGTTGGCGGAACGTTCTCTTTTGATACCCCGATCGGTCCGGCAGATTTTTCCGTCGGCAGAAGTTTTCTGTTTGTAAAAAATCTTCCGGGCAACCCGATTAGTCTTGGTCCGGTTTATTTTTATTTTTCGATAGGATATTATTACTAATAATAATTTAGGAGAGTGATATGAAAAGCGTTCTTTTCTTTCTTTCCGTTTTGGTTTTTGTAGGGTTTTCACAAAACAAAAAAGATGACGAAAAATTTCTGGAAAATCTTTTAAAGGAAAACGCAAAATATTTTCCGGTTGTTTTAGAAAATCCAGAAAAATACCGCGTTCAAATTATCTACACAAAAATTGATAAAACAAAAAGCGGCGCAGCAAAGTTTTCAACTTATAAATACCGGCTCGACGCAAAAAAATATTTTTATCCCGCAAGCACCGTTAAACTCCCCGCTGCATTATTAACGCTCGAAAAATTAAATCAATTAAGTATCAAAGGATTAACAAAAGAAACTCCGCTACGGATTGACAGCGCTTATTCCGGACAAACCAAAGTTGAGTTTGATTCTACTTCGCAAAACAAACTTCCGTCTCTTGCAAACTACATCAAAAAAATATTTCTTGTAAGCGATAATGATGCTTTTAATCGACTATATGAATTTCTCGGACAGCAAGCTATTAATGAAAAACTTTGGAGGAAAGAATATATTAACGTGTTGATCAATCACCGCTTAAATGGCGGATTAACACGGGAAGAAAACCGGTTTACGAATCCATTTACTTTCTATTCCAAAGGTAAAATTATTTACGAACAACCTTTAACATTTAACCATGCGCAATATCAAAATGATGCTGACGATCTTTATCAAGGAACAGGAGTTGTAGAACGCGACAGTATCCGCCCGCATCCGAAAGATTTTACATTTTCCAATTTCTTTGCTCTTGATGAGCAGCACGAAATGTTAAAAGCGATTTTTTTTGCTAATACTGTTGCACAAGAAAAAAGATTTAATTTAACAAAAGAAGATTTCGCATTTCTTAAAAAATATATGTCAACACTTCCGCGGGAAAGTGAGTTTAATGAATATCACGATTACAGCCACTATCCGGACAGTTATGTTAAATACTTTCTCTATGGCGGTACAAAAGATTCTATTCCGGCTTACATAAAAATTTATAATAAAATTGGGCAGGCGTACGGCTATTTAACTGATAACGCTTACATTGTTGATTCAAAAAACAAAGTGGAATTTCTTTTAAGCGCGGTTATTTATGTTAACGAGGATGGAATTTTTAACGATGATAAATATGAGTATGATGAAATCGGTTTACCGTTTCTGGCGAATCTTGGTAGAGTGATTTATCGGTATGAGTTGGAAAGAAAAAACCGGAAGTAAATTAGATTGAATAACGAATATTGAACAGGGAATGATGAATGGTGAAGTTTTCTACTTATATATTCAACATTCCTTGTCCGTTATTCAATATTCGCTTTTAATTTTAATAGTTGGCAAAAATATTTAAGAACATCGATTAACGAAATTCGATTTATGATGTTTTAATAATCTTCTAACTTCTAAAATCGTTAATCTTTGTTCGTATATCAATTTGGATTCGATTTTATTGAATTAACGATGATGATGACCATGCGCGCCGTGCGCGTGTCCGTGAGATAATTCTTCAGCGGTTGCATCGCGTAAGTCGAGCAGCTCCACGTCAAAAGTTAAATCCTCACCGGCGAGTGGATGATTAAAATCAACGGTGATCTGCTCATCGATAATTTTAGAAATGACAAAAGGCATTTGGCTTCCGTCCGGAGCGTTCGTTACGAATTCCATTCCTTCTTTAATTTCCATTTTTTTTGGAAATTCACTTCTCTGCAGCACTTGAACAGCGTCATCAAAATATTC
>JAVHOS010000092.1:0-20857 GCA_036170205.1 Ignavibacteriaceae bacterium | reverse complement strand
TATTCAACTATAAATTTTGCGTAACGTAACTTATCTAATAAGGTTTGTTATTTCTTGTAACAAACTATCGGCTGTAGTTATTACTCTTGCATTAGCCTGAAATCCTCTTTGAGAAACGATCATCTTTGTAAACTCTTCGGAAAGATCTACGTTTGATTGTTCCAATGCGCCCGACTGAACGGTTGTTCCGGTTTCTTCACCAAGACTTCCGATCCTCGGAGTACCTGAGTTTGCGTAAGCGGTAAACAAGTTATCGCCTTTGCTTATCAAACCGTTCAAGTTTGTAAACGTTGCAACCATTACCTGCGCTAACGTTCTGGAATTTCCGTTTGAAAAAATTCCAACGATGTTTCCGTACTGGTCAATATTCATGTTTGATAAAGATGCGGAAGCGGAACCGTTCTGGCTTAAAGCGGAAACTACCGAACTTGCAGATGTTTGTGTAACTCCGCCGAATGCTTGTCCGAAATCGAGATCAAGAACTACCGGGTTTGCTTTGCCGATAGGATTAAAAGTTAATTGAGGATTGTTCGGAGAAATATTTGCCGGGTCTAAAGTTCCATCAGCATTAAAAGTTAATGTACCGGTTGCTGATACGGCTTTACCGTCATCGGTGCTGCTGCTTGGAACGCCTGCTGTCCAGGTCCATTGGTTATTTCCCAATTTTGTAAAAGTTAAAGTAACTTGATGTGAATTTCCTAATGAATCAAAAATAGAAACTGCGCCGCTTACAACGTTGGCAACACGGTTGCCGTCGGCAGAGATCGATAAGGTAGCGCTTGCTGAATTCTGTGAAACTTCGGTTGCATCAAAAGTAAAATCAATATTGTTTGCCGCTATTTGTATGCGGTTGTTAACTCCATCAAACAATGCCAATGATGCGGCGTTCATTTTGTAATCGCCTTTTCCATCATCAACAAAAGTAACGGGTGTTCCAAGACTTCCGGTTTGAACTGATGCCGGAGGAGTTGCGGTATCCAATACTTCCCAGGTAACGTCGTATTCATCCGGGTTGGCGGTTTTTGCAAATGTTTGTTTGTAAGTGTATTTCGTTCCGTAATCATTGTAAATAGATGTTTCGGTAGTAAACGGACCGGCTAACGCTGAGTTAATGTTACCGCGTTGAACAACGCTTTCTGATCTTGTTAAGTTAGAACTGCTTTTTAGATTTCCGCCCCATTTAATTAAGTTGGTAGCAACCGCCGGAAGTTTCAAATTTGTATCGATCATAATATCTTGCAAATTATTTCCGGGAGGAATAACGCCCTCTTCACTTGCAACTTTACCTTGAACAATCGCGCCGTTCTGCGGACTTACCAACTTACCGTCAGCATCAAAAACAAATCCGCCTGCGCGTGAGTAGAAATTTTCACCGTTGCTTTTTAATACGAAGAGTCCGCTTCCTTGAAGCGCTAGATCTGTGGTGATACCGGTTCTTTCAAAAGTGCCCTGGCTCCAGTTTCTATCAATCGAGTTGATCTTCATACCTAAACCAACTTGATAAGTGTTTGTTCCGCCAGAAGTATCGGTAGGATTTGTACCGGCTTTAATGAATTGATTAAATGTGTCGCTGAACGTTACGCGCGAACCTTTGAATCCGATTGTGTTAACGTTAGCTATGTTGTTCCCGATAACATCCATCATCGATTGATGATTACGTAATCCGGAAACGCCTGCAAAAAGAGAATTAAGTAGTGCCATAAAACCTCCTAAGGTTTATTTAAGTTAAGTTTTGACCCGGCATCAGTCAGTCAGCCGAATCATGAGCGTCCTTAAAAGGTCCCGCTCGGTTTATTATGAATTAATTATTGTTAAACGAAAACCACACTGTCTATATTTGTAAAAATATTCTCGTAGGAAGAACCTACCGCCATTGCCGTTACAACGGTTCTGTTCGGAATGTTCACGATGAACGCCGTATCTTCCATCATCACTAAAGAATCTTTTGAGCCTTTTAACTCAGCGCGATCTACGGCGCTTTGTATTTTGCTGATGTCTGCTTCACCAAGTTGAATGTTTCTGTTCTCTAATCTTTTTAATGCGTGATTTGAAAATTTTATTTTTTCAAGTTCTTGCTGAAAAACAGAATCAAAACTGGTCGATGGAGATTTGGGGCTAATGCCTGTCTGATTCCCAATCTGCTCGATCGGAAGAAAAGGAACGCTTATACCATTCATCTCAATCATTTTATTAAAACTTCTTTCTTATTCAGGGTTTACAATTTCTAAAATATCCGATAATAAATATTCGGAGTTATTTACCAAAAGTTTAGTCCCTTCGGTAGTAAATTTTACGCCGCTGATTTGACCATATAGAAAATGTGTTACATCCATCTGATTTCCATTTGCGCCTTCTGCTTCAACACTAAAAGTATAATTGCCATCAGGTAAATTGTTACCTTGATTATCGGTAAAATCCCAGGAAAGTTTATTATCGCCTTTATCTGTAGATGCATCCTCAATTGTTTTAACAAGCTTACCCGATTCATCGTAGATAGAAATTTTAACCGACACTGCATCACCGGGCAATGTATAACCAATATTTGCAGCATCCTGTCCCGATTTCTGAATAGTAGTGCTGTTAAGTTTTACCTCTTTACCGATCAAGGTTGCAGACATGGTGTTATTAACTGATTCAGCAAGCATCAGGTTAGCGTTAATACTTTGTGTTAACGATGTGTTGATGTTCGTCAGTTGCTCCAAAGAACTGAATTGTGCAAGCTGCGCGGAGAAAGCTGTTCCGTCCATCGGGTTCATCGGATCTTGATACTTCATTTGAGCCATCATCAACTTCATAAAATCATCTTTACCGAGCGCTGATTTTCCCTTTGTTGCTGTTGTATTTTGATTTCCTGTTGCTGCGCCTATTCCATCTACCATAAAAACTCCTATGCCAAATACTCGTATGTGTTATAGCCTAATGTACGTGTCGCTTCGGGAAGAACTTGTTTCTCAATTTTCGATTTGCTAGAAAATGAGTTCGACCGTTTTTTCTGTCCATGCGCTTTTTGTTGTTTCTCATCGGAATCGGCAAGAGACACATTGAACGATGCAAGCTGTAAACCGTTTTGCGATAACGTTTGTTTCAACGTTTCGGTATTAGTTTGAACGATCTGCCTTACCGATTCATTTTCAACTTCAGCTTTAGCGTGAATTATTTCTCCACCAACTTCAAGGGTAATTTTAACTTTGCCCAAAGCTTCGGGTAAAAGTCTCAGCACAACTTTCTGTGAAGTTCCGCTTTCGATGATCTTTGCAATTTCTTTGTTTAATTCAAAAGATTTAATAGTTCTTTCTGTTTCCGGCAGCTGAAAACTTGTTGAAGATATTTTTTCTTTCGGCGCAGTGATTTTTATTTCGTGCGTTTGATGATTAGTTGAAACATTCTGTTGTGTTTCAGCCGGTTTAGTTTCTTCAACGTCTGATGCAGATTTTGCCGCTTCATGTTTACCTTCTTTCGGTGCATTAACTTCAGTTGGAGCTTGTTGACCTTTCGTATCAGCGCTGAATTCACTATTGGTCATTAAAGTTTTAACAACCGGTTTTTCGATTTCACTTTGTGAAGAAATTTTTTGAACTTCGGGAGAATTCTTATTAGGTTCACCTTCATTCTTGCTTTTCACATTCAAAGGTTCATTCAATACCGGCGCCGCCATTGAGGTTTCGATCGATTGTTTAACAACGGGTTTTGAAGATTGATTAAAAATTTGTTGTTCGGACTTCTTCGTCTCAGTGTTTCCTTGTTGTGCAAAAGTATCAACTGATTTATGTACAGCCATTCCTTTTCTAACTTCTTCACTAACCGGCTTTTTACCAAATAAATTCTCTGCTGTTTTGCTGGTAGGTTCATTTGAAAAATTTATCTCACCTTGATCCGGAGCCGCAGGTATTGTTTCTGCAACGATTTGTTCGGGCAATGGAGTTGCAGATTTTTCAAGCCGGTTGTCTGCCACTTTAATCTCAGTGTCAAGTTTAAAAGTCGAAGCGAGTTTTGCATTTGTAAGAGATAGGCGATTTAGCAAATTAATGTCGGCAGCTTCAACTTTATTTTGATCTCCCGACACATTTATCTTTTTATTTTCCAAACCATTTATCAAGCTCACCGATGATTCATTGTTAAGCGCTTGTTTAATTGAATCGAGTATTGTTTTCACCGAGGATGTGTTGGCTGGTTTAGGTAATGTCAAGTTTTTCTTTTCATCGGCAGAAACAGAAGTTGAGAGAATCGGAGATGGTTTTAAGTTAATAACATCAACGTTTTTATCAGAAACCGGAAGCTTAGCTTCTTTCTCTCCAACTTGCATTACTATTTTATAGCTAAATAAAATCTTTGGAGTTGGATTGACTGCGGATTCGACATCCAATGCATGAATCAAACTTTCTGAATTTAAATTCAACTTACTGTTTACCACTTTATTTATTTGCGTTTCCGATTCAACTATTTTACTTTCAACAGATAACTTTTGTAAATCATCTATTGCGTAATTCTTGGCGGTCGGCTGTGCGGCATTATTTAATTGAACTTCCGATTTACTAATCTTACCAAAGTTCTTGTCTGTCAGCGCTTCACTTGTGCTTGGTTGAATAATATTGTTGCTTGCCGGTCCATCAGTTTTTTTCAACTGAATTTTTGCTTTGTCCGTTTGAACTTCCGGTTTACCCGATTGCATTTCCGTTTTGATCGGTTGAATTTCAGTCTCCTGAGATGGTATTTCAATTTTACCCGATTGAACTTCAGTTGTTTTCGATGAAGCTTCTGTGGATTTTAATTCCGATATAATTCCGTTTTCTTCACCGGTTGTTGCAGAGTTTATAATATTCGATTTGGAATTCGTTTTATCTGCCGTAACACCAGTTGCAGATGCATCTACGCCTGAATCGATTGCTTGTGAAATGAGTTTGTCGAGTTCAGAATCTATGTTACCTGGTTGTGTAACCGGTTTAGCTGCGGAGATTTTAATTTCTCCGGGATTTGAATTGATCTTATTTGAAGCCGATCCAGCTTTTTTAAAAACTTTTTTATTTGCCGATTCAACCATCACGCCGGCTTCAACCGGAGTTTCGTTAACGATTTCCTTTAATGAAGATTGATCCGGCTTATTTGTTTTTGCAGTTACATCTAATTGTCCGGTATCTTCCGCAGACTGAATTGCAGTTGGCATTTGCGCTACTGTTGAAGCCGCCGCAAGACTATTTTCGTTCTTTGTTTCATCAATTTTTGAAATCTTAAACTGAATATTTTGTCCGGCATTTTCAATTTGAATTATTGCTTCGCCGCCGGTTTCCAATTTTTTCATTATTTCAGGAGCTAAAACTTCAAGGTTAGTTTTTTCGTTGGGAAGCGGGCTGGCGGAAGTAGCCGTTTTTGTTGAATCAGTGCCGGCTGTTTGAGCTGCAGATAAAAGTTGAGCGAGCAGATTTGAAAGATTTTCAGATTGCACCTCAAATTCTTTCGAACCAGGCGATAGAATTAATGTTCCGTTAGTATTTGAACCCGGCAATTTCTGTAATCCGTTTTCAATTTGTAAAGGTTCAACCGGAGTAGTATTTGCAAAGAGGATCGAGCTAATTAGCTCAAGAATGTTTTGGTTGTTGTTCCCTTCCACACTTTTCTGATCTTGATATTTTACTCCGTTGCTCAAATCAGGAGATTGAAACGAAAAGATTTCAGGCGCAGAACTTACGCTGGTACTTTCAGGTAAAACCGTACTTGCGGCTGTCGGGTCGGACTCATTAAATACTTTAATAATATCCGAAAATAAATATTTCGAATTGCTCAGCTTGCTGTTGGCAGATGCAGTTTGCACACTTGCTTCAGAAATGGATTGCATAAAAAGTGGATTAAAAAACATTATTGCGCCTTCGTAATTCTATTTGCAGTTTCTGGGTTTAATTGAGCCAATATTTCCGCAGCTTTCTTTTTTTTCATCGTATATAAAATATCTCTGGCAATATTATCGGAGAAATTCTGAATAATTTTAGCTGCTTTTTTCGGTTCCATTAATTCATAGAGTGCGGCAGTCTGTTTTTTCCAGCTTAAGTAAGTGCTGTCCGGCTTAACAGCTTGCGTTTTCGCGGTAAGAGATGCGGCTAAAGTTGAATCGGCTGCATTCTTCTTTTTATTTTTTTCCAATTTTTCGGGAGCCGGTTTCACCTCTTTAACAATCTGCGCAATATATTTGTGGAGGCTGTCAATGATAAGTGAATCGTTTACCACGCGATGGGCAAGCGGGGCAAGATTATTCTGCTTGTTAAAAGATTTCAAACTATCAAGCAATGTGGTTTTAAGTTCTTTAACAATCGTACTGTCGAGCGGCGTCATCTTTGTGATCTTTTTCTTCGGCATGTTTTTTACCAGCGCAAAGTTGAGATGGAAGACATCCACGAAATAAGAATTTAAAAAGACAAATGCGACGGTTATCAGGATGAATGCCTGAATAAAGGTGACGATATAAATAATTGTATTTTTCACTTCATTTCTCTCACAAATCGTTGTGTAGCAGTTTCGTTAACTTGCACCATCTCAACTCTTTTTTCTTCTTCGTTGAATTGCTCACGGTAAACATCTTCAAGCGAATCGAATATTTTATGTTCTTTACTTTTCTGGATCAGTTCCCGGATCTTCTTTTCACGCTGTAAATAAAGGGCGTTAATCTGTAGTTGAACATTTTCTATTTTCTTTTTTAAAGAAACAAGGTACGCCTGGCGTTCCTTGAGTTCCATTATTTTAATGTTAGTGGTGAATTTTGAACTCTCTGCTTTTTCTTCATCCATTAATTTTTGAAGATTTTTTTTGTATTTCTGTATCGATAAATCGATTTCCGCAACTTCCTTTTGCGCCTTTTTTTCAAGTGATTCTTTTACTTTGCGGATCGTATCAAATTTGTAAATAAATTTTGGCATCTTCTTACAATGGTTTTTCTACAATGGAATTCAACCGCTCAACGGTTTCTCCGTAAAAAGCTTTTTCGTTCATATCTTGTTTAAGAAAACTTCTTAGCGAATTTATTTTTGAAAGGGCGTGATCTATCTGCGGATTACTTCCGCGCACGTAAGCGCCGATGTTTATCAAATCTTCAGCTTCTTTGTACGTTGCTAAAATTTCATTGAATGAGGTTGCTCTTTCGCGATGATCAAGCGTAACAATATCAGGCATTACACGCGAAACACTTTGCAGCGGATCGACGGCAGGATATTGTCCCCGGTTCGCCAACTTTCTTGAAAGGACAATATGTCCATCTAAAATTGAACGAACTGCATCAACGATAGGTTCATTCATATCATCACCATCAACAAGAACAGTATATAAACCGGTGATGGATCCATTATCCGTTGTGCCGGCGCGTTCAAGAAGTTTTGGAAGAATTGCAAATACCGAAGGCGTATATCCTTTTGTAGTTGGAGGTTCGCCAACGGCTAAGCCAATTTCTCTTTGCGCCATTGCAAATCTTGTTACGGAATCCATCATCAGCACAACATCTTTTCCTTTTTCGCGGAAATATTCTGCGATCGTTGTTCCGATAAAAGCGCCTTTCATTCTTACGAGCGCAGATTTATCACTTGTAGCAACAATAACAACCGATCTTTTTAGACCTTCTTCGCCTAAATCTTTTTCTATAAATTCTCTTACTTCTCTTCCGCGTTCACCGATAAGCGCAATAACGTTTATGTCGGCGTTCGTATTGCGTGCGATCATTCCAAGGGTAACACTTTTGCCAACACCGGAACCGGCAAAAATTCCTACACGCTGCCCTTTTCCAATTGTTAATAAACCATCGATGGAACGAACGCCGGTTTGCAGCGGCGTATTAATTCTTTTTCTTGTTAACGGATTTGGCGGTTCACGGTAAATGCTGAATTCTGTTTCATGGAAGATTTCTCCTTTTCCATCAATCGGATTTCCTAAGCCGTCTAAGACGCGCCCCAACAATTGTTCTCCAACTCCAATTGTAAAGTTTTTACCCGATGCAATTATCTCGCATGAGGGAGAAATTCTGTGAACTTCGCCGAGCGCAATTGAGAGAACTTTCCCATCTTTAAAACCAACAACTTCGGATTTGCAAACTTCATTTCCTTCGGTATCAACAACAAAACAGACTTCGCCGAGCGACACATTTGGACCTACCGAAATGATGATAAGTCCGACCACGTCTGTTACTTTGCCGTTTACTTTTACAAGTTCGGCTTCATCAATAACTCGTTTGCATTTCCGTATAAAATTTTCTTCTATGTTCATTCTTTGTTCGGATTAAAAAGAGAGAGTTCAAGTTGTTTTTTCAGTTCAGCTAATTGTGTGTTAATTCGTGATTCAACATTTCCTATTTCGGTTTCTACCAAACAGCCTCCGCGTTCAATACGTTCATCCGGTTCAAAAGTAATTTTCGAAAAAATGTCATCGTTGAACATTCCTTCGCTATTATATCTTAGCAGCTCAAGATCTTTTTGGTTGAGTTTTATAATCACCTTGTTTGCGCCAAGAACTTTTTTCAAGGCAAATTTCAAAGTATCGTCGATGATTGATTTATTTTCAATTTCGCGTTTAATGAGCTTTTCGGAAACCAGGAAAGCGAGGTTTAGCACCATCGATTCAAACTGCCGGTCATATTCCACAATCTTCTCGTTAATTATAGCTGCAACTTCTTGCAGCATTTTCTTTTGTTCAAAGAGTTTGTGCTGATAATTCTGCTCCAACTCTTTTTCCATCTGATCGCGTCCGTCGGAAAATCCCAGTTCATATTTTTGCATCAATTGCGCTTCTAATGTGTTCTCCTTGTTAGGCGCATCCGACGTTTCTTCAAAAAAAGCATTTTTTATTGTGAAGTTTAGTTTCTTCGGTTTTACATTTAGCTGAAGAACGTTAGACATAAACTTCTTCCTTATTGCCGCGGAGGTTGAGTGAAATCTCACCTTCTTCTTCGAGCAATTTAACGGCGTCAATTATTTTTGCCTGAGCAGCTTCAACTTCTTTTAATTTAACCATGCCCATGTATTGCAACTCTTCTTTTAAAAGATCGGAAGCGCGTTCAGACATGTTAAGGAAAAATTTATTCTTCAGTTTTTCATCAACAATTTTAAGAGAGAGTGCAAGGTCTTTTCTATCAACAACGCGAAGAATCTTCTGTATGTCTTTGTCCTGAATATTTACGATATCATCAAACAAGAACATTAGTCTTTTTACTTCAAGGGCAACGTCAGGATCTTTTTCTTCCAACTTTTGCATAATATCTTTGCTGAGACTTACGGTAGTTCTGTTCAAAACTGAAGCTAAGTTTTTTGTTCCTCCAATTTTACTTAGCGATTGTCCCATTGAAAGACCCGCCATTTCATCAACAACTTTTTCAATCTGCTTTAATGTTTGCGGAGAAATTTTTCCAAGTGTAGCAATTCTAAATACCACATCATGCCGAAGGTTATCCGGCAATTCTTGAAGCGCTTTTGCAGTATGCTCCGGATTAAGATGCGCAAGAATTAAAGCAATTGTTTGCGGATGCTCTTTGCTTAAAAAATTTACGAGCTGTGAAGAGTCTGCTTTCTTCAATACATCAAAACCTTTTAGCGTGGTAAGGTTTTTAACTTTTTCTATTATTTCCATCGCTTTGCTTATACCGAACGATTTCTCCAATACCGCCCGTGCAAACTCAATTCCGCCTTCTAAAACATATTCGCGGGCGACTACCATATTGTAGTACTCTTCCATTACCATTTCAACAATTTGCGACGGAATGTTACGGACTTTCGAAATTTCCATTGAGATCAGTTCAATGTCGGATGGATCGAGATGTTTAATCACCTCGGAAGCTGTGTCAACATTAAATGCGATCATCAAGAGCGCTGCTTTTTGAACGCCGGAAATATTTTTGCCTGCGCGCGGATCTTTTACCGGTAATTTTTCTCTAGAGCTCATCTTCGTGTAACCATGCGTTTATTAATTTTGCTGCATCAATTGGATTTTTGGAAACGTAATTAGTTATTTTTTCTTGTTGGGATTTTTTCTTAAGCGCGTCATCCGATATATCATCTTCGATATCACCTATCGGAAGTATTCTTTTTTTCAAGGCGGGAATAGACTTGGGTTCTTCAGCCTGAAAAAGCGCCTGCCCTCCTCCTCCACCGGTTTCGAACGCTAAATTTTCCCGGTTGATTGTTCCGATAATAATTTTTTCATTTTTTAATCTTTGCATTAATCCTTTTAAGATGAAAAGTGATGCGATGATTCCACCCAGCACAAAGAGAACGTTGATCCACTTTTCGGGATTATCAAAGAATGAACTTTTTTCTACTTTTATGTCGTCAAATGTTTTGGGCTGAAAGTTGATATTTACAACGGAAAGCTGGTCCTGTCTATTTACATCATAGCCGATAGCATTCTTAATTATCTCTTCAAGTTTTTTCATCTGAGTAGGGCTTTGCGGCTCGTTTACGATTTGAACTTTCTCTCCTTTTTTAATTTCTTTTTGAACATCGTTAATAACAGCGGCAACGCTCATCCGTTTAATGTTTCCCGATCCTTCAATTACTCGTTGAATAGTCTTACTAATTTCATAATTGGTTGTGCTGTTCTGATTAGTTGCAGCGGAAGAATCGCTCATGTTTCTTCCATTGTTTTCTGTTTTAATCGTTTGCTCGCTAACTGCAACTTGAGATTCAGGATCATAGGTTTCCATGGTTTTTTCAACCTGGTCAAAATTTATTTCTGCATTTACCTGAACCATTGCATTGCCGTAACCCAAAACATTATCGAGCATTCCCTGCGCTTTTTGTACAAGATAATTTTCAACTTGCTGCTTTATCTCGTACTGTTTACTGCTGGAAACCGCAAGAGGATTTTCATCAGTCTCTTTTGAAAGCAATCTTCCGCGCGTATCCAACAAAGTGATCTTGTTCGGCAGAAGCCCTTCAACACTGCTCGAAACCAAATTTACAACCGCAGCGATATTTGTTTTAGATAGATTGAAATTATTTTTTAATTTCAATACAACCGAAGCGGTAGGAAGTTTTTCTTCATCTTTAAAGATTGATTTTGGAGGAAGAACGATAAGCACTTTTGCGGCTTCAACGCCATCCTGCCCCATAATTGTTTTTGCAAGTTCGCCTTCGAGCGCGCGTTTGTAATTTAGTTTCTGCATAAACTCCGACATGCCCATGGTGCTTTTATCGAATATTTCATATCCGATTATTCCCGAATTCGGAATCCCTTTTCCGGCGAGCGTTAATCGCGTTTCATAAACCTTTTCCTTCGGAACTTTTATTGCCTTGCCGTTATCTTCAATTACAAAAGGAATTTTTTGCGCGGTCAACTCATCAATTACTTTGGACGCATCTTCTTCCGCTAAATTGGTGTATAGCGTTGTGTAAACAGGCTCATTCAGAAAGAATATCAGAACAATTATTAGAGCAAATGTTCCTACAGTTGCTCCGCCTATAATAAGTCTTTGCTGAATCGTCAGCTTGTTGAACACCCCCATTATTTGGTCGAGAAAGTTAGTATTCATATTGGTTATGCAGACATTCTGGATAATTCTTTATACATATCAATTGCTTTATTTCTAATTTCCATTAAAAGATCAAAACTGGTTTTTGCTTTTTCACCGGCGATCATTACTTCGTGCAACTCAACGCCTTTCCCGCCGAGGAAATCTTCGGTAAGTTGATTAGCATCGAGCTGCGATTTGTTTACTTCTCCGATGAAATCTGAAAAGACATTCTCAAATTCAGCGCCGGTTTTCTTTTCTGCCGCGGCGGGTTTTAAAAGATTTGGTAACGTACTACTTATTGATTCAATTTGCATATTAACCTCGTTTATCAAACATAGAACCGATTTTTACACCGGACATTTGTCCGTTTTTTTGATAGAAATGATAATCCATAATTTGTGATTTTTCTTGCGGATACAACGCCGCAAAAAACTCTTTCTCAACAGTCGTAAGCTCTGCAGTATTGTTTGCTGCTTGCGGGCGAAAGCGGGCAACTGCAACATTCTCCGCCGGTTTTTGTTCTTGAACCGGTTTTGATTTGTAGAATGGGGAATAATTGCCGATTGCATTTGCAGAAATTTTCATATTATATCTCCAACGTATCTTTTGCCATTTGTTTTGATGAATTGAATGCGGTTAAATTTGCTTCATAACTTCTTGTCGCTACAATCATATCGGTCATCTCGGTAATAATATTTACGTTCGAAAGTTGTACATAACCATCTTTATCCGCGTTAGGACTCTCAGGCTGATAGACTTTGTCGCCGGGAGTGCCGTCAACAATTTCTTTTTCAATTTGATTTGTAGAACCGCCGCTGTTGCTAAATCCGGAGGCAGTGCTTCCGCTGATATGATTTCCGTTTGAAGTAAAAAGCGGAATTGTTTGAACTTGACTTGGAGCAGTATTTGAAAAAGTACTCTGCGATTGTTTTACTTCTAAAGATTTTCTTTTGTATGGTTGATTATCTTCGGCGCTAATAGTATTCGCGTTAGCGATATTTTCTGAAATAAGATTCATCTTTTTTCTTTGGATACTTAATCCTTTAGCGCTTATATCAAATCCGGGGAAGTTGCCGCCAATTTTCATCTGCTTCCTTTAATAACTTCTTGTAAATTTTTGTAATAGTCCCCCAATTTTTTTGATACGAATTTAAACCTCAAAGTATTTTCAGCAAGCTCCGCCATTTCTTTATCAACATCTACATTGTTCTCGCCGGGATTAGCTTCAGTACTGTTATCAAACACTCTTTCAAAGTTGTCGTTCCGGCTTGGATTAACTTGAGCGCCAAAATGTTCGCTTTCGGTTCCTTTTAATGAAGCGGACATTGACTCCGAAAGAACATTTTTAAAAACGATGTCTTCGCGGCGGTAGTTTGCGGTTCCGCTGTTCGCAATGTTTTTGCTTATCACTTTATTCTTCTCAACGCAGAAGTCGGCGAATGTTTCAAGTTGTTTTATTACAGATACGGGCATTGTTTTCTCGTTATTTTTGAAATGAGATAAACAAAATAAATGCCATGATAATTAAGTGGTTTTTGGAGCTATTATCCCCTATTGCAAATTACCTCTGGCTAATTTTAACCATTAGTAAGTTATTAGACAGCGAAAAACAGAAATGTGAAAGAAGGAAAGGTCACAAGATTGAAAGATCGAAAGATTGAAAGACTATTAAATTGAAAAATAAATAATGTAATTTCTTAGCAGCCAATGGAAAATTTCTTTATGAAGAATAGAGAGATTAGTGGCGATAAATGGCGCAAGAATTTCCATTCATTCATACCCGATTCAATCTGGAATGGTTAGCGGATTTACACAGTCTTAAATCTTTATTAGAATTGAAGAAAGATTTCTTTTGCTTAAAACGGGAAAAGAGATTATTCGGAGTAATCGAGTACGATCGTTTTTGTTTGTCCGCAAGAACAGACGAACTTAATTTCTTTGATGTTATCGTCCTGATCTTTTTTAAGGATTACCTTAACACTATCGCGTCCATCTTCATCAACCGATATTTTTGTTTTACCTGTAATATTGGCTTTCGCGGATTTAATCACATTGCCGGTTTTGATTCCATAATCAGAACTGATTTCTCTAAAAACCGGTTCTTTAAAATTTTCTTTCATCTTATCATCACCTTATTAATTTCGTCAGCAATATTTTCGAGCGGAGAAATGACGTCTGCACAGCCATAATCAACAACGGCTTTAGGCATACCGTACACAATACATGTTTCCGCATTTTGAGCTATACAATACCCGCCGAGGTTTTTTAACATTTTAATTCCTTCCAGCCCGTCTTTTCCCATCCCGGTCATAATAACGCTAAGAGTATATTTTCCGTAAGCATTAATCACCGATTGCATCATAACATCAACCGATGGACGATGCAAAGTAGTGTTCGGATATTCGGAAATGTCGATCGCAAATTGTCCCATACTATTTTTTTTCACTCCAAGGTGAAATCCACCGGGAGCGATATAAACTACATTGTTTCGAACAAGCTCGTTAGCTTCAGCTTCTTTCACCTCAACCTCACTCATCCCATTTAATCTATCAGCTAAAGATTTGGTAAATTTTGGCGGCATATGTTGAACAATAAACATTGGAACATTAATCTTTTTTGAAAGCTTCGGAACAACTTTTTGAAGCGATAACGGACCACCGGTGGAAACTCCGAGCACAATCGCCTTAAATCCCATCTTGGGGATGGTCTTATTAATAGTTACGAAAGTTGAACCATGAGAAGTGTCTTCGTTTTTAATTCTTCTTAAACGATTGAGCCCTTCTTTTAATTGTTTGTGCCTTACTATTTCTTTTATTTTTCTTATTAAATCTTCTTTCACCTTAATGATGTTTACATTAACGTAAGAGAGTTCTTTTGGAATAAAATCAACCGCGCCGTATTCCAAAGCTTTTAAGGTAGCCTCGGCGCCTTCGCTTGTTAAAGAACTAACCATTAAAACAGATGTGGGACAGTCTTTCATAATTTTTTTTAACGCCGTTAGTCCATCCATTTTCGGCATTTCGATATCGAGTGTGATGATATCGGGTTTTAACGTTTTAGCTAAATTGTAGCCTTCTTCGCCATCCCGCGCGGTTGCAATAACCTCAATTTCTTTATCGCTTTCAACCATAATAGAAATAGATTTGCGCATAAAAGCTGAGTCATCAACTACCAGCACTTTAATTTTAGGCATCTACCATACCTGCGTGTTTATTGATCAGTTCGTTTATATCAAGAATCATTACGATCGTTCCGTCTCCCATAATTGTTGAACCCGCTATTCCTTCGATTGTGCCGAGATAACTGCCCAATGATTTGATAACAACTTCTTTTTGTCCAACGAGCCCATCGACCTTAAGTCCAAAACGTTTTTCAGCAACACCTACAACCACAATGTACTGCCAATCTTTATCTTTTGTGCGGCCATTGCTATGAAAAACCAAATCATTCACATCGATAAGCGAAACAACGCTATCGCGAATACGGATAACTTCATTTTGATTAATTGTGTTAATGTCTTTAACGTTTACGCGCACAACTTCAATAACCGAACTAAGCGGAACCACAAGTTGGTCATTATGAACTTTAACGATCATCCCTTGAATGATTGCCAGCGTTAGCGGAAGTTTAATTGTAATTTTTGTTCCTTTGCCAACGGTTGATTCGACATTAATTATTCCGCGAAGTTTTGCTACATTCGTTTTAACCACATCCATTCCAACCCCTCTGCCGGAGATGTTGGTAACTTTTTCTGCGGTTGAAAATCCCGGAAGGAAGATGAGGTTAAACATTTCTTGTTTAGAAAGTTCTTTCGCTTTTTCTTTTGAAAGAAGACCCTTGCTTACCGCTTTTTCTTTAATTACTTCGGGATCAATTCCCTTTCCGTCGTCTTCAATTGAAATGATTATGTTGTTGCCGTCTTGTTCGGCTGATAAATTAATATTTCCGGTTTCGCTTTTTCCGGCGGCTTTTCTAACTTCAGGCAATTCCACACCATGATCAACCGAATTGCGGATAAGATGGATCAAAGGATCGTTTATTTCTTCGATGAGTGTCTTATCAAGCTCGGTATCTTCACCAAACATATTAAGGTTTATTAATTTTTTCGCTTCTTTGGAAAGATCACGAACAACGCGCGGATAGCGGTTAAAAACTTTACCGATCTTAACCATTCTTGTTTTCATTACAACAAGCTGGAGTTCGTTCGTCATAATATCAATTAGCTTAACGGCTTCCGAAAGATCGCGTGAAAGTTTTGTTCCGCTATATTCCAACAGCGCTTCTGAGTTCACTTGCGTTAAACGGTTTCTTCCAAGAACTAATTCCGATACAATATTAAGAAGCTCATCAAGCCGTTTAATATCAACGCGGATTGTATCTTCACTCTTTTTGATTGCGGCATTGGCTAAAGCAGCTTGACTCCCGGTTTGCACCGCCGGTTTTGCATCAGATTCTACAGTTTTATTTGATAAAGTAATTTCTACTTCAGTTTTACTCTGAGACGTTTCATCAGATTTTTCAACAACCAATTCTTCAACAGCTTGTTCATCGTCAGTATCTTCAAGTTCTGCAATCAGTTTAAGTTCTTCTGCAGAAAATTCATAATTGCTTTCTTCTTCAGGTTTCTTTTCAGCAGAATCGGTTTCAGCTTTTTCTTTTTCCATCTGCTGAAGAATTTGCACGAGAACGTTTATTGTTTCTTCAACCGGAACATCAGCTTTTTGTACTCCGGCAATATCAGCAATGAGCGCTTTAATATTATCAAACGCCATTAGAATGGCATCCATAATTCCTGAATTTAACTTCACTTCTCCCTTGCGAAGTTTATTTAAAATATCTTCGCACTTGTGAGTAACTTTGGTAAGATTATCCAGACCCAAAAAACCTGAAGTTCCTTTAATGGTATGGAAAGAGCGGAAAACCTGGTTTAGCAGTTCCGCATCGTCGGCTCTTTTTTCGAGC
The DNA here is from genome assembly GCA_036170205.1 of Ignavibacteriaceae bacterium. Taxonomy (GTDB): domain Bacteria; phylum Bacteroidota; class Ignavibacteria; order Ignavibacteriales; family Ignavibacteriaceae; genus UBA1563. The sequence continues at coordinate 4,422 of JAVHOS010000092.1, read as the reverse complement.
TGCATGAGATCGGTATCAAGATTTTCAAGAATCTCTTTGGTCTCAACGATAAAACTTTCAACGATCTCCTTCATTTCAGGATCGTTGAGCATCGAATAGTTTGATTGATTATCCATATTATGAAAACAACTTGTCTATTTCGTCCTGTGAAGTTCTGCTGTGATGATCTTTAACTAATTCATCGGCAGCCTCTTGCTGATCTCCCGATTTCGAATATCTTGCATTCGGATCGAACGTGGTGTTTTGCGGAACTTGAATAACGGATGAGTCCAGCACGCTAACGTTGGTAACTTCAAAATCTATTACTAAAGAAGTTAATCTTTCCTGAACAGATTCAATGAGATGATTTACCGAAGCGAGCTGTTGAGCGGTAATATCTTGAACCTGAAGTGACAATGTAATGTTGTAAACATTTGATCTGGTTTTTTCCAGCAGTTCCGTAAGCGGTGTAAGAATCGGATTTACATTATTAATTTTTTCGTATCGCTCGAACAGAGCGTCAACTTTCTCATTTCCGCCGACCAATGTTTTTATTTCAGAAAGAACTTCTACTTTTTCATTTTCAATTTTTATTAATGATGTTATAGCCGCTTCGGCAGAAGAAATATCAGTGGAAATTATATCGATGATATCCAATATTTCGGTGGTTGCTAATTCGGTAGCGCTTGTAACATTCGAAATTTGATTTGTAGCTTTAGGAATTTTGCTCGTGCTTTCCGAAATGGAGGTGTTGATATTTTCCAACAGAGGAACGGTGTCTCTCATAAAATCAACTAATCCTTGAATTACCGGAATAAGTTTTTCTCCGTATCGAAATACCGTCTTCAGGTCATCTAATTTTTCAAACAGTTCTGATAAATTTGTTGCGCTTTTCATTTGATCTTCCTTTTTAAGAAGCAATTGCTAAAATTTGTTCAATTTTTTCTTTTAAGATATGGGGTGTAAAAGGTTTAACGATGTAGTTATTCACTTTTGCTTTCAAGGCTTCAATAATATCTTCTTTTATTCCGCGCGTGGTAACCATAAGCACGGGAATGTGAGCAACTTTCGGATCCGAGCGGATGGCTTTGATGAGATCAAGCCCCGAAAAAACCGGCATATTCCAGTCGGTAATAATAAAGTTAATTGTGTTGTCGATTGCTAATTTATCGAAAGCTTCTTTCCCGTCTCCGGCTTCAACAAAATTATCATACCCGAGGTTGCGAAGCGAATTAATCACAATCCGTCTCATGGTCATCGAATCATCAACAATTAAAAATTTTAAATCCATACAAACTCCTAGTTTAAATATTTTGATACTTCATAGAGAATTCTTTTGGGATCGAACGGTTTAACCAAATAAGAGTTAGCGCCGAATTTCATTCCCTTTTCAACTTCATCATTACCCGCCAAAGAAGTTAAAATAATAATGGGAATATCTTTTAACTCATCGTTGTTACGCACTGCTTTAATCAGTTCAAAACCGTCAACGTTGGGCATGTTGAGATCGGTAATAAGCAGTTGTATTTTTTTTGTCGGCAATTTCTCTAAAGCTTCCATCCCGTCGCAAACCGGAAGGATTTCAAACCCCTTCAGCGTTAAAGCGAAAGAAACGAATTTTCTTATAGATGGAGAATCGTCAGCAACCATAATTACTTTCTTCATCTGTTACTACTCCTTTTGATAACCGATAGTTTTAGGGAAACTAACGAGTTTAAATGCTTTTGAAATATTGTGCAGCGTTTCAGAATAACCGATAAACAAGAATCCTCCTTTGTTAAGCGAATTATAGAGATTTGCAATAACTTTTATTTTTGATTGTTGATCAAAATAAATCAACACGTTGGCGCAAAAGATAACATCGAAGTTAAGCACGGCTTTCATGCTAAGATCGTCGTACAAATTCATCACCTTAAACGTAACAAGTTTTTTAATCGAATCGTCAATCTCCAATCCTCCATCAATTTTTCTGAAGTACTTTTTTAAATAATAGCCCGTTGTATTGCGGGTTGAATAATCTTTATAAATTCCCTTTTTGGCGGTTTCAACAACCGCCGTACTTATATCCGTTCCAACAATTTCAATTTCTAAACCGGGGAATTTAGGTTTAAGCAGATCAATAATTGAGATGGCGACCGAGTAGGCTTCTTCACCTGAAGAAGATGCAGCGCTCCAAATTCTGATTTTATTTTTTCCGAATCTTCCTTTTGCCTGAATAATTGGAGGAAGAATTGTTGTAACCAGCGCGTCAAGCTGCGGTTGGTTTCTAAAGAAAAATGTTTCATTAATGGTGATAGCTTCGTAGAGATATTTTTTTTCGTCTCTGCCTGCAGAAGAAAAACGAAGATGATCGAAGTACTCATCGAATGAAGTAAAACCGAGATGTGTAACTCTTTTCTGTAACCTGCTTTCTAATAAATATTTTTTATTCTCCTGGAAAAGAATTCCGCAGTTGTCGTAGATGTATCTCCGCCAATCGTCGAACGATTTGGTTGTTAGAGGCTGAATGGCATAAGCGGGTTTGATAAATCGTGCTGTTGCCGGAGGGTTAGCATTTGGGTATTGGGACATATTCAGCATTGCTTAATCCATTTTCTGGAAATAATTTTGAGAAAGAATTTCATTTGCCCTTTCGCTTACCATCTCTTCAGGGTCTTCCGCTAATCTGGAGATCAACTCTTCCGCTTTTGGGTGAACAACAATTTCTAAAAAATCCAGCAGGCGTAATCTATTCCACATATTATTATCTTCAAGGATCGTATCAGAAAATAAGAGGGCGGTTTCAATATCAAAAGAAAAGAGAAGTTCGATTGAAAGCATTCTAATTTCTTCATCCGGATTTTCGAGACACCGCGTGAAAGAGTCGGAGAGATTACGCGATTCAATTTCCGACAGAATGCTTCCGCCGGTGCCGTTATACATTTCAAAAAGTTCTTTTATTAAGGCAACAAGATTTTTCAGATTTATCGGTTTTTGGTTAAGTAATTCCGGAATGTGTTGAAAAATTACGAGTGGTGACAAAAAGAATTTCTCTCTTAAAATTTCATCAACTTCAAAATCTTCACCATAAATTTTTAAGCAGGCAAGAAGAATTTCTTTATCATCAAAAACTGAAATTAAATGGGCGGCAACTTTTTTGTATTCCGCATCTGCTTCATTCAATGTATTTAAAATTGAATTTCTCATCTTTTCATCGAAGGGAATATCAAAATTGTATTTGATCTTTAGGAGATGAATGGATTTTAGTAAGGGCCAAACCAGCGGGCTTCCGGTTTCTGCAACTTCGGAGAGAAGAAAGAAAAAGGTCTCTTCATCACCAATGCTTCCAAGGCTTTCGATGATGGAAAATTTTAAGAACTCATTTTCTTCGCCGTACTTTGACATTACAAAATGGAGCGCTTCAGGCGTTTCTATTTTGCCGAGCGCTTCAATTATGGTTGGCTGAAACAGTTCATTTTTTTCAAAGAGTTCAATAAGCGGATTTAACGACTCAGCCGCTTTGTTATTTCCCAGAGCTTCAATACAGGCAAGAAGCACGTTTTCATTTTCGTTGGTTTGCATCAATTCAAGTATTGCCGGAGAAGAGTCAGAACTTCCGATCAGACCAAGAATGTCAACAGCAAATTTTTTGCCGTCATCATCTCCAACCTGGATGTAATCGATTAACGCTTGAACTGCATTTGTGCCGATTCTCTGCAATATTTCGCCCGCCAGGTTGCGTGTTTCAATTTCTTCGGAGGAAATAAACGCGGCAATTTTAACCGGGATTCGTACATCCGGGCATTGAGTTAAAAAATTCACTGCCGCATTTTTAACGCCTTTATCGTGATCTGATATTGAGCTGCAGACCGCTTCAATCACTTCATCAGAAAGTTTAAGACATGAAAGTGATTCAAGCGTTTCGATTCTTACTTCTGCTTCTTCGGCTTTAAGTAATTCTAATACTTTTGAATTTGGAGATTTTGTTCCACTCATCTAATAAACCTGTATTCATTTAGTTTTTATAAAAATAGTATCACATCAATTTGGAAGTTCTGCGTTAAAATTTGCACCGATAAGTGAACTCAAAATTAATGCCGGGTATCAAGTTCAACTTTTTAAGCAAAAAACGATTACCGAAGAGACACAACTGAACAATAATAACCAAGTGTTAATTAGTAATCATAAAATCAGAAACAGAATGTTATTGCTTTACTCAAAGACTTTTTTGCACCTTCCGGGGGAAAGGGCGGGGCAATTCCGGGATGAAAGGTTGAATGAGTGAACGAAAATTCTGAATCGACATTTAATTCTAAAAAAAAATTCATCTTCTCATTCAACAATTTTTTATCCGCGCATTCTTCCGGTATAAGCAGAAAGACACCAACAGATAAGTTAATTACTCATGTTACGCATGCATTGCCCCGACATTTATGTCGGGGATCAAATCAACGACACGAACTG
>JAVHOS010000091.1:0-4912 GCA_036170205.1 Ignavibacteriaceae bacterium | reverse complement strand
GAAGATGATGCGAACGCAGTTGCAAAAGCTATCTCGAATTCTCCATTAGTAAAAACTGCTTTCTGCGGTGAAGATGCAAACTGGGGAAGAATCCTTTCCGCAGCCGGTAACAGTGGCGCAGAGTTTGATCCTGCGAAAGTCTCAATTTATTTTGACGACCTTGCCATCTTAAAACCAAACTATAATATTGTGCTTGATGAAAAAGCTGCGAAAGAAATTTTGGTAAAAAAAGAATATACCGTTACAGTCAATCTGGCAGCGGGAGAAGCAAACTCAACCTGGTGGACGTGTGATTTCTCGGAAAATTATATAAAAATTAATGCTAATTATAGAACTTGACAGAATTAGGAATTGAGAATTAGGAATTAGGAATTTAATAGATATGAAAACAATTATCCTTAAACTTAGCGGTAAAGCGCTTTCAGCTTTTATTCAAGATGAAAAATGGAGTAATACACTTGCCGAATTGTACAAACATTATGATGGAATAATTATCGTGCACGGCGCCGGAAATACAATTTCTGATTGGTCTAACAAATTGGATTGCGATGTAAAATTTGTGAATGGACAACGAGTTACAACATCCGAAATTATGGACATCGTTGCAGCGGTGCAAGCCGGATTATTAAACCAAAAAATTATTAGCTACTTACATGCAAAAGGTTTGGAAGCGATCGGACTTTCCGGTATTGATAGAAATCTTTTTGTTGCCGATTATCTTGATAAGAAATTGGGATTTGTCGGTTATCCGAAATTAAACGGAAACATTGCATGGGTGAAAAATCTTTTAAAAGAAAAAGTCATCCCGGTTTTTTCAAGCGTGTGCCGGGACCACGAAGGAAACCTGATGAACGTTAACGCCGATGTTTTCTGCGAGGTTTTAGCGGCTTCAATAAAGGCTGATACCGTTCTCTTTGTTTCGGATGTAGCCGGCGTAATGTTAAACGGCGAAGTGAAAAGTTCTTTGGATGAAAAAGAAATTGATTTTGGAATTGCCGAAGGAGAAATTACCGGCGGCATGATTCCCAAAATGCAAAGCTGTATTGAACTCTTACAAAAAGGAATTAATAAAATTTGGATCGGTGATGATATAGAACTTCTTCCGCACACAAAAAACTTTAATACTAAAATGAAAGGAACGTGGATTACAGCAAATGGAACAGTATAACAATTCTTCGCTCTTAAAAAACTATAACAGACTTCCCGTAGAATTTGTAAAAGGTGAAGGCGCTTATCTTTTCGATGCTAACGGGAAAAAGTATCTCGATTTTCTCAGCGGTATAGCCGTAACAAGTTTCGGTCACGCACATCCGCAAATTACAAAAGCCGTGCACGCTCAAGTTGATAAAATCTGGCATACATCAAATCTTTTTGAAATATCGCTCCAGGAAAAAGTTGCGCAAAAACTTACCGGGCAATCAAAGCTGGATAAAGTTTTTTTCTGCAATTCCGGAACCGAAGCAAATGAAGCTGCAATAAAGTTTGCTAGAAAATTCGGTAACGGCAGATCAAATATAATTACCGCGCTTGGCGGTTTTCACGGAAGAACGATGGGCAGCCTTTCCGCATCTGCGCAGTATAAATTGTGGCAGGGCTTTTATCCGCTTACTCCGGGATTCATTCACGTTCCGTATAATGATATTGATGCCGTCAACGATTCAATCAATGATCATACGGTAGCAATTATGGTTGAGCCGATCCAAGGTGAAAACGGTGTCATCGTTCCCGCAGTTGATTATTTAAAAAAACTCCGTGCAATTTGCGATGCGAATGATCTTCTCTTAATTGTTGATGAAGTACAAACCGGTATCGGCAGAACGGGAAAATATTTCGCTTATCAGTGGGCGGAAATTAAACCGGACATCGTTACGATTGCAAAAGGAATTGCAAATGGACTTCCACTGGGAGCAACAATTTGTTCTGAAAAAGTTGCCGAAGTTATTCAACCTGGCGATCACGGTTCAACTTTTGGCGGAAATCCGGTTGCGCTTGCAGCAGCATTGGCGGTAACGGAATCGCTGACAGAAGATGTGTTAAATAAAATTCAGCAGTTGGGAGAAAGTTTAATAAATGGAATTAAAAATCTTCATTTAGAAAAAGTAAAAGATGTCCGCGGTTACGGATTGATGATTGGCGTTGAACTTGATTCATCAATCAATGTAAAAGATTTTATGAAAGCGCTTCTTGAGCAAGGTGTTGTTACCGGAACTTCCGGAAATAATACGCTTCGTCTGCTTCCTCCGTTTGTAATTACTCAAAAAGAAATTGATTTATTTCTTTTGACTTTGAGTAAAGTTGTTGATAAGTTTCGCCATGCCGAAGTTAAGCAACTTCAATCCCGACAAGTCGGGACAATAATTTTATAACTAAACATAGAGGAACGCATCATGGCTTCAAAATTAAAAAGACAAAACCGGATAAAAGAAATTCTTCAGATAAAGCACATCGCTAATCAAGAAGACCTCCTCGTTTATCTAAAGCGCGACGGGTACGAAATTACTCAAGCGACGTTAAGCAGAGATTTTGCCGAACTTGGAGTGGTAAGAATTTTTACCGAGTATGGCGTTCGCTATATTTTAAACGCAGAAGAAAGCGGCAAACAAATTGCCCGGCTTGTCGGTTTTGAGATCCTTACGGTGCATCATAATGAATCGGTTGTAATTGTAAGAACGCTTGCAGGTAGAGCGCAAGGCGTTGCTCATTACATCGACAGGTGGAACAAAGAAGAAATTATCGGAACGATTGGCGGAGACGATACCGTTTTGATCATCCCAAATAAACAAAGCAGTATTCCCAACATTATCTCACTTATCAAAAGAATAATGTCGGAAAACCCCTCACAAAGAATAAAATAAAATAGGAGAGAGAATGTCATATAAAAAAATTGTTGTTGCTTATTCCGGCGGACTTGATACTTCCGTTATGGTTAACTGGTTAAAAAATAAATACGATGCAGAACTAATTACAGCTACCGGTAATCTTGGTCAAAAAGATGAGCTAGATAATTTAGAAGAAAAAGCTAAACTTACGGGCGCTTCCAAATCATACATTTTAGACCTTCAAAAAGAATTTATTACCGAATATGTTTGGAAAGCTTTAAAAGCCGGCGCGTTATACGAAGGACAATATCCAATGGCAACTGCAATTGGAAGACCTTTGCTCGCTAAACTTATGGTTGATATTGCTATTGCCGAAGGTGCCGATACAATCGCGCACGGCTGCACAGGGAAAGGAAATGATCAAGTTCGATTTGAAGTTGGTATTCAAACATTAGCGCCGCATTTGAAAATTTTAGCTCCGTTAAGAATTTGGGAATTCAAAAGCAGAGAAGAAGAAATTGATTACGCGCTCGAGCATAAAATTCCAATCAAGATAAAAAAAGATTCGCCTTATTCAATCGATGAAAATCTTTGGGGCATTGCAATTGAATGCGGCGTGTTGGAAGACCCGACCGTTCAGCCTCCGGCAGACGCTTACCAAATTACTGTTTCTCCGAAAGACGCTCCGAATAAAGCAGAATCAATTTCAATTGAATTTGAAAAAGGCGTTCCCGTATCTTTAAATGGCAAAACTATTTCTCCGGTTGATCTTGTAAAAGAATTAAACGTAATCGGCGGTAAACACGGCATCGGAAGAATGGACTTGATCGAAAATAGAGTAGTAGGAATTAAATCAAGAGAAGTTTACGAGGCTCCGGCAGCGGTTATTCTTCATACCGCTCATAAAGAATTGGAAAAACTTATTCTCGATAAAGAAACTTTCCGTTTCAAACAAGGAGTTTCGGACAAAGTCGCAAATCTTATTTACGACGGATTGTGGTTCTCACCGTTGTTTGATGCGTTAATGGCTTTTGTTGATTCAACACAAGAGAACATTACCGGTTCGGTAACGGTAGAATTTTACAAAGGAACCATCACGGTGCTTTCGAGAAGTTCAAAGTATAGTCTTTATAACAAAGATTTAGCAACCTACACCGTTGAAGATAAATTTGATCACAAAGCCGCGGAAGGATTTTTAGCTTTGTATGGCTTGCCGTATAAAACGTTAAGTCTTGTTAAAGCTGCAAACACTCCGAGCGAAGTGGAAGTAAGGTGATGCTCTGGGGCGGTAGATTTTCAAAATCGCTTAACCAGAAAGCGCTGGAGTTTTCTTCTTCGCTTTCATTTGATGTTATGTTGATTGAAGAAGACATTGAAGTAAGCGTTGCTCACTCGGCGATGCTTGCGGAAATTGGAATTCTCACTAAAGAAGAAGCTCAACAAATTCATTCCGGGTTGGAAAAAATCCGGAGTGAATTTTTAAATGAAAATTGGAAACCCGACCCCGCACGATTTGAAGATATTCACTCTGCAATAGAATCTCATTTAAAAGAACTCATCGGCGAAACTGCCGACAAACTCCACACCGGAAGAAGCAGGAACGATCAAGTTGCTGCTGATTTGCGGTTGTGGACAAAGAAGCAAGCAGATCAATTAAAAAACACGATCACCGAACTTCAAAAGCAATTGATCAAAACTGCGGAAGAACATTCGGAAACGATCATTCCCGGTTACACCCATTTACAAAGAGCGCAGCCGATCTGTTTTGCGTTTCATCTTCTTGCTTATGTTGAAATGCTGGAGCGCGATAAACAAAGGGTACAATTTGTTTTCGATGAAGCAGACGTTTCACCCCTTGGATGCGGCGCGTTAGCCGGTTCTACGCTTCCGTTGGATAGAAATTTTACAGCGCAAAAACTAAGCTTTGCAAAAAATTCCACAAACGCACTCGACGCAATTTCCGATAGAGATTTTGTACTTGATTTTCTAAATGCCTGCTCGGTTGGAATGATGCACCTTTCGCGATTGAGCGAAGAAATTATTTTGTGGACTTCGCAAGAATGGAAGTTTGTAAGATTGAGCGATGACGTTAC
>JAVHOS010000090.1:0-1057 GCA_036170205.1 Ignavibacteriaceae bacterium | reverse complement strand
AGCAGCGCGCCATTCACTTCACCGTTCATATTCTCATCTGAGTTTCTAAAAGTTAAAGTAAAAGTATGATTTCCTTTTGTCAGATAAATGTGAACAGAATTGCTGTAATCAAAAATATTCCATGTGTTTTCTCCACGGTGCGGCATTATAATTGCCCCCGCAAATTGTGTATCAACCATCAGCGAGCGGATGGCACATTTGTTCTCAGTGTTTAATGGTCCGTTACCGTTTGCGTAGCGGAAATCAATGGCGTAAAGTCCTTCTTTCTCAGAAGCAAAGGGAAAAGAAATATCGCGGTGATCTTGCTTTTCGATCTTCACATAACCTTTACCGGAGTAATTGGCAAATTTGCTTTCGTAAGAAGAAACGCAATCTTCCATCTCAATAATTTTCTCTTTACCGTTTATTGTGATCGGTTCGCTTAAAAAAGATGCGACATTATTTTTATCATTTGCTTTAACCTGATATTCTTCGAGCAAAGATTTTTGTGGCAAAGTATAACTTGTTCCTTTTGTTGAAGCAGACTTTTTTCCGTTTTTATAAACGATGTATTGATCAGCTCCCTGAATTTTCCCCCATACCAATTTCCCATCAATCAATTTTACTTTTGGTGTTTCTGGCGCGTATTCATTCTCCACAAGATTGATTTTTGACTTTGCTGTTTTCCCGTTCATTACAATATCAATTGAATGATTCCCTTCAAGCGATGCCGGAATAAAATTATCTTTCAAAATTTTCCCATCGAGTTTAAAAGTTTTTATTCCTTCTCCAAAACCCTTTACCGAAATTGTTAATTCCGCTTTTCGATACTTGAATTTTGAAAGCGTTCTTTCACCTGAAAAGTTTTTAGGAATGAAGGGAGCGAAGATAAGTTTATCAGATTCAAACTGCATTCCGAAAAATACTCTGTATGTCATCGCTAAATTTCCGGCAACACTCCACAACTGACGGTTGGAATTAATTTGTGTTCCCACATAATCGCCTGTTGTAGCGACAAAATTTTCTTTGTTGGTCAAGAATAAAGCCGCCGCACGGTAAAGAGAAGCGAGTCCATGCT
>JAVHOS010000089.1:0-1061 GCA_036170205.1 Ignavibacteriaceae bacterium | reverse complement strand
AAAAGAAGTTTTCCCCTTTTTAATACAGCGCGAAAAGACAACACAATTTTCTAAAAACGTTGTGCAATCCAATCCGGTTAAATGAACAACGAGAGTTTCCTTCTCTCCTTTTTCTAAGGTGAAAGCTTCATATTGCAGTCCGAGAAAACTTTTTCCAATAGCAGTTATCACGTCACCAATTGGTTTTGAGGCAAGGCTGTCGCTAACGGCTAAATCAAATTTTGATTTGCAGATTTGTTTATCTTCTTCCGTTGCGATCTGTGCGTGTGTAAAAACAAAAGCAAGTAACACCATGATGAGAGTTTTCATATCGGGAATTCCTCTGTCGGTTGTTGGTTATATGTTAAATTCGGATCCGGTCTAAAAGCTAAATTGCTTTCGAACCGCGTAAATTCTTTTAAGAATGTTAATTTCACTTCACCGGTCGGACCATTTCTCTGTTTTGCTATAATGATTTCTGCAATTCCCTCTGCGTCCGCATAATCTTTACTATCGGCTTGCGCGTAACGTTCCGGGCGATGAATAAACATTACCACGTCAGCATCTTGTTCGATCGAACCCGACTCACGCAAATCGGAAAGCTGCGGACGTTTATCGGTTCTTGATTCAACCGCACGGTTTAACTGTGCAAGCGCAATAACCGGAATTTTTAATTCCTTTGCCAATGCTTTAAGCGAACGGGAGATGTGTGCAATTTCTCTTTCCCTGCTTTCAGCGCGTGGGGGACCTTGAATGAGCTGCAAATAATCAACAACAACCATTCCGACTTTCTTCTCGGAGACTAAGCGTCTTGACTTTGCGCGAATTTCCAAAATTGTTTGAGCGGGAGTATCATCAATATATATCGGTGCGCTCATCAATTTAGCCGAAGCCCTACGTAATTTATCTCCCTCTTCTTTTGAAGAAAATTTACCGGTACGTAAACGCTGTGCATCAATTTTTCCTTCAGCACAAAGTAAACGAATGATAAGCTGCACCGTCGCCATTTCCAAACTGAACACAACCACCGGAATTTTATGATCGATCGCAGCATTACGCGCAAGTGAAAGGGCGAGGGCAGT
>JAVHOS010000088.1:0-1063 GCA_036170205.1 Ignavibacteriaceae bacterium | reverse complement strand
CTAATATTTGTAAAAAGAATATAGAACAAAAAAAAAGAATCCTGTATGGGATTCAATATTTTTGATAGTGCAAGTAAAGCCCAGAAGCTTTCCCATTATAAATACAAGGCGGAACGGTCTCGACCGTTCCCTACAAAAAAAAATCCCTCACTGTCATTTATTTGTAAGTACAGTAAAAACTTTCATACTAACGTGCTGATTAATATGGAACAGTTAATTCTAACTTCTCAATTGTAGTGTAATGTTTTTTATTTCGGGATACTAAAGGGAATTTATAATATATCGAAGTGGCGGCAATTAAAGCATCGTTAGCTGACATATTATTGGTGAGAAAAGAGGTTTTGTAAATTTCATATGCTGATTCAATAATTTCATTTGAATTAGGATGTCCGAATCAATTAGCAGCATTGCTTAATCTTACGGTTCTTTGTTTTCTTAAATCATTTATAAAACTTACAGATGAACCTTGGTAAGCATCCTTCATTATCCCAAAATACTTTGCAAGTTCAAAGCCGTGGATAATGTTTAATTTTATTTCGGTGTTATCTTTTATATCAACACTTTCATAAAGATATATTTTTGATTTTCTGTATTTCCCTTTTACTATCATTCTTTTCCTCAATTTTGAGTGCAATTTAAGAAAGATGTTCTATTAATCAAAAGTAAAAAAAATCCCTCATTGCTGAGGGATTTCCTTTATACTTTTTACTTTGCACTTTCAACTTACTTTAAAAGAATCATCTTCTTCGTCTGTACAAACTCACCTGCCTGCAAGCGGTAGAAATATGCGCCGCCGGATAAATTTGCCGCCGAGAAATCAACGGTGTAGGTGCCCGGTTCTTGTTTCTCATTTACAAGTGAAGCAACTTCTTTACCGAGAACGTTAAATACTTTTAGACTAACATACTGGTTGCCGACAACTGAATACTGAATAGTTGTTGAGGGATTAAACGGATTAGGATAATTCTGGTTTAATGCAAAAGTAGTTGGTTTACCAAGATCAACTTCTACTTCTTTGCTGTATTCATATTGTCCGTCGTTATCAATTTGTTTTAGGCGGTAA
>JAVHOS010000087.1:0-4978 GCA_036170205.1 Ignavibacteriaceae bacterium | reverse complement strand
AGCAGATAATGTCCGTATGTTCCCGCGCAGGAACAACCGCCACGGACTTGAATTCCATACCGGTCATTTAAAAGTTTTACAATTAAGTTGTAATGGATTCCATCAACATAAAAAGAAATTGCTCCAAGACGATGATCAATATTTTCTGCAAGGAGATGAAGCTTTGGAAGTTTTTTAAATTCGGTAAAAACAATTTTTACAAGTTCTTCTTCCCTTCTTAAAATATTTTCAACACCCATTTCTTCTTTTAACTTTATTGCAAGCGCGGCGCGGATAGTTTGTAAAAACGGAGGCGTCCCGCCGTCTTCGCGCAATTCAATACTTGAAACAAATTTATGTTGTCCCCAGGGATTTGTCCAATCAACCGTTCCGCCGCCCGGATCATCGGGAATTTTATTCTTATAAAGTTTAGAATTAAAAATCAGAATTCCCGCTGTTCCCGGTCCGCCGAGAAATTTGTGAGGTGAAAAGAAAATCGCATCAAGTTTTTCATCTTCATTTTCGGGATGCATGTTAATTGAAACGTAAGGCGCGGCGCATGCAAAATCAACAAAGCAAAAACCGCCATAAGCATGCATCAGTTTTGCAAGTTGATGATACGGCGTTTGAACTCCCGTTACATTTGAAGCGGCAGTAAAAGAACCAATGATCAGCTTTCTTTCTTTATAAATTTCAAGCATGTCTTCAAGATTTTCGAGATCAACAAGTCCATCTTCGTTCGGAGGAAGAATTACAACATCGGCAATAGTCTCAAGCCAGGAAGTTTGGTTGGAATGATGTTCCATGTGGGTAATAAAAACTACCGGTTTCAATTCTGCGGGAAGAGTGAAAAAATCTTTTAGCTGTTCCGATACACGCAGACCGAGAATCCGCTGAAATTTATTTATCACTCCCGTCATTCCGGAACCTGCACACAGGATTATATCGTCATTAGTTGCATTCACGTGCTGTTTAATAATTTCTTTCGCGTGGTGATAAGCTGAAGTCATTGCGATTCCCGTTTCACTCGCTTCGGAATGAGTGTTTCCTACCAGAGGACCGAATTGGTTGGCAATTTTTTCTTCTATCGGTTTGTACAATCTGCCGCTGGCTATCCAATCGGCATAAAGTAATTTCTGTTCGCCAAAAGGAGAAAGAAATGTTTGATCATGTCCGATTGTTTGCGCACGAAAAGGGGCGAAATATTTTTCTAAATCCATGAAACCTTTGTTCCGCTTTTATTGTTTAAATCTTTGGAAGTAAAATATCAGAATTCTACTGGAAGACAAAATCATTTTTACCTCACAACAAAAAGAAGAGCCGTTCAAATTGTGATATAGTTGGCAATTTAAGCGGCGGCTATCGATTATCTTGTAATCAAAAAAAAATAGAAAATAAAAATGAATAAATACCATAAATGGACAATTCAAGACGGCGATTATATCCGAAATGAGGATGATATTTCTATCGCCCGTCCGGAATCATTCAAGGAAAAAATAAAACACTGGGTTTTCAGTATTCTTTGGAAAGTTACTATAATTAGTTTATTAGCTTTTCTTTTCTTAAAGATCATTTAACGGGGCGGTTACTTTCATTCCTACCAACTTTTTTCCTATTTTTCGCATAAACAAAATCGTATGACTGTTTATGAGCTATATAATAGGAATTGATGGCGGCGGAACAAAAACCCATGCTGTTTTAACCAATCTCCAAGGTGAAAAATTATTTGAATGTTTCGGTGGAGCTTCAAATTTTTTAATTCTTGGAACGGAAAAAGTTTCGGAAACACTTCTTACTTTAATTGACTCATGCAAAAAATATCTTAACATTTCTTACAGCGATATTTCCTCTGTGCTTCTCGGGACTACGGGAGCCGGAAGAAGAGGCGATGCCGAATTACTCGAAAACGATTTTCAATCTTATCTCAACTCAAAAAATATTTCAATTAAAAATTTCCGTGTGGAAAGCGACGCAAGAATTGCACTTGAGGGCGCTTTTAGTGGAAAACCGGGAAGCATTTTAATCGCGGGAACCGGCTCCATCATGTTCGGAAAAGATAAAGAAGGAAACATTCACCGCGTTGGCGGGTTCGGCAGATACCTCGGTGATGAGGGAAGCGGCTATTCCATCGGAAGAAAAGCGCTTACTGCAATTGCAAAAAGTTTTGACGGCAGAGGAAAGAAAACTATTCTTTCGGATTTGCTCGCTGAAAAATTCGGGATCGTTTCGTCCGAAAAATTGATAACTGAAGTTTACAAAAATAATTTTGATGTAGCATCGGTAACTCCCCTTGTGCTGCAAGCCGCGGGAATAAAGGATGCAATTGCGATTCAAATCATTGAATCGGAAACCGATGAACTGATCCTTCACCTAAAAGCAATGGAAGAAAAAATAAAAGAAGATGTTTTGTCAGTCGCTTTTATCGGGGGAATTTTGAGCAGTAAAAATATCTATTCAGATTTATTCACAACAAAAATAAATAGACAAGTCCCAAATTGCCGAGTAAAGCTCCCCGATTACCCGCCGGAATATGGAGCTATACTTATGGCGCAATCATTTTTGAAAATTAAATAAGGTAAGTATGGCAGTCGCAAAAGTTGAATCACGCAATCCCTGGTCATGGATTCCCACGCTTTATTTTGCTGAAGGAGTTCCCTACATTTTAGTTAACACCGTTTCCGTAATTCTTTATAAGCGGATGGGAGTTGACAACGCGCAGATCGCTTTTTGGACAAGCCTGCTTTATCTTCCGTGGGTTTTAAAAATGCTTTGGGGACCGTTAGTTGATTTGTATTCTACAAAAAGAAATTGGATAATGCTGACACAAATTACTTTGGCAGGATGCTTTGGATTCACCGCGTTTGCACTTCATCTTCCGAATTATTTTATTGTTTCACTCTTCGCCTTTATTCTTGCGGCGTTTGTTTCGGCAACACACGATATTTCTGCCGACGGATTTTATATGCTTGCGTTATCGAAAGAAGATCAAGCTCTCTTTGTAGGCATTCGATCAGTCTTTTACCGCATTGCAATGATCTTTGGTTCGGGATTTTTAGTTTTCTTCGCCGGACAGTTGGAAAAATCATTGGGAACTATTCCACTTAGCTGGACTATCGTCTTTGCTTTTTCCGGCGGGATATTCTTATTGATCTTTTTATACCACAAGTTCATTCTCCCCTATCCTTCCGTTGATAATAAAAGAACTCCGAAAGAAGTTGCCGAAGGAGCTCCCTTCTTAAAAATATTTTCGGAATATTTTAAACAGAAAGGGATTTTCGGAATTATCTTTTTCATTCTCTTCTACAGGTTTGGCGAAGCGATGCTTGTAAAATTAGCTTCTCCTTTTTTACTCGATAGTCATGCTGCGGGCGGACTTGGTTTATCTACTTCAGAAGTTGGAATTGTTTACGGTACGGTTGGCGTTTTAAGTTTAATTTTTGGCGGAATTTTTGGCGGCTGGGTAATTTCAAAATACGGATTGAAAAAATGTATCTGGCCCATGGCAATTATTTTAAACGTTCCTCACGCGGCTTATCTTTATATGGCATTCATGCAGCCGCCGGTTTATCTCGCGTATCCACTTGTTGCAATTGAACAATTTGGCTACGGTTTGGGATTCACCGCATTTATGGTTTACTTGATGTACATTTCGAAAGGAATTTATAAAACTTCGCACTATGCAATCTCAACCGGAATTATGGCGCTTGGAATGATGATTCCCGGATTAGTTAGCGGATACATTCAGCAAGCCGTTGGATATAAAATGTTTTTCATCATCGTGTTGTGCATGGCTATACCCGGATTGCTTTCGCTTTTATTTATTCCCGCAATAGAAGAAGAGAAAAAGGAAACTGCCGTTGAAGAAAAATAAATTTCATCCGGCGGCGCTTGTTGCAACTGCAATTGTTATTTTTCTTGCAGTCACTTCGTTCACCGGCAGAATACATATTTTCTCTAAGGGAATTTCTATCGATTCACTTTATAAAATAAATGAGGTCTCACTCTTTTCGGTAGAAGATGAGTGGGTGGAAGAAACTCTTTCTATAATGACGCTCGAAGAAAAAGTCGGACAAATAATTTTTCCTGCGGTAAGCGGAAAGTTTTATAGTGAAGAAGACACCATCTATAAAAGAATCCTTCATTACGTAAACGATCTTAAAGTCGGGGGATTTATTGTCTATCAATATGCCGAAGGTTCGGAAGTTTATTCTCAGACATTTCTTCTCAATAAGCTTCAGCAAATCTCAAAATACCCGTTGCTCATCAGCGCCGATTATGAAAACGGTGTTTCCTTCCATGCAAACGGCGGAACTATCTTCCCCAGCAATATGGCGCTGGGAGCCGCTAATGACGCGGCTTTAACGCATCAAATGGGTGAAATAATTGCTGAAGAAAGCAGACAAACCGGTGTTCATTATAACTTTGCGCCGGTGATGGATATTAACAGCAATCCGCAAAATCCAATTATTAATGTCCGTTCGTTTGGTGAAAATCCGGCTACTGTTGAAAAGCTTGGCAACGCGCTCGTTAGCGGAATGCAGCACAACCGTTTGCTTTCTACGGCGAAGCATTTTCCGGGACACGGCAACACTTCAACCGATTCTCATAAAGATCTTCCGGTTATTCGCAGCAGTAAAGAAGAACTTTTTCAATTTGAATTACAACCTTTTATCCGGGAAATTAAAAATGGGGTCATGTCTATTATGGTCGGGCATTTAGCTGTTCCCGCATTTGATGATGATACTATTCCGGCAACGCTTTCAAAGAAAATTGTTACCGGTTTACTTAAAGAACAATTGGGATTTAAAGGATTGATTGTTACCGATGCACTTAACATGAAGGCGATTACAAACTCATTTACCCCCGCCGAAGCCGCTGTTCAAGCCTTTAACGCCGGATGCGATATTCTTCTCTTCCCTTCAAAGGTTGATGAAGTTGACTCGGCAATTGTTGATGCGGTTCATTCTGGAATAATTACGGAAGAAAGATTGAATGAATC
>JAVHOS010000086.1:1800-5018 GCA_036170205.1 Ignavibacteriaceae bacterium | reverse complement strand
CTGTAAAACCAGTTATACGGAGACCAATACCACCAGGGCATCCAAAATCTTTTCTTAAAAACTTGAACATTTACTTTCGCGTTCTTTAAGGGCGAACCGAAATAATAATCGGCTTTAACTTTTCCAGAGATCGTTTCTCCGCCGAGATAATATTTTTTCTCGGTAGTTACTTCAACTTTATACTCCGGTTTTTTGTATTCTTCCACATAAAACTGCCCGTAAAAAGACTGTGAACCGTAAGAGATGTTGATATAATAACCGCCGATATCGGCTTCATTATCTAAAACGAATTCACCCCAGAAACTTCCGAACGCATCCATTTTGAAGGTACCGGAAAAAACTTCAACATTTTTCGGCGAACGGATAGTGACATTACACTCTTCGCTGTCCGTGACAGAGTAGTCGAAGTCATTTTTCTTTCTTAAAAGGCTCTTGAAAAAAACTTTTTCTCCCGGGCGGTAAACCGGCTGGTTTGTATAAATGTAAGAAGTATAACGTTCCCCTTGGTTTCCATAGAAGAAATAGGGATTGCTGAAAACAACTTCATCTTCTACTTTAGCTGTTACGATGAAATTCCCATGCTCATTAAATTTTTGAGGAAGTTCAATAGAAAGGAGACCGTCTTTTCCGGAACGACCGGAATTAATCAGCGTGTCGTTTCGATAAAAACTAAAATTCGTCTCCGGGATAAACGTTCCGGTTTTAGCGTTGGTTAAAAAGGTGAGTATTTGGCGGGTTGCCTGCTTATAAATCAACGCATAGTTGGTTACAACAATGGGGCAATAAGCAACCTGGTCATCGCGCAGAGCTTGAAGAAGATAAATTCCGGCTTTGCTTAACGGCGCAATGTTTATAATATCTTCGTACCGGTTTTTTTGAGACTGAAGAACTTCATTCCATTCTTTCTCAAGAGAAAAGTACTTTGCAAGAAAGACTTTGTCTTTTCCCCATATGTCAAAATCGCGTGACAAGCGGGAAGAGATTCCACTTTCCAACAACGCAACCGGGTCTTCCAAATGGAAAAGTCGAAACGTAAAACTTTTCATCTGATTGGGTGCGTTGAGCGTTAAAGTTACACTATCACCCGGGGCATAAACCCTGTGATTTGAAAGGGTGAATTGAGTTTGTGGAAACAGAAAGGAATTAAGAAGAAGCACGATGAGAAGAGCAAGATATTTTGTCTTCATGGAGTAACCTATCCGTTGTAAAAAATATAGCGTGAAATTACTTAAAATATTTAGTGCAACAAAATAAGATGAACTGCTTATGTTCGTTAGTTTTTACAAAACGGATGAAACCCGACCGACACACCGATAAAGTCGAATATTTGGCACTTTGAGAAAACCCCGTTTGAACCGGCAGAAGCATTGAAATTCAATCCTTATAGCTCTATCTTTGTACCGTTAAAAAACAAAAAAAGAGGATTAATTGAAGTCATTAGCAAAAGTATTGCTTTTCAGTCTTCTTTTAATTTTGGCAGGTTTTACTGCAGTTGAGCAGACAACCCCTGAAGAGAACGAGCCAAAAGTAAAGGAAGTTGTCCCTGTTAATGATGTAATTAATAACCAGCAGACTACAGTAATTAATTACATACGTAAAGGAGAAATGAAAGCCTCGTGGTATGGATCGAGATTTCATGGCAGAACAACGGCAAACGGCGAAAAATTTGATCAGGAAGCTTTAACAGCCGCTCACAAAACCTTACGATTCGGAACGCTGCTGCGGCTTACAAACCCGGCGACCGATAAAAGCGTTATCGTAAGAATTAATGACCGAGGTCCTTATGTTCGCGGTAGAAATATAGACCTATCTAAAGAAGCTGCCGATGAATTAGGGATGATGAACAAAGGACTTGCCAGACTGAAAGTAGAACAAGTAAGTTTGAAAGGCGTTAACTTTCCTGCAATTCATTTGAATTAATTTTAAACGGTTCTTACAAGAAAAACCCGGCTGTAAAAGTCGGGTTTTTTGTTTTAAAGGATTTTATCAGTTCAGTTTTACTTGAATTCAATTTTAAAGTTGATGACTTCGGCATCGTTCCCGATCTTTACCGGCGGACCCCATGTTCCAACTCCGCTTGAAACATAAAAATGTGTGTTGTTGATTTTTTTGTATCCCCAGCTCAATTCATAAATCATTTTGGTGATAAAGTTGAAAGGCCACATTTGCCCGTGGTGTGTGTGTCCCGAAAGTTGAAGATCAACATTTTGGGCGGCAGCTTCCGCCAAACGAAAAGGCTGATGATCGAGTAGAATTATTGGTAAATCTTTTCGCGCGCCTGCAACTAATTCGGCAACCGATTTTCTTTTCCCGTGAGCAAACCCGACAATGCTTCCGTCTTCTCTCCCAATTATCTGTACAGAATTTTCAATAGTAATCATGCTGTCGCGCAAGACTTTCACATTATTTTCATTTAAGAAATTGTCGGCGGCGGTAACATTAGAAATGTATTCATGGTTCCCGTTGATCGTGTAAACTCCGTATTTTGCTTTTAGCTGGCGGAGTTCCTTATCAATTCCAATTCGTTTAAGTTGATTCGATTTATCATCAATAACATCACCGCCAATCAGTATGATATCCGGTTTTACTTTTTCCGCAAGATCAAGGATCTTCTTGGCTATTCTTCCATTGTTTACCGGAGTGAAGTGCGCATCGGAGAAATAAAAAATGTTAAGCGAGGTTAATGTTGAATTCTTCTTTGGAATAGAAAGTTGGATCGTTTTTAACTTGATGTTGTTGGCGTTGATGTATCCGTAAGTAACGGTTACGAAAACAAGGAGAAGAACAATTAATCCGGTAAGTAATTTTGTTTTTGCATAATCTTGGAGAAGAAACTGCGGAAAGAATGGAAAAAACCGGTTGATGAGAACGAAAATGTCGATCACCAAAAGCGATAGAAGAAAATAGCCGAGAAGAGCGAACCAGAAAGAACCGATCCAAAGGAAAACATCGTACAATGTAGAGTTCACATTTGAGAAGAGACTTTTAGTTAATATGTAAGAAAAAGCTGCCAAAACAAATACTGCCGAAAAAAGCAATTTGGCGTAGATCGATTGAAACTGAAACGCCTGCATTGCCCGTACATAAACGTAAAAGTTTGCCGAACTGTAAACGAGAAAAAATATTGCGAAAAAGACTGCCATAAGTTTTTACTTTTTTATACTAAAACAGTGGAGGAAAATGATAAGTTCAAAATTGGTCATTGGTAAATAGTCATC
>JAVHOS010000086.1:0-1700 GCA_036170205.1 Ignavibacteriaceae bacterium | reverse complement strand
TAATTGTTGTACTTAGCAACAAAAAAATCTTGTCTTTGTTTTTTTACTGTGACTACAATTTCTTCAAGCTTGGTGGCAACGACATCAGAGATCCATTCTTCTCCGCATTGCTGACAAATCGTTGCAGGAACTTCCTTAACAATAATGACCCCTTGATTATAATTTGCAGTAAAGTTTGTTTCCGATTCCGTTTTTAATCCGCCGCAAATCGGGCAAATATCTTTTTTCATGATTTTCTTCTCGTTTTAAAATCTTTTTTAAAAATTTCCAATGATGGTTCATAAGCAGTAATGATAAAGACTTTTCCTTTATTCGAGTCTATCGCGGCAACTACATGAAGTGGTCTGCTGTTTACCAGTTTGAAAAACAATGCGCTGGGAAAGGGTTTATCCTTTGGGTAGTTTTTAATCAATTCGCCATTCAATAGAACGTCTTTAACATCGCTTCTTGAAATATCTCGTTCAAGCATTCTTTCAAAAACATGTTTTCTCCATTCTATTGAATTGGAAGAGACATATTCTTTTAAGAGTTTGATATTCATGCAGTAAATATATTCAAAGAAAATAAATTTTCTAATGCACTTAAATGTTCTAAAAGATGGAAAATCCGGTTAAAAGTTGATTCGCACTTTTTACTTTTATCTTTCTACTTTTTACTGCCTACATATACTCATCCCAGCTTTTTACCTGCAACTCACCGGCGAGATATTTGCTGAGTGATTTTACAAACCGCTTTGCGAATTGCAGATTTGTAATGAGCGGGATATTCAAATCAACTGCGCGGCGGCGGACAAGATAATCGCTGTCGAGTTCTTCTTTCTCGGAAGTTTTGGGAATGTTGATAACGAGATCGATTTTGCCATCTTGCAAGTGGGATAGTATTCCCGGTTCTTGATTATCAAACGGGCGGTGGAGCGTCTCAACTTCAATTCCGCTTTCGCCGTAAAAGTCGGCGGTTCCTTTGGTGCCGTAAAATTTCAATCCCATCTTGCGGAGCGTTTTTAATTCCTCGAGGAATTCCGCTTTTTCTTTTAACGTTCCCGTTGAAAGGAGGACAGCTTTTAGCGGAATTTTAAATCCGACAGATAACATACTTTTCAAAAATGCTTCGTTAAAGTCATCACCAAGACAAGCGACTTCGCCGGTAGATGACATTTCCACACCAACCACCGGATCACTTCCTTTTAATCGTGTAAAAGAAAATTGAGAAGCTTTAACGCCAACGTAATCCAAATCGAAAGATGATTTATCGATCTTCGGAAGTTTCTGCCCCATAATTAATTTTGTCGCAATGTCGATGAAATTGATCTTCAAGACTTTTGATACAAACGGAAAACTTCGCGAAGCGCGGAGGTTGCATTCGATCACTTTCACATCGTTATCTTTAGCGATAAACTGCATATTGAACGGTCCGGTAATTTCCAGTTCCCGGGCAATTTCTTTTGTAATAATTTTTACGCGCCGCATGGTTTCCAAATATGTTCTTTGCGGTGGAAGAACGATTGTCGCATCGCCGCTGTGCACGCCGGCATTTTCAACGTGTTCCGAAATAGCGTAACAATAAAGTTCGCCGTTATCGCCGACGGCATCAACTTCAATTTCGCGCGCATCGGTTATGAACTTGCTGATTACAACCGGATGTTCCTGGCTGATATCCGAAGCTTTTTTCAAATATTCTTCAAGTTCATTTTCCGTAAGCAC
>JAVHOS010000085.1:0-1072 GCA_036170205.1 Ignavibacteriaceae bacterium | reverse complement strand
AAATATCCTAAAACTTTCGAGCAAGATTTCAAGATGTTGGAAGAATTGAATATAGATTATTTGTTCTTCCCAAGTTATGAAGAATTGTATGTAGATAAGTTCACTTATCAGGTTCACGAAAATTCATTAAGCAAAATTCTTTGCGGAGCTTTTCGCAGCGGACACTTTGACGGCGTGTTAACCGTTGTTCTAAAATTATTAAACATCATTAAACCTGGGCGAGCTTATTTCGGAGAGAAAGATTATCAACAGTATAAATTAATAAAAGGAATGGCGGAAGCTTTTTTCTTACAAACTGAAATAATCGCATGCCCGACTGTGCGAGATGAAGACGGACTTGCATTAAGCTCTCGCAATTTACTTCTCTCGCCGGAAGAACGAGAATTTGCACTCAACTTTCCGCGCCTTCTCAAATCGAATAAATCATCCGATGAAATAAAATTTAAATTGGAACAGCTTGGCTTTACAGTTGATTATATTGAAGAATACGACGGCAGACGTCTCGGCGCTGTTTATGCTGGAAAGGTTAGGTTGATCGATAATGTCAAATTATAAAATTCTTTTTAAGATTACCGGTTCGATTGCGGCATACAAAAGTGCTTATCTTATTTCCAAACTTGTTCAAAACGGTTTTGAAGTAAAAGTTGTCGCGACCGATCATGCGCTCAAATTTATCGGCAAGGCAACGCTCGAAGGATTGACCGGGAATAAAGTCTATACCGATTCTTTTGAAGAGGGAGAGATGATGAGTCATATCAATCTGAACAAATGGGCTGATCTAACCATCGTTTGTCCTGCAACTGCAAACACAATAAATAAACTTGCTGCGGGAATAGCGGATAATTTGCTCACTTCCCTATTCCTTGCGCATGATTGCTCAAAACCTTATTTGATTGCTCCAGCGATGAACACGTTGATGTACGAACATCCGGCAACACAAGCTTCACTAAAAAAACTAAAAGAATGGAATGCGCAAATTCTCCCAACATCAGAAGGTTATTTAGCGTGCGGCGATGTTGGCAAAGGAAAATTATTAGAGCCGGATATTATTTTTGAACATATTCTTTCAGCG
>JAVHOS010000084.1:0-1072 GCA_036170205.1 Ignavibacteriaceae bacterium | reverse complement strand
ACCGGCGGCAGCGGATTGCTCGGACAATTTCTTAATAAAGAATTGGCGAACCATTTCAAAATTTTAACAACATACTATCAGCACATCGGAAATTGTGATAAATTTAATTCAGCTAAAATTGATTTAACTAACTTCAATTTGCTAACACAATTATTTGAATCGTTCAACCCGAATGTTGTTGTACATACCGCTGCGATTTCAAATCCAACCGCTGCAATGCAGTTCCCGTCAAAAGATGTTTATTCGATCAATGTAAAAGCTACGGAACATTTGGCAAGGTTATGTGAAAAGCATTCCGCAAAACTCCTCTATCTTTCAACCGATTTGGTTTACGCCGGATACCGCGGTTCAATGTTAAAAGAAGATGCAAAGTTAATTCCGGTTTCTCTTTATGCTGAAACCAAATTGCTTGGTGAAATAAAAATTAAAAATATTTTCGATAACTATATTATTCTGAGAACTGCTTTGCTTTATGGATTAAGTTCCACACACGCGGCAAATCATTTTCAAGAGATGTATGAAAGACTTAAAAGCGGAATTCCGGTTTCTCTTTTTGTTGATCAATACAGAACTCCACTTGCTCTGCATGATGCGACAAGAATTATCCGCGAAATAATTCAAAAAGATTTGAAAACCGAAACTCTCAACTTTGGTGGATTAGAGCGCGTTTCCCGTTTTGAACTTGGAGAAATATTATGCCGAACTGCAAATCTTGATACAAATCTTCTCCAAAAAATATCTTTAAATGATTTGAAGAACTATCCAAGCGTTGCAGATGTTTCTTTGAATACAGACAAACTTCAATCGTTCGGGATCAAACAACAAACAATTGAAGCAGCAATTTCTGTTATGATTAAAAAAAGGAATGTGAAATGAAAGAACATCTACTTGGAGCCCACACTTCAACTCAAGGCGGAGTTTCGGCGGCAATTACTTTAGCTGAAAAACTCAACTTCACCGCGATACAGATTTTCACAAAGAATAATAATCAGTGGAAAGGGAAAGCACTGACAGAAAAGGAAGCTGAAGAATTCAAACAAAAACTTTCTGCATCTTCCATAAAGGTTGTTGT
>JAVHOS010000083.1:3791-5050 GCA_036170205.1 Ignavibacteriaceae bacterium | reverse complement strand
GACTTCGACCGTTCCGAAGAGCTCACCGTTCCCGGCGATTGGAATACACAAAAAGGAAAATTGTTTCTTTACGAAGGAACAATCTGGTACAAAAAATCTTTTCAGTATAAAAAGAAAAACAACAAACACGCTTTTCTCTATTTCGGCGCAGTAAACTATGAAGCAGTTGTTTATGTAAACGGGAAAAAACTTGGACAACATGTCGGCGGGTTTACACCCTTCAATTTTGAAGCGACAAATGAACTTGTTGATGGTGAGAATTTTGTTGTTGTGAAGGTTGATAATAAACGAAAACGCGATGGTGTTCCAACCTTAAATACCGATTGGTGGAATTACGGCGGAATTACTCGCGATGTTTATCTAATTGATGTTCCTGAAAATTTTATCAAAGATTATTTTTTTCAACTAAAGAAAAATTCTTTAAACGAAATCTCTGGCTGGGTTCAACTTGAGGGAAAAAATAAACTTCAAACTATCAACATCGAAATCCCCGAAGTAAAAAAATCAATTAAAGTTAAAACGGATGAAAACGGTTTTGCGGAAGTTCGTTTTTCTGTTGATTTAAAATTATGGTCTCCTGAAAATCCAAAAACTTATTCAGTAAAAATATTTTCACAAACCGATTCACTTGAAGACAAGATCGGTTTTCGTTCAATAGAGACACGGGGTGATGAAATATTACTCAACGGTGAATCAATTTTTCTCCGTGGAATTTCGATACACGAAGAAGCTCCGTTCGGTGGAGGAAGAGCAACTTCGGAGAAAGATGCCGACACACTTTTAAGTTGGGCGAAGCAACTCGGGTGTAATTACGTTCGTCTTGCCCATTATCCACACAACGAAAAAATGATCCGTAAAGCGGAAGAACTTGGATTGTTAGTCTGGGCAGAAATTCCGGTTTACTGGACGATTCTATGGGAAAACAAGGACGTGCTTGCAAACGCAGAAAATCAATTAAAAGAAATGATAACTCGCGATAAAAACCGTGCACCGATTATCATTTGGTCGGTTGCGAATGAAACGCCGGTTGGTGAAGCACGTTATAACTTTCTTCATCATTTAATTAAAACGGCAAAGGAATTAGACCCAACACGATTGATTACAGCAGCAACGGAAATTCATTCTGAAAAAAATATAATCACTTTAAGCGATTCACTCTGCAATTTGTTAGACGTTATCGGCGTTAACGAATATATCGGCTGGTATGGCGGAACCGCTGAAGACGCGCCTAAAACAAGTTGGGAATCAAAATTTAACAA
>JAVHOS010000083.1:0-3691 GCA_036170205.1 Ignavibacteriaceae bacterium | reverse complement strand
TCTTCATCCGGCAACTACGGTTCTTGATTTTCTGCGAAAGGATTTGCACTTAACAGGAACCAAAGAAGGCTGCCGCGAAGGCGATTGCGGCGCGTGTACGGTGCTTGTTGGAGAATTACACAACAAAACTGTTTTGTACAAATCAGTAAATTCATGTTTGCTTCCTCTTGTGTCTCTTCACGGAAAACATTTAGTTACGGTTGAAGGAATTAATCAGAAAGAATTGAATCCTTTGCAGCACGCTTTTGTTGATGAAGGAGCAACGCAATGCGGATTTTGTACGCCGGGATTTTTAATGTCGCTCACCGGATATTTTCTTTCGAACGATATTTTTTCCGTTGAGTCGGCAATCAATTCGCTTGATGGAAATATTTGCAGATGCACCGGGTATGTTTCCATTAAACGTTCGGTTGAAAAAGTTGTGGATGAAATAAAGATAAACAAAGATTATTCAACTATCGAAAAACTGATTGAGTTAAAAATTCTTCCCGATTATTTTCTGACGATTCAAAAGCGATTAACAGCAATAAAACCCTTCATAAATCAGCGCGAGAACTATGTACTCATTTCCGGTGGAACCGATTTATTTGTTCAGCATTGGGAAAAACTTTTATCAAGCGATGTTCAATTTCTTCAGAGGGATGAATCAACTTCGGCAATTTGGATAGACGGCAATAGCTGTTTTATTGATGCGAGAACCACTATTTCAGAAATAAAATCTTCGGCAATTCTAAAAAAATATTTTCCCCAACTCGACGATTATTTCCAGTATTTCGGTTCGCTCCCGATCAGAAACCGCGCAACCGTTGGCGGAAACATTATTAACGCTTCTCCCATTGGCGACATGACAAATTTTCTTTTGGCTTTAGACGCGCAGCTTCATTTAAAAGAAATGGAAAACGAAAGAGTTGTCCCGTTAAAAAACTTTTATACCGGTTACAAGCAATTTGATAAAAAAGAAAATGAAATTTTATCTTCGGTAAGTTTTTCTCTTCCTAAAAATCATTTTCATTTCAATTATGAAAAGGTAAGCAAGCGGACTTTTTTAGACATTGCAAGCGTAAACACTTCAATTTATTTGGAAGAAGAAAATCTACAGATAAATGAATTGCATCTTTCCGCCGGCGGCGTTGCGCCTTATCCGCTCTATCTTTTTAAAACAATAGAATTTCTTCACAACAAAAAGATTTCTCCGCAAATGATTAAAGAAGCGGCTGAAATAATTCAAACAGAAATTTCTCCGATAAGCGATGCGCGCGGTTCGGCTGAATACAAGCAGTTGTTGTTGCGTCAATTATTCTTCGCGCATTTCATAAAATTATTTCCGGAGAATATTTCGCTTGAGGAGGTTGTATGAAAAATTACGACATGACCCGGCACGTTCGCGGCGAATCACTTTTTGCAGATGATCTGCTCGTTCCCGAAGGAACGTTGTTTGCGTCGGTTTTTGCTTCTTCAATTGCTCACGGAAAAATTCTTTCACTTGATATTGCTGAAGCAGAAAAATTCCCCGGCGTAAAAAAAGTTATTACCGCAAAAGATATTCCGGGACAAAATCAAATTGGCGGGATTATTCAAGATGAACCGCTGCTTGCCGAAAATGAAGTTCACTTTTGCGGGCAGCCAATAGCCATCGTACTTGCTGAAACTCTTCTTATTGCGCGTGAAGCAAAGAAAAAAATTATAATTGAATATGAGGAACTTACTCCGGTTACAGACGCACGTGAAGCGTATGCAAAAGGAATGTTGATAATTCCACCAAGAATTTTTTCAAACGGAAATGTTGAAGAAGCCTGGAAGCAATGCGATGTTGTTGTTGATGGAAATGTTGAAACCGGAGCGCAAGAACATTTGTACCTTGAAACGCAAGGAGCGATCGCCTTTCCTACCGAAGGAAACGGAATAAAAATAATTTCATCAACACAAGGACCAACCGCCACGCAACGCGCCGCTTGTAAAGTTTTAGGTTTGCCTATGCATCAAGTTGAAGTTGATGTTATGCGGTTAGGCGGCGGCTTTGGCGGAAAAGAAGATCAAGCAAATGCCTGGGCGGCGATGGCGGCTGTCTCGGCTTTTGCAACTAAGAAACCGGTGAAGCTGATTCTGCCAAGGCAAGAAGATATGCGCATGACAGGTAAGCGGCATCCTTATTCTATAGATTATAAAATCGGTTTAACCAAAGAAGGTAAAATTTTAGCATACGAAGTTACGTTCTTTCAGAATGCCGGAGCGGCGGCGGATTTGTCAACTCCAATTTTAGATCGAACACTTTTTCACGCAACAAACAGCTACTACGTTCCTAATGTTAAAGCAACGGGATTATGCTGCAGAACCAATCTTCCACCCAATACGGCGTTTCGCGGTTTCGGTGGACCACAGGCAATGTTCGCTATGGAAGCTGCAATTTATAAAGCCGCTGACAAAATGGGAATTGAAGTTTCTGTCATTCAAGAAATAAATCTTTTAAAAGAAGGAGATGAATTTCACTACGGACAATTAGCGGAAAACTCCAAAGCGCAAGCATGCTGGAATGAAGCGAAGAAAAAGTTCGATCCCGATCAAATCAAAAAGAACATTGAAAAGTTTAACCGAGAAAATAAAATCATAAAGAAAGGTTTTTCTTTTATGCCGATTTGTTTCGGCATTTCATTCACAAATACATTTATGAATCAGGCGAGCTCGCTTGTTCATATTTATTCCGATGGTAGCGTTGGAGTCAGTACTGCCGCGGTTGAAATGGGACAGGGCGTTAACGAAAAAATCCGTTTGGTCGCCGCGGAAATATTTTCAATTGATAAGTCGAAAATCAAAATTGAAACTACAAATACTACACGAGTTGCAAACACATCACCGACCGCTGCAAGCAGCGCCGCTGATTTAAATGGAAAAGCGACCGAACTTGCGTGTAAAAATTTGTCTGAACGGTTAATTAGTTTTATAAAGGATGAATTTAAATACTCTCCAAAAGACAAAATTGATTTTCATAATGAAAATATTTTTTGCAATGATAAGGCAGTCGGTATAACATGGGCAGAGTTAATTCAAAAAGCTTTTTTCAAAAGAGTGAATCTTTCGGCTCACGCTCACTACGCTGTTCCGGGAATATTTTTCGACAAAGAAAAAAATAAGGGAAATGCGTTTGCGTATTATTCATTTGGCACTGCGGTTATTCAAGTAACCGTTGATTGCCTTCGCGGAACGTACGTTGTTGATTCCGTTAAAGCGGTGCATGATTTCGGAAAAAGTTTTGCAAACGTGATAGACCGCGGACAAGCCGAAGGGGCAATAATGCAAGGCATCGGCTGGATGACGATGGAAGAAATAATTTACAATTCCGACGGCAAGTTATTAACCGATGCGCTTTCGACCTATAAAGTTCCGGACATTCATTCGGCTCCGAAAGAAATCGAAGTTCATTTTTTGGAGAACTCGGATAACCCACTTGGCATTTTTAATTCAAAAGCAATAGGTGAGCCGCCATTAATGTATGGTATCGGCACCTTCTTTGCCTTGCAGAATGCGATGAAAGCTTTTCGACCGGAGAAAGAATTTCAATTTTCTGCACCGCTCACACCGGAAAAAGTTTTACTTAGTCTTTACAAAGAGTAAAACTAAAAATTATTAACAAGCAATGTTTATTTTTGAATAAATAGATTTAAGGTTTTATGCTGCTTCTAAAAAATTGTTTTCA
>JAVHOS010000082.1:0-5068 GCA_036170205.1 Ignavibacteriaceae bacterium | reverse complement strand
GGGAATAAATAATATTGGTAATTTCAAGTATCAGATTATTCTTGAAAAGATGTTTAATGTTCATTCATTTTTTTTGAGGACTAAACGCCATGATTAAAAGATTGTTCTTCTTTTTGTTGTTTTTTATTTCGATAAATGCACAAACGCAATTCAACATTAATATTAGAAATGTTGAAATTGAAAGTGATTCCGTTGTTGATGTATTTCCTCTTGTAATTGGTAACGAGTGGACATACGAGGCTTATTGGGAACATTACTATGATCCTTACTCACCAATTTCCCGATCAGGTGACTCCGGAATTGTGAAAATAAGAATATTTGATAAGGTTGTTCTGCTTGATTCAGTAATATGGAGAGTGCAATCAACGGAGGATTTATACCAATTTGTTGACTATAATAAAACTCATATGCCGACAAGAATAGATACAATAGAAATTGTAGAAAAACTTGCTGGGAAACATCAACTTTATGTTATCGGTGATAGTGTGAAAGTTCGAAGATGTGTAATTCCATTTTCATTAGATTTCCCGGACACAGCTTTAGTTTATAGATTTTCATCGTTGGTTACTGATAGTGTTACATCTGTTTTTACGAGGGGTTGGCCGGGTTTTAATCTATTTATTTTCAAACAGGGAGTGGGTTTACTTTCATTTTATGGTACGGATGGATGTACCTGCATGTCGGGTTATGATTACCGGCATAACTTAATAAGTAGTATCCTCTCAAAGATCGAAAATACTCATTTTAATTTTCCAACAGATTATAATTTATCTCAAAACTATCCCAATCCCTTTAATCCAACAACAAGCATTGACTATCATTTATCAACAGACGGAAAAGTAACTCTTAAAATTTATGACATGCTTGGCTGCGAAGTAAAAACGTTGGTGGATGAATATCAGCAATCCGGGAAATACACAACATCATTTGATGCGGGAAAACTTTCAAGTGGAATATATATTTACAAGTTAGTTGCGGGTTCATATTCTGCACAGAAAAAGATGTTGCTCTTGAAATGAGTAGTCAGACCAATAGTTTTTTTAATTTACTTGCTGCGAGCTTTAGCTCGTGGATTAATGAACATTACAAGTATAGGCTTTAGCCACATAAATAAATTTGGCTAAAGCCGAAATGGTGAGCCTTATCTGATCCCCGACATAAATGTCGGGGCAAAGCATGTTTAAGATGTGTTAGTTAGATGAACACTTATTTATCCGGTGAAATAATAACATTTGCGTTTGATCTCATTAAAAGTCATCTCAATCCTTTGTTTCTCTTTTGTAGAAAAACTATATTTTAGGAGGAAAAAATAAACATTATGAGTTGATGCGTCCGACAATAGCAGAAATAAATCTTGCCAATTTAATAGCGAATTATTTAGCGATACGAAATAAAACAAAGACCAAAGTCCTTGCCGTAGTTAAAGCGGATGCTTACGGACACGGTTTTGTGGAAGTAGTTTCTGCACTAAATTCATTAAGAGAAAAACCAGAATATTACGGCGTTGCACTTGTTGAAGAGGGAGTTGCAGTAAGAAAGTTAAAAGTTAAACAGCCGATCTTAATCTTTGAACCTCCAAGCAAATATAATGTTGATGCGATTATTAAATATAATTTGATCCCTACTATTTTTTCAGGTGAACATATAAAGTTGTTTGAAGAAAAACTTGCATCAAGTAAAGGTGGAGTAAAAAGTAAGCCGGCAAAAAAAATTAACGTTCATGTTAAGATTGATACCGGGATGGGGAGAGTCGGCGTCAAATATCAAGAAGCGGTTCGGTTTATTGAACAGGTTTCTTTGAATGATAAGTTTATTTTGGATGGAGTCTATTCTCATTTTGCAACTTCGGACGAGTATAATAAAACTTTTGCGGAACTTCAGTTAAAAAGGTTTAATCAAATTCTGACCGAACTTAAAAAGAAAAATATTAAAACCGGAATAAGACACTTCGCCAACAGCGGGGCAATCTTAACAATGCCGGAAGCCTATTTTGATATGGTTCGTCCGGGAATTTCACTTTACGGTTATCCGCCATCGAGTGAAATAACTTCTTCGATTAAACTTAAACCGGTAATGTCATTAATTTCTGAAGTTAGCTCATGCAGATGGTTTGATAAAGGTGAATCGGTTAGTTACGGAAGGAAGTTTATCCTTAAAAAAAGATCACAAATCATTTCGATTCCGATAGGTTACGCGGATGGTTTAAATCGTAATTTATCTAACAAGATATTTTGTATTATTAAAGATAAACGCTTTCCGCAAGTTGGCAGAGTTACGATGGATAGAATTATGTTCGATGTTGGCGAAGCAAATATCAAAATTGGCGACAAGGTGATTTTGCTTGGCGAAAGTAAGCATCACAAAATAGATGCATGGGATTGGAGCAGAGTGCTCAAAACAATCCCTTATGAAATTACCTGCAACATTTCAAAACGGGTTCCAAGAATTTATATCAGTTAATGGATCTAAAGAAGCAATATATTATCCAAACGATCAGCGTTGCGGCAAATAATTTACGCTTGAGCAGCGAGAAGATTGAAGTGCTTGGACTTCTGAAGGAAACTATTCTTAACGCCGGTGACTTAGAAACACTCATCATCTCAATGAAGAAGATCACGCAGTTTTCCAGGCTGGCGATAAAACTGCAGGAGATTTACAACTTTTTAAAGTTGAATAAAATTGATTTTTTGAAGCTCTCGGAAAAATTTAAAGAACACACGGAACTTGTTGTTAAAGATCTTAATTTAGTTCTTGATGCGTTGAACCCAAGTTCTTACAAAGAAATTATAAAGAAGTTGGATGAGTTTAATCAGATCAGTGTTGTTGAAGAAAAGAAAGATGAATCGTTGACAATAGATATGACCGGGAGAAAGAATTCTCTTACCGAAAAAATGAAAACTGCTAAGATAAAAGAGAGTTATATTTTTGAGGAAGAAGCGAACGACGATCATCTTTTCTTCCAAAATTTTGAAGCGACAATTTTAAAACCCGTAAAAGAAATAGAAACCGTTCTAAAAAATCTTGGCGATGGAGAAATAAAATCACTCGAACTTAGGCAATTCGAATCGGTGATGAAAGTTAACGCGTCGTTATCAGAAAAATTCGGAACGGATATTACAACCGAAATGCATAAAATATTGGCGAAAGCATTTCACATGCTTCAGTTAAAGGAATTGAAACCTGAAAAAGAAATGATCGAAGCGATGCGCGCCTGCTTGATTGTTATTGTGGCTTTAGTGCGGAACAAAGATATTGATATTACGTATTACTTAAATAAAGCTGAAGACTTTGGTAAAAAATTACAAACTTTAAAATTGAGGAATAGTTGATGAAAGTTTTTGCCGTTATTATGGCGGGGGGCGTTGGCTCACGCTTTTGGCCGAGAAGCCGCGAAAAATCTCCTAAACAATTACTTAAAATTTTTGATGATCGAACCATGATTCAAAATACAGTGGATAGACTTGAAGGGTTTGTTGATCATCAGAATATTTTTATTGTTACGAATAAAATGCAGAAAGGGGAAATCTGTAAACAATTACCGGAAATTCCAGATAAAAATATAATTGAAGAACCGTTCGGAAGAAATACCGCAGCGGCGATTGGACTGGCTTCAATTCTGATTAGGAAAATTGACCATGAAGCAGTAATTGTTGTGCTTCCGGCAGATCATATCATTAGAGAAAAAGATATTTTTCAAGCATCGTTACAAACAGCGGTAAATTACGCAAACATTTCCGGTGGATTAATAACAATTGGAATTCCTCCTACACGTCCGGAGACCGGATACGGTTATATCCAAATTGATGAGAATGAAGAGGAACCAAATATCTTCAAGGTTTTAACCTTTGCCGAAAAACCCAATTATGATACGGCGCTTAGCTTTCTGGAAAGCGGAGATTTCCTTTGGAATAGCGGAATGTTCGTTTGGAGAGCCGACGCAATTCTTAATGAAATATCTCTTCTTATGCCGGAACTTGCCGAAGCGTTGAAAAATATATCTGCGGCTGACCCCATATCGTTTGAGAAAATTTTATTAAATGAATATGGACAACTTAGAAGCGTTTCGATCGATTACGGAGTTATGGAAAAATCCCACAAGGTTTTTCTTATAAAAGGAAAGTTTACCTGGAGCGACGTTGGAAGCTGGGAAGAAGTTCATCAACTAACAGCAAAAGATAAAAATGATAATGCCTTGGTTGGTGAGGTCTATACAGATAAAACCTCCGACTCTTATGTCTATTCGCCAAATAAATTTACGGCAGTTATCGGGTTGGATAATGTAATTGTAATCAACACAAATGATGCGCTGCTTGTCTGCAAAAGAGAAAACGCACAGGAAGTTAAAAAGGTTGTCGATTTTATCAAACTGAATAAGTTGAACGATTATTTGTAAATGAAAAAAGTTATTACCGAAGCCGATGTTGTTTTAAGTTTTAAAAGCGGCGGGAAAGTACTTCCGGTTGGAGAGGGCGATATACTTACACCTTCAGCTAAAGATAAAATAAAAGACTTGGGAATAACCATTGTTAAAAAAGTTGCTGCCGATACAATTCAACCGTCATTTCCGCAATTCACAAATTCAAAAGAAACCAAAAATGTTGTTGTACTTGGTTGTGACCACACAGGACTTTCGGTAAAAAATCTGTTGATAAAAATTCTCATTGAAAAAGGATTTAAAATTCAGGATGTTGGCACATTCGATGAAGCTTCTTGCGATTATCCTGATTTTGCTTTTGCCGCAGCAAAGAAAGTTAAGAGCGGTGAAGCCGACTTTGGAATTATTGTAGATGCAACGGGAATTCCATCAGCGATAACGGCAAATAAAATTAAGGGAATTCGCGCCGCAACTTGTTACAACGAGTTTTCCGCAAAGAGCGCCCGCGAACATAACAACGCAAATGTTTTAGTAGTTGGGGCAAAAGCGCTTGGCGAAGAGACCATAAAAGGAATTTTAGAAACCTGGCTTACCGCAAAGTTTGGCGGCGGAAGACATCAAAAGCGGCTTGATAAAATAACAGAAATTGAAAATCATAATCTTTAATTCCGGAGTTCAAATGAAAAATGTTTT
>JAVHOS010000081.1:0-1085 GCA_036170205.1 Ignavibacteriaceae bacterium | reverse complement strand
CAACATTCACACCTTGAATATCTCTTGCGTAAATACCGAATAATTTTAATTTACCGGTTTTTGAATATGCGTAATTCACGCTTCCGGTAATATTTTTGGAAGTCGGCGCAGCGGTAAATTTTTCCAATCCGCCGTTAAGCCAAAAAATCGGTTTGGTGAATGATTGATCATAATTAAAACTGAATCCGAGTTTATTTTCGATTATCGGAACTTCGGCGGAGAAATTTGTATTCGCCAAAGAAATTCCAAAGCTGCTGTGCATAGATGTTGGAACTCCTTTTGTTTCGATATCTAAAACTCCTGAAAGAACATTTCCATACTTAGCGGAGAATCCGCCGCTTGAAAAAAACATTCCTTTGATGAATTCGTTTTTCAGGTTTGAAAACAAACTCCCGTAGGTTGATTCGTACGAAAATGGGTGATAGATTAACGCTTGATCTATCATAGTTATTGTTTCAATCGGATCTCCGCCGCGCACATAAAGTTCGGCGCTTTCGGAAACTTGCGTAATACCGGGCATTGTTTTTAGCGATTGAAATAAATCAGCAGCGCCGCCGGGAGTTGTTAAAACATCAATCCGGGTTAACACTACTCCTTTTCCTTTTTCGGATCCAAATGAACTTGCGGAGACAACCGACTCTTTCATCTTCAACGCAGATTCTTTTAATTCAATATCTATTGTAATTTTCTTTTGATCCTGCAAATCCAATTCTTTGTTGAATTTTTCATATCCGATGAGATTTGCGTTAAGAATAATTTTCCCTTTCAATTTTGTTGAAAAGGAAAATTTTCCTTGATCATCGCTCATCGTTCCATCACCGGAATTGAATAAGAAAACCATCACCATCGGCAATGGTTTTTTATCTTCATCAAAAACAGTTCCCTCAATTTTTATTTTGGATTGAGAAAATAAGTTTCCGAGCAGCAGTAAGGCAATTAAAATTATTTTAGATTTCATTTGTTTCCTTTTTATCTATCAACTTTTTATTAAAAAGTATTTTTTGTGCTGTTTTTCGATTTCTCTAATTTCGGAAGCAGCACATATTTAACCCAAGAAAACTCCGGTTCAATCGATAGAGCTTTTT
>JAVHOS010000080.1:0-1085 GCA_036170205.1 Ignavibacteriaceae bacterium | reverse complement strand
GCCCCGATGCCCAAAGAAAAGTAATTGATGCCGATATATTCAGCTCAAGAATTGGTGGGTATTTTGAACTTGAATCGGCAAAAACTTTTGGAATAGAAAATTTTGCGAGCGCAATTGGAATTAGATACGATAATATTCCTTCGCTAAAACTTGATTGGATAAATCCGCGTGTCAATTTGTCGTATAAGTTGAACGAGCATTCAACAATAAAAACTGCATGTGGAATTTTTAATCAACTTCCCGATCCAAGATTGTTCAATCCGGTTGATGGCAATCCGGATTTGAAATCGATGCAAGCGATTCATTACGTGGTATCTTATGATTATACTTTTGATGATGACAATTCATTTAGAATTGAACTTTACCATAAAGACTATAAAAATCTTCCTCTGGAAAATTCACTAATCAATTATGATAATGGCGGCAAAGGTTTTGCCGATGGTGCAGATATAATTCTGAAAAGCACATTAACTAACGGATGGAGCGGATGGATTTCGTATGGATTTATTAACACAAAAAGGAAATGGATGGACTTTGAGCAATTAACAAGCAGTTCTTTCGATATCACTCACAACTTTTCGTTGATCGCAAAATATTTTATTGCAGCCAATTGGCAAGTTGGGATCAACTTCAAATATGCTACCGGCAGACCCTTCACACCAGTGGTTGGTTCGGATTATCGTTTGACCGAAAATGTTTATGAACCGGTTTACGGTGTGAAAAACTCATCACGTTTTCAAAATTATAAGCGGTTGGATTTGCGAATCACCTATTTCACAACGCTGTTTGATAAGCTCAGCACCGTCTTTTATCTCGAAGGATTAAACATTCTTGATCTAAAAAATATTTTCGGATATTATTATTCCCCGGATTATTCCGAAAGAAAAGAAGTATCAAGTTACTTTGGGAGAAGAACGGTGGTCGTAGGAGCGAGTTTTAGTTTTTAGGCGCAGACTGAAGTCTGCGCTACGGAAAAATTCGTAACACAGACTTCAGTCTGTTGCTCTATAACCCGCCGACATTTCCCCACCACCTTTTTATTTTCTATTTTTAGAAGAGAAAAACTAAGTTTAATGAAACCTTAC
>JAVHOS010000079.1:0-5127 GCA_036170205.1 Ignavibacteriaceae bacterium | reverse complement strand
AATTATTTACTGATTTATTATTACTCTTTTAGATTTTCCCTGGATATAGGTAAAGAAATGCTCTCCATCTTTTGAAATTTCAAATACCGTATCCACAGTTACATCATCGATAATTTTGTAAGTTAAACGAAATCGCGGAGTACCTGGTGACTTGTCGCTTGTAAATACAATTCCCTTGCTATTCTGAAAAGTGATTGTATAATTTATTACATGAGATTCATTATCAAAATAAATAGCCTTATTCGGTATGCCGATTGAATCCCGGTAAATTATCATCAAATCATTATGAATGAAACCGCTCCCCTCATTAGGTTCCTTCGGACTTGGGTCTTCCGCATGACCGGTACGAACAAGAATATTTTTATCTAAATCATATTTGAACGTGAAACCACCTTCGCCTCCGGTAGATGTATTGCTTGCATCACCTTCCCAATTGCCAACCAGATAATTTAATTTCTCCCAAATCTTTGCATCATGTTGCGCAAAAGAGGGAAGCGTTAAAAGAAGAACCAGTACTAATATTAAGAACTTTGATTTCATATAATCTCCAAAATAATTATTTAGAAAAAGTCTTCTGCTTTTAGTTTTAGACATTTCTATGTTTTAAGCAAACTATCAATTAATTATTATTTATCAAAAACCAAAGCGATCCATTCATCCAACTGCATTTTATCGGCGAGTGAAAGTCCCAGTTTTGTATAACAATCACAAATATCTGCTTCATCAGTATAAAGCAGACCGGAAAGAAAAACTTTCCCGCCGACTTTAACTTTTGAGACGAGATCCTTTGCGATAATAAGCAGCACATCTTTTTGAATGTTGGCTAATAAACAATCGAAATCATGTTCGGCAATAGTCCCAACTTCGGCTAATCGGAATTCTACTTTGCCGTAAACATGATTCTGGTCAATGTTCTCAAGAGCGTTTTCGTAACACCATTCGTCATTATCAATTCCCAATGCGTAATCAGCTCCAAGCATCACCGCAGCGATCGCAAGCACTCCGGTACCGGTTCCAACGTCAAGAACTTTTGTCTTTTTATCAATATGTTTTTCACACATTGAGAGCATTAATTTTGTGGTCTGATGCTCACCCGTACCAAAGGACATTTTCGGATCAATCGTTATAACGATTTCATCCGGGGCGGGGGAGTATTCTCTAAATGAAGGTTTTATCACAATCCGTTCAGTTACCTTAATAACTTTAAGATTTTTTTCCCATTCTTCATTCCAATTCTTTTCTTCAATTGTTTTTAATGAATATTCAAATGAATTGATAACAGCGCTTTCAACCAAATGCTTTAAGAAGCTTTTGACAATTTCTTCAAGTTTTTCATCTGCATCAAAACTTAAAATCAACGAATGGTCGAGTTCGACTATGCCTAACGGTTGAAGTTCCCATAATAATCCGCTCAATACTTCTGCGTTAAACGGTTCGGTTTCAATAGTAATTTCATAATATGATCTCATTCTTTTGTTACTCCAGTTCAATTATTTGCTCATTCGGAAAATGTTATTTATATTAGGTCTAAATAATCATAAGATTATTCTTCAAAATAAATCTTAAAAATAAATCAATATCAATTTAAAGGTTTCTTAAATGAAAAACATGATTTTGGTTCTCTTGCTCTTTCTCTTTTTTATATTAACTAGTTCAATTCAAGCAGATAGAAGATATTTTGGGCGGTCTTATTTAGCAAATACTTTACCAGCTAAAGCATTTGAATTTGAATTGTGGAATACTGCACGGATTGGAAAAGCCGACGGATATTTTTATCGCTTTCAGCCAAGAATGGAATTTGAATATGGTATTACCGATAGACTTACTACTTCATTTTACATGAATTTCAATAGTCAGCAAATTGAAAACGCAACTACTTCTTCGAAAGAATTTGGATTTGACGGTACAGCGATCGAATTTCGTTACCGCTTAACTGAACTCGGTGAATTATTTGTTGATCCTGCACTTTATGTTGAGTTGACTTATGTTGGATCAGAGATTGAATATGAATCAAAGCTCATTTTGTCTAAACGAATCGGAAATATTGTAACAGCTTTGAATATTAGTGGAGAAATTGGCAGAGATGTGATTGCAAATAATCATGTAACAAGCTTTGAACTTACCGGAGGCATTGGATATGATATTACTCCTACATTTGCGGCGGGAATTGAATTTAAAAACCATTCTAACTTTGACGATATTTATGGAAAGAAAGCAAATTCTGCTTTGTTCATCGGTCCATCGATAAATTTATTGACTGATAAATTCTATTTTACTTTTAACTTCTTATCTCAAGTAACCGGCTCGCCTGAAGTTAAATCTGGTTTGGATTTACTGGGTCACGAGAGGTATGAGATAAGAACCATACTCGGAATTGAATTATGAAATTAGTCTTTGTATGGCTACTTTTTC
Source organism: Ignavibacteriaceae bacterium (assembly GCA_036170205.1). Taxonomy (GTDB): domain Bacteria; phylum Bacteroidota; class Ignavibacteria; order Ignavibacteriales; family Ignavibacteriaceae; genus UBA1563. The sequence continues at coordinate 2,715 of JAVHOS010000079.1, read as the reverse complement.
TTTTAGTATTTGCGGCGTGCTCAAACGAAAAATCAATCAAACAAGGAAATGGCAATTTATCCGGGGAACAATTGTACAAAGAAAAATGTGGAGGATGTCATGCTCTATATCGACAAGAAAAATTTGGAACGGGAGATTGGGATTCCGTAATTGTACGCATGGAAAAGAAAGCTCGACTCGACGAGTATCAAAGTAAATTAATTCGTGAATATCTTGTAGTTCAATCAGATTCTCTTAAAAAGAGAAATTAGTTCCTTCGAAATGTTTTGTGGATTAATTCGTTTACACTAATTTGAGCGCAATATTTCACTTAATTGAAGGAATTCATCTATGGCTTATGTCGAACAACTTTTAACACAGATCAGTGATTTTATTTGGGGTTATCCTTTATTAATTCTTCTTTTTGGGACGCACATTTATTTAACTATTCGGTTAAAGTTCATTCAACGTTATACCGGTAAAGGGATTAAAATATCTTTATCTAAAAAGAAAGAAGGGGAAGGCGATATTAGCCAATTTGGAGCGCTTACCACCGCCTTAGCTGCTACAATTGGTACCGGAAATATTGTTGGTGTTGCAACTGCGGTTGCAGCGGGCGGACCCGGCGCTGTGTTGTGGATGTGGCTCACCGGTGTTTTTGGAATTGCGACAAAATACTCTGAAGCGCTCCTTTCTGTTAAATACCGCGTGCAGAATAAAGATGGGGAATATTCCGGCGGACCAATGTATGCCCTGGAAAGAGGTTTGAACATGAAGTGGCTTGCAGTATTGTTTGCAGCGTTCACTTCAGTTACTGCATTCGGTATTGGAAGCATGGTGCAATCAAATTCGATTTCTTCTTTAGTCGAATCATCTTTCAACATTTCTCCCTGGATTACAGGAGTTGTTTTAATGGTTTTAACTGCCGTAGTAATTATTGGCGGAATTAAATCGATTGCAAATGTTTGCGAAAAGTTAGTTCCGTTTATGGCAATATTTTATGTTCTTGGTTGCATCACCATTCTGGTTATTAATTACACTACTCTTCCACATACAATTGGTTTGATTTTCTCAAGTGCATTTTCTGGTCATGCGGTTATTGGTGGATTTGCTGGTGCCACAATTAAAGAAGCTATCCGTTATGGAATTGCGAGAGGATTATTCTCTAACGAATCCGGTTTAGGAAGCGCTCCAATTGTTGCAGCTGCTGCGCAAACAAAAAATCCAGTTCGTCAGGCTTTGGTTTCTTCCACAGGAACATTTTGGGATACCGTCGTTGTGTGCGCATTGACCGGTTTAGTCGTTGTTAATTCCGGCGAATGGATAAACGGATTGAATGGAGCAACTCTCACTCAAAAAGCTTTTGCAGATATTCCGGTAGTTGGTCCAATAATTTTAACTATTGGTTTACTCACGTTTGTGTTCTCAACAATTCTCGGTTGGTCATATTATGGAGAAAAAGCAGCAGAATATCTTTTCGGTTCTAAAATAATTAAACCATACCGGTGGGCTTGGGTGGTTTCGGTTTTAGTCGGGTCTGTTTTATCGTTACATATTGTTTGGACTTTTGCTGATATAACCAATGCGTTGATGGCAATACCGAACCTGGTTGCACTCCTTTTATTGAGTAAAGTTATAGTCGAAGAAACAAAAACGCATTTGTGGGATAATAAATCGGAAGATTTGGATTAAGAAAAAAAAGCCGAATCAAACTAATGAGTCGGCTTTTATATTTTGCGGAAGGGGTGGGATTCGAACCCACGGTACCCTTGCGGGTACACTACCTTTCCAGGGTAGCCAGTTCAACCACTCCTGCACCCGTCCGAAAATTATTTTTTACGGTGCAAATATAATTTTATTTGTCGTTCTTTCCCAATATTTCTTAACGATTCACCACTTTCATGTCGAAATAATTTCTCTATCCTTCAGAAAAGTTTTAAATTGGAGTTTAGATTTACAAAAAAAGTAAAATGGATTATACAATTTTAGCGAAATCAGTTTTAGCGCTCATTTCAGCATTACTTGGAGCAGGATTAATATTCTTTGTTAAGCTTGATCACAAAAAGCTTTGCAGTTTAATCTCAATTTCTGCCGGAGCTCTGTTGGGCGCTGCTGTAATTGGGATATTACCCGAAGCTTCTACAAATCTTTCGGTTATTCAGTTAATTTTAGCGACTTTTTCCGGTTATCTTCTCTTTTGGGTAATAAGTAAATATTACTTTCATGTTTGTCCGGCTTGTTCTGCTTCTCACTTTGACGAACAGACAACAAAGAGATTTTCTGAGATTGTGCTTTTATTGTTCACGGCTTTATCGTTCCATTCTTTTCTTGATGGATTGGCGCTATCCACCGGCGGAATAAGCGAAAATGGAAAAGCTAACTCGATCTTATTGGCGGTGTTAGCACATAAATTCCCTGAAGGATTGGCTCTTGCTTCATTAATGGTCGGAGCAAATTACACTAAGGGAAAAATTCTCAAGTATGTGTTTTTTGTAGAATCGGCAACAGTGTTTGGCGCGCTTGTAGGTGATTTATTCCTTGCGAAATATTTTAATATGTATTGGCTGGCTTTTGTTGAAGCCAACATTGCGGGTGGATTTGTTTATCTTTCGTTTCACGCAGTATTTGGCGAATTACTAAAGAACCATAAAGCATTAGTAATCATTTCTTTTCTTGCCGGGCTATTGATTATCTTTGGCGTAAGCTTAATTTAATTAGGAATGTGGAATTAGGAAT
>JAVHOS010000078.1:0-1091 GCA_036170205.1 Ignavibacteriaceae bacterium | reverse complement strand
GCAAAGATTGTCGGAATTGCATTCCCTTCTTTTTCTACTTTGGTAACATCGATAGTTTTTGTAATACCAAAAGTATCAACTATCGTAGCACTAGAGGTGAATTTGCCAAGCTGCAAATAATGATTGGCGCCAACTCCGTTTTCGTTATCATTAGGATATATTGGATTAGATACTGGACCTATTCCCCAGTTTGCGCCGTATTTATACTCTACTTTTAAGATTGAATATTGAGTGAATTTAATTGTTTTGGAAAATATTTTATCTCCTGCAACTGCGTCACCATCAATACCGTCATCATGTAGAAATATAATTTTAGCGCTATCGGATGTCGGCCATCCGCCACCTGGCCATTGAAGTGGAGAGTTTGCGCCAGCCATGTAAACAGTTTCAAATACTGTATTAGCCGGTGCGTCAGTAATAGATCGATCTTTTGTGTTACAAGTAAAGGTAATATAAGCATCTTGATTTAAAACTTTATCTATTGAACCATTATTGAAAGATAACTCAACAGCAACAGAGGAAGCATTAAAATCATCTTGTGTGATGGTGAAATATCTATTGTCTTGGGTGTCATCGGTTAATTTACCTTGCTCCCAAGTCTCTGGGTTACTATGCCAAAACTTAAAACTGATTTTATCGTCAACACCGGCAGACACTATTTGTGTTGTTTCATAAAGATCTGTGTTTATTGCACTTGGAGTCATAGTTTTGCCAGGTCCCCATCCAAATATGTCACCACGAAGTTCAACTGTTCCGCCATTAGGATCAAAAAGCCCAGCTCTTCTTTCTAGTTCCATATCCACAGAGAAATAGACAGAAATATCTTTCCTTACTTTTGGGCGAAGCCTATCAAAGTAATCTTCAAAAACATTTGCGCCAGATACGACAGTTAATGTTCTATTGGGATCACCTTCCCATGTGGCGTTTCCACCATGATTAAACATATATTTAAAGTTCACTACGTCACCAACATTTACACCCGTTGTAACAGTAGCTGTATAAATAGAATCACTATTAGCATCCGTCATTTGTAAACCGGCTGCCCAGCCATCAAATGATCCTTTAACATTAAGCGTATCTGCTGCAACAAA
>JAVHOS010000077.1:0-1094 GCA_036170205.1 Ignavibacteriaceae bacterium | reverse complement strand
CAAGCACAGGACTTGGAAGTATTTATATTTTGGTGAATTGGGGAACGAAACCTTCAACTACTTGGAGTGATTATGAAATGAATCCAGTGTTAAAAATGCCAAGTACAAACTACCCTCAATCTATTTGTAATCAACCAAAAGTTATCTATGACGAAGGTAAATTTAAAATGTGGTTCGCGATTCTTACCCCTGGATTTGCCCCGAACACAGGTTATGCAGAATCTTACGATGGCTATAGTTGGAAGATCATCAAGACAAATCTTTTTAATCTACAAAATAATGACAGCACAAACATAAACAGATGGGACGCCAATTGTGTTATTCCTGGAGCAGTTATAAAAGATAACGGAATTTATAGAATGTATTACGTAGGATTTAGAAATTCCAGCGCTGAATGGCAAACCGGGTTGGCAGAATCCAATGATGGAATCAATTGGCAAAGGTATTCAGATCCGATTTTAAAATCTACTACAAGTGAATATCGAGTTTCTGCCGGTGATATTGTAAAAATTAACGGCGTTTACTTTTTGTATTATTCAGTCAGTTCTAATCCGCAGACGATGACCCAAATACAACTTAATGGGGGAATTTCTTTAGCAATCTCAAATGATGGAAAAACATGGACACGATATAATGGAAATCCCATTTTATCAAATTCTCAAAGTTGGGATGGGAAGGTTTATTACCCCTCCGTTATTGTTGAGAATGATAGGTATGATATGATTTTTATGGATGCCAAAGGCACCGGTTTTGGTATGGCTACTTCAAAAGATGGATACACTTGGATTCAAACGACCACAAAACCTTTCTTCACTTTGGCTGATACAAGAGGAGGAAAAGCATATGAAGTTGTTTACCCAAGTTGTAGAAAAATTAACAACAAATATTTTCTCTACTATTCCAGCTCTTCTAATAGCGATATGCAAACGAACACAATTAGAGTGGCTGTGAAATGATCTAAATTGTGAGTTGAAAATTATTGGAGATTTTATGATAAAGAATTTCATTGTTTTGTTCTTAGGTATGTCAATCATTTACCTCACCGGATGCAAAGAAAAAATTGTAACCGTTGAAGTTGAAAAGAATGCAAATAA
>JAVHOS010000076.1:0-1095 GCA_036170205.1 Ignavibacteriaceae bacterium | reverse complement strand
ACACGCTCGATGATAAGCTAACCGGACTTGATCTTGGAGCAGATGATTATCTCACCAAACCGTTTCATCTTGCGGAACTTAATGCAAGACTTAAATCGGTAATTAGAAGAAGAAATTTTGACGGAAGCAGTGAAATACATCTTAATGAAATTAAAATTGTAACGGAAAAGAGGGAAGTAAGTGTTTATGAAAATCTGCTTGAATTAACCAGAAGGGAGTTTGATATTCTTCTCTTCTTCGCAAGTAATAAAGAGAGAGTAGTCACAAAAGAATCAATTGTTGAACATGTTTGGGGTGATGATGCAAATGCATTTGATAACTTTGATTTTGTTTACACACATATAAAAAATCTTCGTAAAAAACTTATTGAACAGGGCGCGAAAGACTATATTCATTCTCTTTACGGAATAGGATACAAATTCAGCCTTAGATGAAACTCATAAATAAAATTAGCCGTTACTTTCTTTTTAGCTCGATAATGATTTTCGTTGTCATATCGGTCGGGCTCTATTTTGTTATCGAGAATTCCATCACCGAAGAAACCGATGAACAACTGCTGAGCATCTCAATAAAGGTTGTGCAAAAATTACAGGAAGGTAAAGCTGTAAGCTTTCCGCCGTTCATAGAGATCCTTTCGGTTGATCAAATAAATAATAAAAACGGATTCACTGATGTTTTGATAAACTCAAAAAAAGAGGATGAAGCAGATCCATTCAGACAATTTACTTCTTTTGTAAAAGCGAACGGAAGAGAGTATAAAATAATTACCAGAATCTCATTGATCGAAAAAGAAGAGATGCTCTTTACTATCGCATCGGTAACTTTTGCAGCTCTCTTCATTCTGGTGTTACTATTATATTTTATGAACAAAACCTTTTCTAAAAAAATTCTAAAAGATTTTTACAACACCTTAAATAAACTTGAAAACTTTTCGCTGAAGAATGATGTCGGATTGAATTTATCTGCATCAACAATTGAAGAATTCGATCAGCTTAATAAGTCGCTATTGTTTTTGGCTGAGACGGCGAAAAAAGAGTACCGGAGTTTGAAGGAATTTTCGGAGGAAACGAATCACGAAATACAAACTCCCATAGC
>JAVHOS010000075.1:0-1096 GCA_036170205.1 Ignavibacteriaceae bacterium | reverse complement strand
CAACAAGATATTTCCAGCAGAGACCATCGCAATCTTCTTCCATCACCGTTCCGGTAACAAGAAGAGTCACATCATTCGTTAAGCCGAGTTCTTTTAAAATTCTTCCGGCAGTAATTGCGGCAATTGGTCCTCCTTTTTGATCAACGCTTCCCCGACCATGTACAAAGCCGTCTTTAATTTCTCCGCCAAGCGGATCGAAATTCCAGTTTTGCAAATTTCCTAAATCCACTGTGTCGATATGTCCGTCAATCGCAATAATTTTTTTGCCATTGCCGATTCTACCGATAATATTTCCGAGCCCGTCTATCTTCACTTCATCAAAACCGGCTTCTTCCATCATTCGTTTTAATTCTAAGATGACGTCTTTTTCTTTTGAGCTGAGAGATTTTATCTTAATTAGTTTTGAAAGATTTTCTGCTGTGTATTGTTCATATTTTTTTGCGAGATCGAGTATTTGCTTTGCACGTTCCATATTGTTTTCCATTTTTAATTGTGATTTTCGGTGCGACGTGGCAGGAATGTCAGCCGTAGTTGTGAAGGGTAATATTGATTTACTGATTTCACCAAATATATTTTTTCATAATTGGATAACAAACTTACAAATTCTCTTATAATATTTATAGGGATTGTTTTAAATATTCTCACTAATTTTGAATCCTTAATTCACAAGGACAAAAAGAGAAAGATCAAATATTTTATGGTTAAACATTCTGAAGGAACAAATTCATGTCCGATCAAATGACCCCAATTCCCTTTAATCAACTTTTTGATTGGATGATAACCGAATATAAAAACGAACAGACTATTTTTGGTATTCACAAATCAAATTTCTTTTTCAAGAAGAACTCATCTCAAATAAAAATTTTCAACGAAGTTTTGGAAATGCCTCTCGGTCCCGCCGCTGGACCACACACACAGCTTACACAAAATATTATTACTTCTTATTTAACCGGCGGAAGATTTTTTGAGTTAAAAACCGTACAGATTCTTGATGAGCTGAAAGTCGATAAACCTTGTATCGATGCACAGGATGAAGGTTATAACGTTGAGTGGTCGCAAGAGTTGAAGTTAGAGCAATCGTACGATGAATATTTGA
>JAVHOS010000074.1:14614-21757 GCA_036170205.1 Ignavibacteriaceae bacterium | reverse complement strand
GCGGAGAGACAGGGATTCGAACCCCGGAAGGACTTACATCCTTAACGGTTTTCAAGACCGCCGCATTCAACCACTCTGCCATCTCTCCGAAGATTTTTTTAATTTCTTCGCTTCAAAAATACTTAAAATTTCCTTTTGTAACAATTCTTTGTGTGCAGCAAAGGACTAATTTTTAGATAAGAAATTTATTTCCCGCCGTAGAGTTCTTCTTCTGTTAATTCACATACAATGTGGGCAACAGTGATGTGTCCCTCTTGTATTCGCTGGGTGTTATTTGACGGGATCACAACTGGAATATCAACTAAGGATTTCAATTTCCCTCCGTTGCCTCCTAAAAATCCGATTGCTTTTAATCCTTTGGAATGAGCCATCTCAACAGCTTTTATAACGTTGGGAGAATTTCCACTCGTTGAAATTGCCAGGAGAATATCACCTTCATTTCCCAAACCTTCAACGTTGCGAGCAAAAACATTTTCATATCCGATGTCGTTTCCGCCGGCGGTTAAATTTGATGTGTCTGTGGTTAAAGCAATTGCCGGAAGAGCGGGACGCTGTATGTGATGACTAAGACGGATCATTAATTCTGTTGCGATGTGCTGGCAATCGGCAGCGCTTCCGCCGTTTCCGCAGAGTAAAAGTTTCTTTCCTTTTTTATATGCATCAACTAAAAGATCGACAGCTTTTTCAATATCGCCGGAACAGCTTTCCAATATTTTTAATTTTGTTTCAGAACTTTCCGTGAGTGAATCTGAAATAAATTTTTGTTTATCCAATTTTAATTCCCTGGTTAATAAATTTTAATTTTTCTTATGTATTGCATCAGCAAACTCTTTGAGCAAATCCCAATTTTTCTCGTCTTCAAAATAGTTGCCCGTTACAACAATTTTAGCGCCGTTCTCAATTTTCTCATGTGCTTCTTGTGGTGTGCGGATTCCACCGCCAACGATAACCGGAATATCAACAGCTTTTGAAACCGCTGAAACCATTTCCTTTGGAACCGAATATTGCGCTCCGGAACCGCCTTCAAGATAAATAAATTTCATCCCTAAATACTGCCCGGCTAACGCTGTTGCAACCGCAATTTCCGGTTTGTTGCGCGGAATCGGTAAACTTCCGCTGATATATTCTGCCGTAGTTTTTACTCCCGATTCAATTAACATATAGCCGGTTGAGATTGGTTCAAGCCCCATCCGTTTAATTATCGGCGCTGCAATAATATGTTTGCCGATGATATGTTCGGCGTTTCTGCCGCTGATTAGAGAAATATACAAAACAGCATCCGCCCGGTCGTACAATTGATGCACAGCGCCGGGAAAAATGATCGTCGGAAGATCACTGCCATTTTTAATGGTATCAATCGCAGCTTCAAGATTGCCTCCCATCAGTAAACTGCCGCCGATAAGAAATCCGTCAACCCCGGCATTTTTACATGCCGAAACAAACGAGGTTAATTTTTCGCCGGAAATTTTATCGGGATCGACAAGAATAAGATAAGCCGCTCTTTTTTTCTCGATAACATCTAACAAATATGAATACGTCTTCATAAACCCAAATATATTTTTTGCAATATATTTAATTCTAAAAAGATAGTAAAGCAAATCGAATGGTTTATTCTTAATTTTTTCCGATTTTTGTGATATAAATTTTCAATCTTTTGGAGTAAATATGGCAGTCATCCGTCCCTTTAAAGCATTGCGCCCGATTTCCGAAGTGGTTACTAACGTAGCAAGTGTCCCATACGACGTTGTAAACACAGAGGAAGCTCGCACATTAGCACAAAATAATCCTCTCAGCCTTTTAAATTGTACGCGGTCGGAAATTCATTTCCCCGATACCTTAGATCACTATGCAAAAGAAGTGTATCAAAAAGCTAAAGAAGTGTTAAAAGAAATTAAAAGAAACGCCCCGCTGATAATTGATGCGGAACCTCATTTTTATTTATATAAATTGGTAATGAACGGCAGACCTCAAACAGGAATTGCGGCTACATTTTCTGTGGATGATTATGAGAATGATGTTATTAAAAAGCATGAGAAAACCCGGAAAGAAAAAGAAGACGATAGAACAAATCATATCGTTGCAACCGAAGCGCAAACCGGTCCGGTTTTTTTAACTTATAAAGGTGTTCCTTCAATTGATCTGGTGGTTGAAAAGATTACTTTGAAAGAAAAACCGCTGTACGATTTTACCGCCGCAGATGGGATTCAGCATACAGTTTGGATTTTACCCGCCGAGTTCAACCAATTATTTGTTGATGAAATGGCTAAGGTAAATAATTTCTATATCGCTGACGGGCATCACCGGGCGGCAAGCGCAAGCCGTGCAAGAAAAGTGAAGATGGAGAATAATCAGCAACACACCGGTTCGGAAGAGTATAATTTTTTTATTGCGGTACTTTTTCCGGCTGAACAGCTTCACATTCTTCCCTATTACCGGGTTGTAACGGATCTTAACGGAAATTCCAAAGAAGAATTTCTTAACGCTATTGCAGAAAAATTTTCAGTTGAAAAATCGACTTTAAAGGAACCTGAAGAAGCAAAATCATTTTGCATGTTTGTTGACGGAGAATGGTATTTGCTGAAAGCGCTTGACGCCGTTTTGGCAAGCAATAGTTTGTCGGCATCAGTTGGCGATCATCTGGATGTGAGTATTCTGCAAAACTTTTTACTTAATCCGATTCTGGGAATTGATGATCCCCGGACAAATAAGCGAATCGATTTTGTTGGCGGAATTCGCGGCACGGGAGAATTGGAAAAACTTGTTAACAGCGCAAAATTTGCCGTGGCGTTTTCTTTATATCCAGTTACGGTAAATGATCTCATGAACATTTCCGATGCAAATGAAGTGATGCCGCCAAAGTCAACCTGGTTTGAACCGAAATTAAGAGACGGGTTGCTGATCCATACCATTTAACTCAGTTGTAATTTTTCTATTGCAATTCATTTTACTAAATTGCAAATAAGCATCCGGCTTAGATGCTATGCCGGAATAAAAAAAGTGAATGACCAAAATTAGTTTAACAAGGACGTGAAGACTTTCGGATATCATCTTTTCTCTTTTCTAAAATTATGGAAAATTTTTCCGTTGGCTTTTCTGTCCCTTCTCCAAATTTCTTCAAGTTCGTTTTCACAACCATCCTTCGATTCGCTTCAGAAAAAACTTGTTTCCGTATCCGGCAAAGAAAAAATTGATCTCCTAAATGAATTAGCTGATGCAACAAATCGAATATCAGTTATTAAATCTTCCAATTACGCTGAAGAAGCCCTTCAACTTTCACGAAAGATTCATTACCCTTATGGAGAGGCGGTTGCCAAACGAAACATTGGTTTTAATCTTTACCGTAAAAATGAATTAGATAAGGTTGAACCACTATATAGAAATGCCCTGGATATTTTTCTTCAACTAAAAGATAGTTTCCAGATTTGCGAAACGTATAATCATATCGGACTTCTAAACTGGAAAAGAGAACGATATATTCCCGCCTACCAAAACTATAAGGCTTCGCTTAAGATTGCAAAGGCAAATAAATTTAAACGGCAGGAAGCTCAAGTCTTAAATTATATCGGATTAATTTATTGGAAGTGGAGCGAGTTTTCTTCCGCGCTTGATTACTTTACTCAGGCTCTCGGGAAAAAAGAAGCACTGCACGATGATTTTGAAACTTGCATTACGTTAAATAACATTTCCAATATTTATAATGAACTCAACCGTCCGGATGAAGCCATCGTCTATGCAAGTCGGGGTTTACTGCTTGCAGATAAATTTGCCAACAAATATGTTCTGGGAAGAGCGTATAACAATCTTGGCGTTAGTTACTTTAAAAAAGGCAACTATGATAAAGCTATCGAATACCAAAATCTTTCGTTAAAAATTAAAAGCGAAAGCAATGATCTCTCCGGACAAGCTTTTTCTCTAAGCGATTTGGGTGAAGTTTATCTTTCAAAAAGAAATACTAAAAAAGCTTCTGAATATTTTCTTAAAGCGCTTAAGCTATGGCAGAACCTTGATGATAGTTATGGAATCTCAAAAACCACTTTAAATCTCGGCAAACTTAGCCTTGAAGAAGATTCGCTTGATAAAGCCGAATCTTATTTTACGTTAAGCTTAAACGAAGCCATAGCTCACAATAACAAAAAGAATGTCGCGGCAGCCTATTTTGCGCTTTCCGATTTATATGAAACAAAAGATGACTGCAAAAAAGCATTGGAGTTTCACAAACTCTATTCGGTTTATTCTGATTCCATGTTAAACTCGCTAACGAGCGACAAAATTGCTGAGCTGCGCGTCTTTAATGAAATAGATGAAAAAGAAAAAGAAGTTGAACTCCTTACAAAGGAAAAGAAAATTCAATCACTCGAAATTGAAAAACACAAAATAACAAATAGAATTTTCATCGCCGTTACCGTGGGCGGAATAAGCATCCTCTTCTTCCTTTTTTACCGGTTTGTAAAAATCCACAAGTTGAAAATGCTGCTTGAAGAAAAGAACCAGGCGATTTTGCAGAAGAGTAAAGAACTTGAAGAAGCAAACGCAACGAAGGATAAATTCTTTTCGATTATTGCGCACGATCTTAAAAGTCCCTTCACCGGTTTACTTGGGTACTCTGAACTCCTTTCTAACGAATATGATTTAATGGATCGCGACGAGAGATTAAAGACGGTTGGATACTTGAAAACTCTTATCGGGCGGGTTTATACACTGATCGAAAATCTCTTAGATTGGTCGCGGATACAAACCGATAGAATTGAATTAGCCCCCGAAGCGATTGACTTGATAATCGAAATTCCGGAAATTCTAACTTTGCTCAAAGCAAATGCAGAAAAAAAACAGATCGCCATTTCGCTAAGCATAACTACTCCGCTGCTGGTTTATGCCGATAAATACAGCTTTAGATCGATCATGCAAAATTTAATTTCTAATGCCGTTAAGTTTACAAATCCGAACGGTGAGATTGAAATTTCCGCAAAAGAAAAAGACGAGGATCTTGAGATTTACATTATCGATAACGGCATAGGCATTAAACCGGATTTATTAGAAAAGATTTTTAAAATTGAAACCCGCCATACTACAAGGGGTACCGCAGAAGAAGCCGGTACCGGTATTGGATTACTTCTCTGCAAGGAATTAGCTGAAAAGAATAACGGCAGCATTACCATCGAAAGTGAAGTTGATGTAGGAACTACTATTTGCGTAACCCTTCCAAAAGTGAAAGAGAATCTTTCCGAAACTTGAAGCGAAATTGATTGAGAGTATAAATTATTTCTTGTAAATTTGAGTGAGCAATTTCTCAACTTTAAAAGAAAAGGAACAAGTCATGCAAAATCGTGTATATAATCTAAATGCCGGTCCTGCAATATTACCGGAAGAAGTAATAAAAGAAGCGCAAGAACAATTATTTACTCTCCCCGGCGTTGGGATGTCAATCTTAGAGATCAGCCACCGCTCAAAAACCTTTGATGCAATTTTAGCCGATGCAAAAAAAGGTGTGAAACAATTATTAAACATTAGCGACGATTATCAAATTTTATTTTTACAAGGCGGCGCAAGTTTACAGTTTTCAATGGTTCCGCTCAATTTAATGCCGCCGAAAAATAAAGCCGATTATATCATCACCGGAGCCTGGTCTAAAAAAGCGTTGAAAGAAGCCAAGCGCGTTGGAACCATTAATGTTGCGGCTTCAACCGAAGCGGAAAATTTTAAACGAATTCCGAAACAAGATGAATTGAAACTTGATGCAGATGCTGCCTACGTTCATTATACTTCAAACAATACTATTTACGGAACCGAATGGCACAGCGAACCTGAAGTTGGGAACGTGCCGTTAGTATGCGATGCTTCATCAGATATATTCCATAAAAAAATTGATGTGAACAAGTATGCGTTGATCTATGCCGGAGCGCAAAAAAATATCGGACCATCGGGAGTTGTGCTGAATATTCTTAGAAAAGATTTATTGGAAAGAAGTCAAGATTCTCTCCACACCATGTTGAACTTTAAAACTCACGCCGAGAATGATTCCCTTTACAACACTCCAAATGTGTTTGGAATTTATATCATCGCGTTGGTTACAAAATATTTGTTAAAAAACGGCGGACTCGATGCGATGTATAAAACCAATCTCGCAAAAGCCGGATTGATCTACGATGCAATTGATAACAGCGGCGGATTTTACAAAGGTCACGCAGAAAAAGACAGCCGCTCACTAATGAATATTACCTGGCGCTTGCCGAGCGAAGAACTTGAAAAGAAATTTATTGATGAAGCGACAAAAGCGCAATTCATCGGATTGAAAGGTCACCGTTCGGTTGGCGGAATCCGGGCTTCAGTTTACAATGCGTTCCCGCTAAAAGGCGCCGAAGCGCTTGTTCAATTTATGAATGAATTTAAATCTAAGAACGGATAATTTTACCTTTGCGTCTTCGCGTCTCTGCGGTTAATTTTCAACGCAAAGGCACAAAGACGCGATGATATTAAGTAAGGTATGAAATGAAATATTTATCGATTTTAATTTTCATGTTTCTCTTTATTGCCGGTTGCAGTAAAAAAGAAGAGACAAAACTGCAGGCAGTTAACCCAGAAGCAGCCGCATTTGATATGGGCGACGGCGCCTGGGAAGTAAACGCATCCGTGATCGTAAAAGGATTTCAGCAAAACGAAACAGATGGATTGTTCAATTCAGAATTAAGCTACAACGTTGATTTGCAAAAACCTGACGGCTCACGAGTTGCAAACAAATTTTCCGATGTTATGATCGCCAAAGAAAAAGAAAAACTTACCGATCAGCAGCTCAACATTCAGTTTGAACTTGATTCTACGTTTGTAAAAGGAAAATACAAACTCGTTATTAACATCAAAGACAAAAACTCCTCTCAAACGGTTACTGCAGAAAAAGCATTTACTTTGGGAGACGAATAAATAGATCATGGTAACTCAATCTATTGATACGGATCCAAAAGTTGAACAGATATTAATCTCTCTACTTCGAACGATTCCTTTCTCCAAAAAATTTGACCAGATGCAGTTTTTTTCTTCAACAATTATAAAACTCTCAAAACGAGCAATCGCTCGTGCGAATCCAAATTTGTCCAAGCAAGAGAAAGATATTCTTTTTGTTAAATATAATTATAGTGCTCAATTAGCCGC
>JAVHOS010000074.1:0-14514 GCA_036170205.1 Ignavibacteriaceae bacterium | reverse complement strand
TAATGTCGAACTTCCTTCCTATTTTTCAATAAGAATTTCATAGAATATTTAACATCATTTTGAATCCAAAAGGAATGTAATGGAAGATAAAAACAACAACGCAAATAAAAGCGTATGGCAACAGACAATCGCAGAGATCACTCAGCCGTTCATTGATCTTTTCCGCGCGCCTCGCGCATTATGGGGCGTTAATCTTTCTTACCTGCTCGAAGGATTAACCTATTTCGGCGTAGTCGGTTTACTAACCATTTTCTTCAACGATTACATCGGATTGAACGATATTAATGCCGGACAAATGGTTGGTGTTCTTACTGCCGGAATTACCTTGAGTATGCTTTTTCTCGGCGCAACCGTCGATATTATCGGTGTAAGAAAATCTTTTTTAGTTTCGCTAATCCTGATGTTGATAGGAAGAGTGCTGCTTACCGTAAGTCCACAGTTTGGCGCTAACGGGCTTTGGTCCATTCCCCACTCAGTCGCAATGTTTGGAATATTTTGGATTGTTCTAGGATATGGGATATATCAACCTGCTGCTTACGCGGCGGTAAAACAATTCACTACCGAAAAAACTTCTGCGATGGGTTACGCAATGCTTTACGCTGTTATGAATCTTGGCGGATTTCTTCCCGGACTAATTTCTCCCCCGATAAGAAAAAGTTTCGCTATCACCGGAGTTTTCTGGGTGTATGTTATTCTTACCATTGCCGGAATTTTTGTTGTGATGTTCGTAATTACGAACAAAGCAATTAAAGAAGCAACGGTTACTGATATTAGTTCAAAATCCGAAGGAGAAAATTCAATTGAAAATCTTCCTCTAAAAGATAAAATGAAATATTACATGAAGAACTTTCCGTTAAAGGATATGCGTTTTCTCTACTTCATTTTTATTTTGATTCCGGTACAAACCTTGTTTGCGCACAACTGGCTTACGCTTCCGGTTTATTTTAACAGAGCTTTTACCGGTGTGGTGAGTGACAACTTTGAGTTCTTCACAAACTTCAACCCGATTTTGATTTTCATTTTAACGCCGATGGTTGCTGCATTTACATCCAATAGAAACGCATATAAGATGATGATCCTTGGAACATTGGTAATGGCTTCTCCAACATTTCTGCTTGCACTCGGACCAAGTCTTTACACAGTTTTCGGATATTTAATTATCATGACGATAGGCGAAGCGATGTGGCAGCCGAGATTTCTCCAGTGGGTTGCAGAAATTGCTCCGAAAGGAATGACCGGTATTTATATGGGCATCGGGCAGTTCCCATGGTTTTTAACAAAGGTGGTAACTAGTTTGTACTCCGGCTGGTTCTTGATGCACTACTGCCCGGAAGGAGTTGCACCACAAATGATGAACACAGAAATGATGTGGTTGATTTACGGATTTATAGCTATCATCAGTCCGGTAGGTTTATTCCTTTCAAGGAAATGGATGATGAAAGGTTTTAAAACTAAAGCGGAATAATTATGGTAATTGATAATCTTAGAAATGCTTCTCTCTGCTTCGGGATGCACAAAAATTTTAGAATGGCGTTTGACTATTTACTGCGAACCGATTTTACCCATGTTGCAAATGGGAAATACCCGCTTGACGGTGAAAATGTTTTTGTAATTGTGAACAGATACGAAACTCAATCCGCCGATGAATTAAAATGGGAGGCGCACAGAAAATATATTGATATTCAATTTGTTGCTTCCGGATTTGAAGAAATCGGGATCGTTGGAATTGGAGAAATGAACCACACAACCGACTACGATGAAATTAACGATGTACAATTTTTTAAAGGAACCGGTGAGCATTACCATCTTGGAGAAAAAATGTTCGGGGTCATTTTTCCTCATGAAGTTCATAAACCGGGAATCTCGGTTAATGGAAATTCCCAGGTTTTGAAAGTGGTGATAAAAGTTAGAGTTTAAAACAATAGCACGCGGATTGCACTGATTTAACGGATTAACACTGATCAATTCCGTTGTCATCCGTTTTATCCGCGTAATCCGCGTGCTATTAGTACCAATTATTTTAAGAGAACGATCTTCTTCGTCTCTACAAATTTTCCCGCTTCCATGCGTACAAAATAAATTCCGCTTGCAAGAGTTTTGCCGTTGAAATCAACTTCGTAACTACCGGAGTTCATTTCTCTGTTTACCAGCGTTGCAATCTCCGCTCCAAGAAAATCGTAAACTTTTATTTTCACTATTTCATTTTGCGGAAGAGTAAACTGAATTTTTGTTACCGGGTTAAATGGATTCGGATAGTTTTGTGAAAGAGAATAAGAAGACGGTTTTAGTTCCCTATCTCTAACACCAACCAAACCGGAAGTAGTAAAAGTTATCGAATCTCCTTTTACAAATTCTTTCTTAGCAACAATGCGGAAAACATCTCCAGCATCAGGGGGAATTATTTCTGTTCCTTGAGATTTCGGGGGTAAATAGTTTACAACGCAAGAAGGTCTATACGAACTTCCAACACTCTCAAAGATGCGAATTTCATCTCCTAGAGAAAAGAGGTGTGACATGTCCAGATCCGACATGGCGAGCTTTGTTCTATAGTTTGAAGTAATATTAAAAATCTCAAAGTTTATCGGAAAGATTTTGTATGAACCATATTGAAAATCTGTAGTATCCACAATATGATCACTGAATCTAATTTCATAATCAGCTTTCCCCTTCCAACCCGATGAAGATAATTCAGGTTTTATCAACAAATTAGCGTTCGAACTTCCTGCAATCCATTTGGTTAATGATTCCTTAACTGTAGCAAAACTGGTCGTGTCGTTATTTGCAACAATCCTCAATCCATCAAACAAAGGGCTTTCAACACCATTTTGCACTTCAAATACATCACCAACAAATGTGTTCCCTTTTGTTTTGTTGTAGAGTTTGTAATAGAGAATTGGTTGATCAAAATACGCCGAATCAAAAACCATTAGATAATCATTCCCGGTAATTAAAGAAGGTTCAACCACATGTAATACAATGTCTCCCGTTCCGGTAGTATTTCTTTCAACTAAATAATTTGTTGTAGCTGGATTCGGTCTTTCGTTTTCCACAATCAATTTATTTATCGACCAATAACTTGTATCTGTTTTCGAAATGATCTGTCCGATCAATTCACCGGATAATGAGTTTGATGAGTTATTTGTTTTCCATGTGAAAGACAAATCCGTTTCTCTAAAGTTTGATGCTACCAAAGTTGGAATTGAATTTACATCCGCTTTATAAAAGAAACTTATTAAGCAAGAATCTCCATCTGCATCGCCGCCATAGAATTTTACATCAACATTTCCTTTAAGATACTCCCCGATTGTTGGAGAATCGATGAAAATATCTGGCTGTGTAATTTGATGATTTTGAATAGTAAAAAATCCAGAGGAAACTGCGAGTACCGAAGAATCCGTAACAGAGATGACTTTTATTTGATGATGGATGCCGTCCCGAACAGAATCAGTCTGCCAATAAAAATATCCGTTCTTGCTCTTATCCGTACCAATCAATGACCAACCTTCACTTGGAGTTGAATAATAAATATAATGAGTTGCAGCTCCGGTATAATTTGTAAGTGAATATTGAATCGGCAATACTCCCGAAACTTTCTCCTTAGCTACCGGCTTGGTTAAAACTAAGGAAACATTTCCAGAGGTTGAGTTTAACCTAAAATTATTACTGATAAACTGTTTTGCAGTTTTAGTAGTGAGAATTAATTCGTCAAAATCATTAGCGCAAATAATAGCTGCGGCAATCGAGTCCGTTGAAAACTTTGGGAGAGAAAACGAACCAGATGAAAAAACAATCATCACATTTTGAACAGTTATTGAAGTATCAGCAAAACCACCAACCATTTTTTCCCAAACGGTTTCATCATATTTAGGCCATGGATCCTCTGGCGTTTTTGCAAGTGTAGTCAAAGATACAGCCGTCAAACCAATGTTTTGCGGAGTTTCCAACAAAGTAAATCCAATATAGCCGGTTTTCCAATTGCCGGGAATTCCTAAACCAGCATGATCCCATGCGTATGTTAATTCTAAATTTTTGTTATAACGAACATCATCACCACCGCTACTTGATCCACCAACACCCGGATCAACATAATAACCAAAACATGTTTTGTCGTAAGAAAAATCTGAGATATTCGTGATTTTGTATTTCATAAAAAGCACATTTTGTAATTCTGCATCGGAAAACTGTAAATAACGAGTTTCTATTCTTAACCCCAATCCACCACGGGTAGTGTCTGATAAGATCGGGAAGTATTTATAAGGTGAACGCAAAAATTCTCCGTCACGCGAATCATCCATAACAAAAAATGTCTCGTAAGCTCTGGTTGAATTTAATCCAAAATAACTTGGAAATTTACCGTTATATTCGGATGGTAAACCTAAAGCATCAGGCCAAGCATTTGGCAACGAATTTTTATCGTTACTCATTGCCGGTTTAGAGGAAGAAAGATTTGAATATCCTGGAATTGGTTCCAATCCCCAGATTTCACCGGTCTCTGGATTCATATCCATCTCTTCACGGTACGCAGTTTCTATCGGATGAATTATTACTTGATTTCCAGGTGCGGTTACTTCAGCGCCAATTAGTAACGTCATTCCATCAAGATAAGTATGTCCAGTGCCTTTGGGCCATTCGCCCGAGGGCTGAAAGGGCCAGTGCGCAATCTCTCCAGTATTCTTAAATAATGTACGGATTAAATTTCCATCGAGAATGCTCTCTTTTTCAGATTTAAATTCGCCGTAGGGTTCTGCCCTATATTTTTGTATTTGATCTGGAACTTGTGGAAAGATTTCACTTAACAGTGAAAATGAAATAAAGAAAAGAATCAAACTGAAACCTGTTTTTCGCATAGAACCTCCGAAATAAAGTTAAAAACACTCAGAACTACATTTACTTTTTAAAACTATAAAATTTTACTGAAATGAACAAAATCTTTCAATCAAATCTTTAACACTCAGAAAAGGAAAATATTGGTGTCTTTTCACGTCCATGTTTTCCAAACTTCCGGTTTGTTGCCAACGGTTTTTGAGCGATGCATTATTAATATCCAAGAGAATATCATCTTTTTGTTCCGCCATTGCGAGAAAACCTTCCGACCAGTCTTTCCTCGGCTTACTTATCGAACGAATAATTAATTCATCTTCCCTCACTTCAATATCCACCTCTTTACTCAGACCGCTCTGCTCAAGAAGTGATTTTAGAATTCTAATTCCGCGTGAATTACCGATTTTGATAACTTGTGTTTTCATAGGCACGATGTAATTACATTATGATAAAAATTCAATAGCTGTTTTTTGCTGCGAACACGATAATGCAAAAGCTCTGAAAGAGCGTCATTCATCAACATAGGGCGCAGCCCTATGACTGAACAAACTCCAAACAACAGTGAAGCTCTGAAAGAGCGTAATAATTTTTCAGCCACCGCTGCAAAAATATCTTTTTCATTCATACTATTCTCCAATTTGCCGCCAAACACTTTCCTAAAACAAAATTCCCGCACAAGAGGCGGGAATTTTTTTATATCTTGCAATCAATTGAACTGTTTACATCATTTCAATTTCGCTTAAATCTGCCAGAACAATTTTTCTTGTAGAAGGAATTGTTTTCCTGGTCTTCTCTTTCGCCGTTCGCTTTTCAGGCTGAGCCGGTTTGCCGTTCTTCGGTCCCTGCTCTGGTTGGTTTTCGTAAGCAAAGACTTTATTCGCATAATTGCGGAGAATAATTTTATCTTCATCGTAATGGAGAACATAATTTGGAATAAGGGGAATTTTTCCGCCGCCGCCTGGCGCATCAATTACAAAGTGAGGAACAGCTAAACCACTTGTCCATCCACGAAGGTTTTCTATTATTTCCAAACCTTTTGCAATTGAAGTTCTGAAGTGATGCGTTCCTTTTGTCTGATCAGCCATATATATATAGTATGGTCTCACTCTTATCTTCAAAAGTTTTTGCATTAAATCTCTAACAACCATCGGATCGTCATTCACGCCTTTCATCAAAACCATCTGATTTCCAACGGGGCAGCCGGCGTTTGAAAGCATCTCGCAGGCTTTGGTGCTTTCCGGCGTAATTTCCCGCGGATGATTGAAGTGGGTGTTCACATAAATAGGATGATATTTTTTAAGCATCTCCACAAGTTTTGGTGTAATGCGCTGCGGAAGTACGCAAGGCATTTTTGTTCCGAGGCGAATAATTTCGATATGCGGAATTGTGCGCAGGCGTTTCAGAATTTTTTCAAGCATTACATCGGTAAGCATTAACGGATCGCCGCCGGAAAGAATAACATCGCGGATTTCGGTGTGCTGTTCCAAATAATTGAATGCAGCTTCCAATCCTTTCATCGAGATTTTATCCTGATCGCCGACTTTCCGTTTTCTTGTGCAGAAACGGCAGTACAAACCGCATTGGCTTGTTGTTAAAAACAAAGCGCGGTCGGGATAACGATGCGTGATATTGGGAACCGGACTCATCGCGTCTTCATTCAACGGATCGTCGTTCGCGTCGAAATCATTCAGTTCTCTAATATCAGGCACGCATTGCAGCCAGATAGGATCGCCCGGTTCGCGTATCAAACTAAGATAATAGGGATTGATGCGAACCTGGAAAAATTCATTTAGACTCTCAGCAACGGTTCTATCGATACCGAATTTTTCAACTAATTGATCAACAGTGTGGACACTGTCTCGAACCATTTGTTGCCACTGTTCCATTACTTCACCTTACTTATTTGTTCAACAAATATTTACCGAAGACAAGCAGAGCGTCTCCGACAGCATAAAAATCATTTATCTGTGCAACGATGGAAAAATCATTTTTATAATAAAATTTCTGCGTTGCGCCGTATAATTCTTTAGAAGAAGTTTCCGCCAAAAGCCATCGTCCGTTTCTTTCACGAACAAAAGCTTCTGCATGAAGCGCTAATTTTTTTCCGATCCCTTTGCCGGAACTCACGGGATCAACTACGATCCAGTAAAGATCATAAACTCCATCTGTTAAAGGGCGTTTACCGGTGCAGTGATAACCGAGAACTTTTCCTTTTTCTGTGTAAACAAAAATATGATAATCGCTACTCTCTTCATTTAACAGCGTAATATCAATAAGTTCTAAAGCAACACTTACTTCTTCATCTTGAAAGTTATTTGTTTCTCGTAAAATTTTTTCTAAAGCCGGGCGGTCAGCCTGCTTTAATTTGCGTATCACTTTTTCCTCTGTGTAAAGCTAAATTAATTATTTTGTAAAGCATCTCTTCGTAGTGAAGACCGGATGCTTTTGCCGCGCGTGCAAATCCGGAATCGGTTGAAATATCGGGATTCGGATTCACTTCAATAACGTAAGGAACATCGTTTTTATCCAAACGGATATCAACGCGCGCATAATCTCTGCATTCCATCGCGTTGAATGTTGCAAGCGCGGTGGTTGAAATATTTTTTCTCTGCTCTTCAGAAAGCGGAGCGGGACATTTTGGAGTCGTATGTTTGTAATACAAACTGTCGGAGATCCATTTCCCTTCGTACGTTACAATTTTAGGAAGATGATCGGGCAGACCGCTGAAATCAATTTCCGAGATCGGCAGCGCGCTGTTTCCTAAAATCGCAATGTTAAACTCTCTTCCTGCAATGTACTCTTCAACAATAACATCTTGTTTATATGTTGAAGTTAAAAACTTAATCTGTTTTTTTAAATTCTCAAAAGAAGAGACAACCGAGTGTTCGGAAATTCCGATGCTTGCATCTTCTTTTGCTAATTTAGTGATGACCGGAAATTGCAAAGAAAAACTTTTTTTTGTAATACGTGAGTGGGGTTTATAGGTGAGTGAACCGGGAGTATTAATTCCGTGAGAACGAAGAATTTGTTTTGCATAAGTTTTATTCAAACAATTTCCGAGCGCTTGCGGCTGGTTTCCCGTGTACGGAATATCTAAAAGATCAAAAATTCCTGCGTGAAAAGCTTCGAAGGTAGCGTTCCCTTCAACTGATTCAACCAAATTAAAAATTGCATCGGGATTAATCGCTGAAATTTTTCTGATTGACTCGCCGATGTTTTTGGTAATAGCTAATGTTTCAACGCGGGAAAAATATTTTTGAAGCGAAACAACCAGCGTACCAAGTTCATTTACAAAACTGCTTTCCGACGTATCGTCAACGGTTCCGTCAAATTCTTTCGGCTTGCCGTTGTAAACTTGATAAATGCTTACCGGCGCATTGTAGCAAAGCAATATTTTTGCGTCAATGATCATACTAGGTTGTAACGTTTGGCTGCTGTGTGTAAAACTTTGTTTAACATAGTTGTGTAATCCATTCCGGCGGTTCTTGCGGCCTTAGGATAACATGAATTATCTTTCGGATCAGGCAAGATTCCCGGCAAGGGATTTATTTCAATAATATTCGGTTCTCCGTTTGCATCAAGACGAACATCTATTCTGCTCCAGTCTTTGCAGCGAAGAACTTTATATGTTTCTAAACAAACGTTTTTAATTTTTCGTTCAAGTTCATCAGGGAGATTTGCCGGACAGGAAAAAACATCAAGCGGATTTTCTTTTGTGTCGAGAATCCATTTTGCTTCGTAAGAATAAATCGGGATGAAGTCTTCCGGAAATTCAGAGTAATTTATTTCAACGATCGGAAGAACTTCTGTTTCACTTCCGTTACCGAGCATCGCAACGGTAAATTCTCTTCCGGGTAAAAATTCTTCAAGTAAAGCTGATTGATCGTATTCGTTCAAGACTCTCTCAACTTCTTTTTCAAGTTCAGCATAACTTTTGACGAACGAAGAAGTAAAAATCCCTTTACTCGATCCTTCCGCATTCGGTTTTACAATAACAGGAAAATTTAAATTGAATTTTTGTAAGTCTTCAATCTGATCAACGGCTAAAAATTTTGGAGTTGCAATACGGTAGTAAGATAAAATTTCTTTTGTGCGGGCTTTGTCTAAACAAATTGCGAGCGTTGATGGATCCGAACCGGTGTAAGGAATATTCAGCATGTCAAGCATCGCAGGAATTTGCGCTTCTCTGCTTACGCCGAAAAAACCCTCTGCGACATTAAAGACGATGTCAGGCTTTGCTTCTTTCAATTTTTCAAAAGCGTTGTAGTCGGCTTCAATCATGGTTACAGAATGAAATTCGGCAAGCGCATCGCGCACAGCATTGACGGTGTCACGGCTATCCCACTCAGCAAAGGTGTCTTGGATTTTTTTTGGTGAGTTCAGAAAAGATGTTACCGGGTTTGGAGACAATTCATCAATGAAAGAATTACTTTCAGGTTTTACATTAAATGTCAGTGCAACATTCAAGCGAACATTACGTGATGAAAAAATTTTTGTCTCCTTTAATTATTTTTTTTGTACAAATATAAGTAGAAAAATTTTTATGTCAATATTTTTTACTCTCTCAACAAAAAAAAATAAAAAAAGTTTTCGCCTAAGATTTTAGAAAATAATTTTCATCAACCAACTTTAGCGTACTTTAAATTTTCAGAATAGTGTTCGAGAAGATTTTTTCTGATCACAAAATTTCCATAAGTGCCTGGTGGATGAAACTATTTATAGGAAATGATCTCTGAGCCAGAGTCATTTTAATTAATGTCGAAAAAAAATAGATCAATTAATTTTTCCAAATTTTATTATCTTTGCCCATGGAAAAAATTGGATACATAGAAATACTCATTGAAGGTAAGAGAGGCAATATCAACCTTTCTTTGGATAATTATGATATTAAAGAGATCAAAGCGGTTCTTGATAATGTAGAGAATTTGCTTTTCCCCTCCGATAAAAAGGAAAGACCAATTATTAGCTATCAAATTGCCGAAGGGTCGGTCAAACATATTTTTAAAACCTCCGTTCAATACATTATCGGCTTTAATGCCATAATTGGACAGATTAACCAGTCAAATACTATCGACTTTCTCTACTCTCCTACTGCTTCAGCATTTGAAGAAATTCAAAACAACGCAATAAAAAGTGATTTTTCTTTTTCAATTTCTACTTCAGTTGAGAATTCCAATAAACTTAGTATTAGTAAAACCACAAATTTTTTTAGAACTGAAGCAATTTGGTTAGATGCAGAATTTTATTTTTATGGTAAGATAACAAATATGGGAGGAAAGGATAAAGCAAACATCCATTTGGTTACAGAAGAATTTGGGTCTCTGATAATTCAAACACCCAAAGAAGAAATTGAGAAAATTGACAACAACCCTTTATATAAGACATTCGGAGTACGAGCGGTTGGGCGGCAACACTCGGAAACCGGAGAGATTGATATCCATAGCTTAAAGTATTTAGAACTTGTTGCTTATCAACCTAAATATGACACCGACTACCTGAAGAACTTAAGAACAAAAGCTACAAACAATTGGTTGAAAAATATAAATCCGGATGAATGGCTTTCTGAAATTCGAGGAAGTTATGGAACATAAAGCCGTTCTACTTGACACAAGTTTTTTCCTCCGCTTTCTAAATGAATCCGATCCGCTTTTCCTTAACGCAGACAATTATTATAAGTATTTTTTAGCAAATGATATTGACATGTTCATATCAACAATATCTATTGCAGAATATTGTGTCCGGGGAAGTATCGGTGAACTGCCATTAAAAAACTTAAAGATTCTTCCTTTCAACATAGAACATGCAAAAAAAGCAGGTGAATTCGCTAAAGTTGTATTCGAAAAGAAAAACACTTTGAAGATTCAAGAAAGAAATATTATACCAAACGACTCAAAACTCTTTGCTCAGGCAGATGTTGAAGCTATTATTTCTTATTATCTTACTTCAGATTCAAATAGTCAAAAAATATACTGTCTCTTAAAAGATACTGTCAATCCGCAATTCCAGTTTATTGATTTGAATGTCGATTGTTCAACCACTTTCGGAGAATTAGATTTTAAATCTTAATATTTTTTCTTACGTTTTCTCCATACCATTAAGGAGGAAGAATTCTCTTAAAAACAAATTCATTTATCTCTGTTTTTAATAGAATATCTCATTAAATGTAATGTTCAATAACCGTTATCAACCCTCTAAATTCTGAATTCTCGTCACCCAACTTTAGCGTACTTTAAATTTTCAGAATAGTGTTCGAGAAGATTTTTTCTGATGACGGCGTGCTCTTCTTTTAAAAGCTGCGGGTCGCTTGCAACGATTTCAAACGCGTCATTCTTCGCTTGCAGAAGTAAATCACCGTCTTTAATTATGTCTGAATATTTTAATTCGGGGAAACCGCTTTGCTTTACGCCAAAAATATCTCCGGGACCTCTTAACTTCATATCAACTTCCGCAATTTTAAATCCATCGAGATGTTTGACCATCGTTTGCAGACGAATTGCCGATTTAAATTTTTCAATCAACACCGGAGAGAGATACTCAATCTCTTTCGGCAATCTAGCTGATGAAGCAACGTATTCGTCTTTTGTAACAAGAATGCAGTAAGCTTGTTCTGTTCCTCTGCCGACTCTTCCGCGCAATTGATGAAGTTGAGACAAACCAAACCGATGTGCGTCATCAATAAGCATGATATTGGCGCCTGGAATATCAATTCCAACTTCAATAACGGTAGTTGAGATCAGCACATCATATTTCTTGGCGGCAAAAAGAAGCATCACTTCTTCTTTTTCCTGCCACTTCATTCTTCCGTGGATCAATCCGACGTTGAGATCTTTGAAGTAAGTCTCTTTTAAAGTTTCATAAAGAGTTATTGCCGCTTTCAATTCCAATTTTTCAGATTCTTCAACAAGCGGATAAACGATGAATGTCTGCACGCCTTCTTTTGTTTTGTCAACAATAAACTTATAAATGTCGGGGAGTTTGTTTTCTCCGCGCAAAAAAGTTTTTATCGGAATTCTATTCTTCGGCATTTCGTCAATGGTGGACACGTCAAGATCGCCGTAGATGGTCATTGAGAGCGTTCGCGGAATTGGTGTAGCAGACATTACAATAATTTCGGGAACACTTCCCTTTGAAGCGAGTCTGGCACGTTGCGCAACACCAAATCGGTGCTGTTCGTCGATTATTACAAGTCCAAGTTTTTTAAAATGGACTTCTTCCTCAAACAGCGCATGCGTTCCGATGATAATGTCGGCTTCTTGTAAAGCAATTTCCTCCAGATTTTTGTTACGCAAACTTTTCTTTTGTCCACCGATTATCAGTGTCGGTTTAATTTTATATTGAGGATAAAGAGAATGAAAATTCTGGAACAGTTTGGAAATATTTTTCGCATGCTGATCGGCTAAGATTTCCGTTGGAACCATTATTGCGGCTTGATAACCGTTATCAACGGCAACCAACATCGCGATGAGCGCGACAATTGTTTTTCCGCTTCCTACATCTCCTTGAAGTAATCTGTTCATCGGTTTTTCGTTTTTCATGTCTGAAAGAATTTCAGTTAAAACTTTTTTCTGTGCAGAGGTTAGTTCAAACGAAAGTGATTTGATGAAATCTTTTACAAGATTTGTTTTTAGCGGAAGCGAAAGTCCTTTTAACTTTTCTTTGTAATTGTTTTTCCGAAGCGCTACCAAAGTTTCAATGTAGAAAAGTTCTTCGTATGAAAATCTTTTCTTCGCTTCATTCAACTGTTCTTCGCTTTCCGGGAAATGCATTTGCCGTAAAGCAACTTGTAAACCCTGAAGATTGTGTTTCTCTTTAAGATGCTGTGGAAGTGTTTCTTTCACCAAAGAAAGATGTTCTTCAATTGCAAACGAAATTATTTTGCGGAAACTTAGATCGCCAATATTTTTTTCTTTTAATTCTTTCGGGATGCGGTAGAAAGGAATGATCTTCCCGGTATTGTAAAAAAATTGCGATTCGTCTTCGCTTATTCTATCAAAATCGGGATGAACAAATTGCAGTTCGCCGTAACGTGAGATTGTCGGCTTTGCAGAGATGGCAAAAATTTCTCCACTGTTAAATTTATCTTGAAAGTACTTTGCCCCTTGAAACCAAACGCATCCGAAATATCCGTCTTCATCGCGCAGCTTTACATTTAGAATTGTTTTCCCTCTAAAAGAACGCGAATCTTTATCCACAACTTTTCCGATCACGGTTATTTCACCGTCGTAGCCATCTTCAACAACTTTGTAAGCTTTGCTTGAGGTGAGTAAGTTTCGTCTATCTAAATAGCGGGTGGGAAAATAGAAAAGCAAATCTTTTATTGAACGAATTCCAATTTTTGCGAACGTCTCCGCGCGCTTTGGTCCAACGGTTTTAATATATTGGATTGACTGTTCTAATGGACTCTTGTGCTGCTCGCTCATGGGTTGATTTGTCTCGTTCCAAACTTTCTCTATTTCTCATGTCAAATTAATAGGAAAAATAATATTTTAGTAATAAGAAAGTAGAAAACTTTCACACTCATCAACAAACAAAGATTGCTATGCGTTGGGAAAAACTTCTTTCATCTAAAATTCTTGGCTACGATAAAAACGGACAACAAAATAATCCATCTTATGACGGGCGAAGCGCATTTCAAAAAGATTTTGACCGCGTGGTGTTTTCTTCTGCGTTTAGAAGACTGCAGGATAAGACCCAGGTTTTTCCATTGCCGGAAAGCGATTTTGTTCACACACGGTTAACACACAGCCTGGAAGTTTCCTGCGTTGGGCGTTCGCTTGGAAATCTTGTTGGTGAAAAAATAATTGAACGACATCCGTCGCTTAAAAATAATTTTACAAAATTTCATTTTGGCGAAATTGTTGCAGCCGCTTGTTTGGCGCATGATATAGGTAATCCGCCGTTCGGGCATTCGGGTGAAGATGCTATTTCCGATTATTTTAAAACCGGGAATGGGAAATCACTCGAAGAAAAAATCAACGATCAAAAAAAATGGAACGACTTAATAAAGTTTGAAGGAAACGCGCAAGGTTTCAGAATTATTTCTCAACTGCAAAATCCAAATGTGGAAGGCGGTCTTCGTTTAACCTTCGCAACACTCGCAACGTTTACCAAGTATCCGAAAGAATCTTTTTTTGAAGATGAAGAGTCCTTAACCACTTCAAAAAATAATGCTCCGAAGATTTACAAAAAGTTTGGATTCTTCCAATCAGAAAAAAATATTTTCCAAACGGTTGCAACGGAAGTTGGACTAACAAAAAAAACGAAAGAGAAAAATTCCTTTTTCTGGTGCCGCCATCCGCTTGCGTTTTTAGTTGAAGCAGCCGACGACATTTGTTACAGCATTATGGATTTGGAGGACGGATCACATCTCGGATTAGTTCCGTTTAAAGAAACCGAAGCTTTGTTAATGCCGCTGATTGGAAAGACTAAATTAAAACTCTACCACACGCGCGATGAAAAAGAGAAGATCGGTTACTTGCGCGCGAAAGCGATTACTTTGCTCGTTGAACAATTAGCTGAAGTATTTCTTCAGCACGAAGAACAGATTCTTGCCGGTGATTTTGAAAACGATCTCATCAGTGTTATTTCCGCGCGGAAACCGCTTGAAAAAATTAAAAAAATCTCAGTTGAAAAAATTTATTCGTATAAAACCGTAATTGAGCGGGAAGCGGTTGGATACGAAGTGCTCGGCGG
>JAVHOS010000073.1:0-5192 GCA_036170205.1 Ignavibacteriaceae bacterium | reverse complement strand
AACTTACGCCGCTGCCGGTGCTTGCGGTGCCGGTTGGCGTGTTCCGAGTTCTCTATCAAGCATAAAGATACCGTAATTGTTTTCGCCGATCATTTTGAGGTCTTCGATAATTTTTGTTACGTTCGCTTCTTCTTCCACTTGTTCTGTAACGAACCACTGTAAAAAATTATGCGTTGCGTAATCTTTAACCTCCAGACTTAAATGCACCAAATCACCAATGCTGGCAGTAATAAATTGTTCATGTGTATATGTATCGTTGTAAACGTCAAGCGGAGATTTCCAATTGTTTTTTGGAGTTTCAATCGAAGCAAGACTTGCTCTTCCTCCTTTTTGAATTACATACGCGTAAAACTTCATGGCGTGGATGTGCTCTTCATCGGCTTGAATTTTCATCCAGGTAGCCATGCCTGTTAAGTTCTTACTTTCAAAATATGAAGACATTGAAAGATATAAATAAGATGAAAAGAACTCTTTGTTGATCTGAGCGTTTAGTGCTTTTTCTATTTTTTCGTTGATCATTTTGAAACCTTTCATTTAAAATTAATATTATTGATGGCAAACTAAGAAAATTTGCCATGAGCAACAAAATGAACAAATAGCATAATGAAGGGTTCCGGTTTGTTCTTTTACCACTTAACGGTAAATTTAGTACAGTAAAATTTATTTAGTTTAGAAGAGAAAATTATGAGTCTTAGCGAACTACAAAAAGTTATAAGACAAAAAGCGAATAAGCAGCATGCAATAATTCTTCAGCGATTTTTTAAAACTGGTCCCGGAGAATATGGAGAAGGCGATATCTTTCACGGCATTAAAGTTCCCGTTCAAAGAACAATTGCAAATCAGTTTCATTATCTTCCCCTTAACGATCTGAACATCTTGTTGAAGTCAAAATACCACGAAGAACGATTAATCGCCTTGTTGATCCTGGTTATAAAATTTAAACACGCAAACGAAACGGTAAGGGAAAAACTTTTTAATTTTTATTTGAAAAATTCAGATAGAATAAACAACTGGGACTTGGTCGATCTTTCTGCGGATAAAATCATCGGCGCATTTTTAATCGATAAAGACAAATCGCTTTTATTTAAGCTGGCAAAATCGCCTAATCTTTGGGAACGAAGAATTTCAATGATCTCTACTTTTTACTTTATCAAGAACGGAATTTTTGAGGTCACTTTTCAAATAGCGGAAATTTTATTGAATGATAAACATGACTTGATCCACAAAGCGGTCGGCTGGATGCTGCGCGAAATTGGAAAACGGGATTTAACGCCGGAAGAAGAATTTCTAAAACTTCATTGCAAAAAGATGCCGCGTACAATGCTTCGCTACGCAATTGAGAAATTCCCGGAAACGAAACGCCAAGCATATTTGAAAGGAACCGTCTTATGAAAAAGCAATTTACAAACACGCTTTATTTCTTATTGATTTATTTCGCTTTTACCTATCCGCAAAAGAAAGAGACAAACGTTCTCTATCAGTATTCTGTTATAAACGCGCTTTCTGCCGGTGTTTATGGGGGTGATCTAACAGTCAAAGAATTAAAAAAATTTGGCGATTTCGGACTTGGAACATTCAACAACATTGATGGTGAAATGATTGTGCTTGATGGAAAAATCTATCAAGTAAAAACCGATGGCGCTCCGGTTGAAGCTGACAAAAATATGCTTTCTCCTTTTGCAGTTGTTACTTTTTTTAGAAGCGACAAAATGATTGAATTAAAAACTCCTCAAACGCTTCAGCAAATAAAACAAATAATTGATACTTCCGTTCCTTCGGCAAATTATTTATACGCCGTAAAAATTTCCGGTGAGTTTCAGAAAGTAAAAACGAGAAGTGTTCCAAAACAGCAGCAGCCCTTTCCCAATTTAGCTTCGGTAATTAAAAATCAAGTTACGTTTGTAAAAGAATCGGTTAACGGAACGGTAATTGGATTTAAAATGCCGGAGTTTATCGACGGCGTGAACGTGAAGGATTTTCACTTTCATTTTCTTTCTGATGATAAAAACTTCGGCGGGCATTTGCTTGATCTTGTTATTGAAAAAGGGAAAATTGAGATCGGGATTATTAAAGAATTCCGCTGTCAACTTCCTTCAACAAAAAATTATACCGATACAAAATTCGTAAAAGAAGAAGGCTATCTTCCGAATAAATAAAACAGTTTTCTTTTGAAACACCATATAAATCATTCTCCCCGAGGTTAATTTGGCTCTTACAAATGATACGCGTAAATCTATTTTTGCAATTCTCTTTGTTATTTCCGGCGCTGCCGGACTGATCTACCAGATCGTCTGGTTTAAATATCTCGGATTATTTCTCGGAAACACAACTCACGCGCAGATGATCGTGCTTGCAACTTTTCTCGGCGGATTAGCTGCTGGAAATTTTGTTATCGGAAGAAAAGCCGATGCTTTAAAAAATCCTGCACGGTTTTATTCTTTTCTCGAAATCGGAATCGGATTGTATTGTTTGCTTTATCCAACGATAAGTGTTGCATTGGGAGAATTGTTTCTTAAAACAGCAGGAAATTATTCAATCGACAGCACCTCGTTTATTTTTTATTTCTTCCGCTTTTTACTTGCTGCTCTTTTATTATTCATTCCAACGTTTGCAATGGGGGGAACGCTTCCGGCACTTAGTAAATTTTTTGTTGATGATCTGAAATTTGCGAGACGCGATACCGCCGTTCTTTATTTTCTAAATTCATTCGGAGCCGTAATTGGCGTGTTGTTTGCCGGTTTCCTGTTGATAAAGCAATTTGGTTTGCCATTTACAATTTATGTAACTGCGGCAATCAATTTGTTCATTGGATTGATGGGACTTATTGCTTCACTTAAATACAAACCGGATGAAACCCTTAACGAAGTTTTTCTAAATTCAACCGGTCAAAAAGAAATTGATCTTTCAAAAAAAACTTTGTTCATCGTTTTAGCAACAGCCGGAAGTTCCGGACTTGCGGCGCTGTTGTACGAAATGGTTTGGGTTCGATTGTTGGTAAATATTCTCGGTTCATCAACCTATGCGTTTTCGTTAATGCTGATGGCGTTCATCAGCGGAATAACATTCGGCAGTTTCATCGTTTCACTTAAATTTATCCGTAAGTTCGATAAAGTTAAACTTGTAATTTTCTGCCAAAGCATGATTGCGCTTGGAACGATGGCGGCGCTTCCATTTTACGAAAGACTTCCCTACTACTTGTGGAAAATTTCCTCTTATTTCGTACGGAACGAATCAACTTTCCCGATCTTTCTCACACTTCAATTTTTTATTTGCTTCAGCATGCTGATCACTCCAACAATTTTTATGGGAATGAATCTGCCGGTTATCGTTGAAATATTTTCCGCTTCACAAAAAAAGATCGGCGTATCAGTTGGAAAAGTTTTTTCGATTAATACACTCGGAACAGTGTTTGGCGCGCTGCTGAGTGGGTTGGTGTTCATTCCCGCTTTTGGAATTAAACACACTTTTGAAATTGGAATTGCTATCAACATCGGTATGGCGGTTATCCTATTGTTTTCATACAGAAAAATAAAATCATTTTCAAAAACGGTTTTTTCAGCGTTTGCAATTTTTATTTTTGTTGCGTTCGTTTGGGTCGTTCCTTCTTGGAATACAAGTTTAATGGTGAGTGGAATTTTTAGAGAATTCAGTCTCAACCCGCCCGCAACTTATGATGATTTTAAAAAACATTATTCCGACCGCGAAATTTTATTTTACAAAGAGGGGATTGGCGCAAACGTTGGCGTTACAAGAATTAAAGACGAACTGGGCTCCAAAATTTTAATTATCAACGGCAAACCCGACGCGAGCAGCACGCTTGATATGAACACGCAGGTTCTGCTCGGACAAATTCCGATGATGCTTCATCAAAACGCAAAAAATATTTTTGTTGTAGGATTCGGAAGCGGCGTTACAATCGGATCGGTTTTAACGCACGATATTAACAAAGTAACGTGCGCGGAAATTTCGCCAGAAGTAATTGAAGCGGGAAATTTATTCGCGCAAGAAAATGGAAATTGTCTTGCAGATAAACGGTTGGATGTAGTAACGGAAGACGCGCTAACTTATTTAAAACTTGCCAGAAATAATTTTGATGTGATTATTTCCGAACCATCCAATCCCTGGATCGCAGGAATTGGAAATCTTTTTTCAAAGGAATATTTCGAACGGTGTAAAACAAAACTTAACGATAACGGTTTAATGGTTCAGTGGTTTCACACGTATGAGATTAACGATGAGATAATGAAGTTGATCCTTCATACTTTTCAAGTTGTGTTCCCGTATGCACAGCTTTGGAATCCACAGCAAGGGGATATTATTATGGTTGGTTCTAAGAAACCAATTACTTTAAACGCAGAGCAGCTCGAACAAAAACTTCAACTTGAAAAAGTGAAGAGAGATTTCGGCAAAATTAAAATTGAAAACATTCTTACATTTCTTTCATGCGAAGCTTTTTCTGAAGAAGGATTTTATTCCATCTCCGGAAATCCTACCGTTAATTCCGAACTCCATCCGCGCCTTGAATTTGAAGCTCCGAAAGCGTTTTATCTGAATCAAATTTCTACACTCACCTATCAAAATGACGAACGTTTCAGAGCTACAACAAATCATTTGTTGGTGAGAGATTATCTTAAATTACACGAACCGACAAGCACCGAATTAGCTTCGGCTTTATCTTTCCACTATAACGAAGCGAAAAATTACCGACTGAGTTATGGAATCGCAAAATTTTTAAATGAAAAAAATCCTACGGATTACAAAACGTCAATCACGTTAATAAATTCGGAAGAAAAACTTGGAATGCACACGTTGCGATTGAAAGCGTTGGAACAACTGCTGCACGAGTTTCCCGATTCTCCTTCCGTTGTGCAGAATTATGCTTATGATAAAATTACAGAAGCAACATACGCGGTCTCTTTCTTCAAAAATTATCCGATCGATATTTTCGCAAATGAGATATTGCGAACTACTCCCAAAGATTCTATCTCTCAAGTTAAAGTTTATGCCAATCTCGCAAATTTGTATCTTGAGAACAGCCAGCCGCAGCAAGCTTACGAAATGGCGGATCACGTTTCGCGTCTGTTAGATGGAAATAAAGAATTGGGAAGGCTTATTCCGCTTGACGATTTTTGTTACACTTACTCAGCATCAAGCGCGTACACACAGCATTACAAAACCGCTATTGAGTATTT
>JAVHOS010000072.1:0-1109 GCA_036170205.1 Ignavibacteriaceae bacterium | reverse complement strand
AAATAACTTTTTTATGAAACGCCACTTTGATAGACTCGATAAAAGAAGGACAACCATGTTCAGACCGGAAAATAAACGGGTAAAAATTAAAGCGGCAAACTTATTTGAGTTTGTCGCTTTTCTAAAATCATTTTTTAAGAAAATCTAAAACTGTTTCGTTAAATTCTTCCGACTTTTCAATTTGCAGCATGTGTCCGCAATTATCTATTTGATGTAACGTGCAATTCGGAATTGTTTTTGCACCTGACTCAAAAACATCGGCGGTTGTTCCTGGATTCAAATATGGATTTGGAATCAAGCCATCATACTTTCCAAAGATAACTAACGTAGGAATAGAAATTTTATCGAGTTTATCCCACGTTGGCTCATCAAGCATTCCGTTTACACTGCGAACAACTGCGTAAGAAAAATCATCGAACTCTTTCGCTTTTGCCATGCGGACACGCTCTTCAACCATCCATTCCCATTTGTCAGACCACGTGTAAAAGTTCATAGAAAGATTTCTTCTAATTCCTTCTTCGGTTGTTTTTTTCACTCCGGAAACCGTCATAACACTGCGGAGCCAATCGCCTTCACCTTGTTCAAATTCTTCAAACCCGGCGGGAGATGCTAAAATTAATTTTTCCAACCGCTCCGGAAATCGCATTGCAAAATTAATTCCTACTTGTCCGCCCATTGAATGTCCTACAAAAATAAATTTATCGATCTTTAATTCATCAACTAAACGTTTAATTTGATCGGCGAAGAAACTCATATTGTAGAGATAATAATTTTTTTGAGATTTTCCATAACCTGGCAGATCAACTGCGATGACGCGATATTGTTTGGCAAGTTCGGAAATATTGTACCGCCAGAAACCGGCGTTGCTTGCAAGTC
Source organism: Ignavibacteriaceae bacterium (assembly GCA_036170205.1). GTDB lineage: Bacteria > Bacteroidota > Ignavibacteria > Ignavibacteriales > Ignavibacteriaceae > UBA1563. The sequence continues at coordinate 233 of JAVHOS010000072.1, read as the reverse complement.
CGTGAACAAGAACAATCGTCTGTTTTCCTTGTCCTTCATCAATAAAAGAGATGGAAGGATTTGATAAAACTTTTCTTGTCGGAAATCCATAATCGAAATTGGAAAATTCCAAAGGAGACATTTTAGTATAAAGATAACCCGAACATCCGCTAAACAAAAAAGAAGTCATAAGTATAAGTCCAAATAATTTTTTCATGGGTTTCTCCTAAAACATTAACCAGCTAAGTGAAGTA
>JAVHOS010000071.1:3883-5251 GCA_036170205.1 Ignavibacteriaceae bacterium | reverse complement strand
TGGACAGTCCTTCTCTTTGTCAGTCTTGCGATGTTCGGCAACTACTATATTTATGACTGCATTAGTCCGCTTGCTGATTTACTTTCCAAACAATTACATTTTTCAGATTCAGATATTGGTTTGTTGCAGGCAATTTACAGCTTTCCGAATATCATCATGGTGCTGGTTGGCGGATTAATTATTGATAAGATCGGAACAAGAATTTCAGTTGTAATTTTTACTCTGCTAATATTTACCGGTGCAGTTGTAACAGCGATGAGCAGCAGTCTTTATTTTATGGCTGGCGGCAGATTAATTTTCGGATTGGGCGCCGAATCAATGATCGTTGCAATAACCACCATTATTGCTCGATGGTTCAAAGGGAAAGAATTATCTTTTGCCTTCGGATTGAATTTAACCGTTGCCAGGCTTGGTTCATTCCTTGCTTTAAATTCTCCATCGTGGGGAAAAAGTTTTTACGAACATTGGCAAACTCCATTATGGATTTCAGTTTTCGCCGGGATCTCCGCAGTTGTTTTTATTCTTATCTACTTTGTCCTTGATCTTGCCGCAACAAAAAAATTCGCTATGCCGAAAGATGGCGAGCAAGATAAAGTTGTACTGAAGGAGCTTTTCAATTTTGGAAAATCATTTTGGTTTATCACGGCTTTATGCGTTACCTTTTATTCGGCGATGTTCCCATTCCAAACTTTTGCTATTAAATTTTTTCAGGATGCGCACGGAACAACGCGTGAGGTTGGAGGAAATCTTTCCAGCATGTTAACGCTTGCGGCAATGTTTTTCACACCGTTGTTCGGATTACTTGCAGATAAAATCGGCAAGCGCTCTTTGCTGATGATGTTTGGTTCGCTTTTAATCGTGCCCGTCTATTTAATTATGGCGTACAAAATTGATCTCGCATCGCCGCTCGGTTTACACGGAATGCTTTCGATCAATTTAGATTTTTTTGATATCCATTCTCAAATTCCGATTTATCTTTTAATCCCGATGTCATTGATGGGAATTGCCTTTTCGCTTGTTCCCGCAGTTATGTGGCCCTCAGTTTCGCTTGTTGTTGATTCTGCAAAACTCGGCACTGCATACGGCTTAATGACGATGATCCAAAATATCGGGTTGTTCGGATTTAATTTGTTGATTGGTTTTGCCAACGATATTTCAAAAGCGAGTGCAGCAAATCCGGCAGGCTACAATCTTGGAATGTGGATATTTTCTCTTCTTGGTTTCTTCGGATTATTTTTCGCATTTATGCTTCGTATAAATGAAATGGGACCTAATAAACACGGGCTTGAACAAGGGATGAAAAAGTAGAAAGTGGAAAGTAGAAAGTGGAAAGTAGAAAGTGGAAAGTAGAAAGTAGAAAGTAGAAAG
>JAVHOS010000071.1:0-3783 GCA_036170205.1 Ignavibacteriaceae bacterium | reverse complement strand
GAAAGTAGAAAGTAGAAAGTAGAAAGAGTTTCGGTAGTTATTGAGATGGAAAAAATTTGTCAGTTTTGTGGAAATAAAAATTTTAAAAGTGTGAATGTTGAATACACTTACAAAAAAAACTATCAATTTTTAATGGTAAATAATGTTCCGTGTGAGCAATGTGAATATTGTGGAGAGCAATATTTTCATGCTGAGATTCTGAAGGGAATTGAACATGAATTCAATGAAATTTATACCGGAGGGAATAAACCCTCTCACGAAATAAAAGTTCCTATTCAAAATTTTTCGGATATTCGAAAAGCTTCATAACTTCAAAATGAAAAAATATGTTCTAATACTAATCCTTCACAGCTTTTTCAGTCTTCATGCGCAAGACTTAGGTTTTGGCTGTCTTGGGCTTGTCGGCGGTTTTGCCGGCTACGGAATGCAGACCTATCAGACTAAAGGAATAAACGAGAGAGTAGATTTTTTTAATGCAGCTCATAAAGATTCGCTTGATTCCCCGCTTAAAAATTTCGGTCAATCCGCCGGATTTCGTTTCGGAATAAATTTTTTTGAACAAAGATTTTCAGGTTTCAACATTTCGTTCAAAGGATTTTATCAAAAACTTTCCGAAAAAAATAAAGCAATAATTAAATCCAATAGCAGTGCGATCGAAATTGCAAAAACGTTTGAAGTTAAACTTACCTCATTTGGTTTGGGAGTTGATTTTGGCACTCATATCACAGAAATGTTAAACTGGAAAATTCTAAAAACCGCTATCATATTTTCTCAAGCTGATTTTATTGAGTCGGAAGACCGCCCCGGCGAATTGACAAAAAAAGATGATTACAAATCTTCTAAAGCTAACATCGGTTATTCGCTTACCACCGGATTTGTGGTCTATCTTATCGGTAATTATATAAGTCTTGAAGGAAGCGCAGGGTATAATTTATTTCACTTTAAACAGTTGCAAAAAGATGATGGAACGGTGTTAACCGTAAACGAACAATCTAATCAACAAATGCCCGTAGCTTTTGATAACGGCGGACTTGCGGGCTCAATTCAATTAAACTTTAACTTTCCTTTGTGAGGTTTTATGAAATTATCGAAACTTGATAGAGCATGTGTAATAGCAATTAAAGATTGCATGGGAACAAAAGCAGAGGAAAAAGTTTTAATTATAAGCGATGTTGAAAAAAGAGAAATTGGTTTATCTCTTTTTGAAAACGCTAAAAAACTTGGACATCAATCACTCTATGTTGAAATGATCCCCGGTAAAGTGAATGGTGAAGAACCATCCGGAGAAATTGCGGAATTGATGAAACAGTTTGATGTTGTTCTTTGTCCCACTGCTACTTCCTTAACCCACACGGATGCAAGAAGGAACGCATCAGAATTGGGTGCGCGCATTGCAACATTTCCCGGAATAACAAAAGAAGTAATGATCCGCGGATTGAACGCTGACTATAATATAATTTCCGAACTTTCTTTAAAACTAAAAGATATTTTAGAAAAAGGGAAAAGAATTCGAGTAACAACAAAACTTGGAACAGATATTTCTTTTTCAATTGGGGGGAGATATTCCTTTGCCTCAAAAGGATTATTCCATGCGAAAGGAGAGAGCGGAAATTTGCCTACCGGTGAAACTTTTTTGGCTCCCGTCGAAGGTACGGCAAACGGTGTTTTTGTTGTTGACGGTTCTATGGCAGGATTAGGTTTGGTAAAGAAGACAAATATTGAAATAAAAGTTGTTGGAGGTTATGCAACAGAAATTACCGGTGGAAAGATGGCGAAAAAATTAATTGCGATGCTTGACGCCGCCGGGCAAGAAGCGCGGAATATTGCTGAGTTTGGAATTGGCACAAATCATAAAACAAGACTCAGCGGTGTGTTGTTGGAAGATGAAAAAGTTTTAGGAACCATCCACATTGCGCTTGGCAATAATAAATCAATGGGCGGGAATGTTGGTGTTGCTTTACATTTAGATGGTGTTGTTAAGAAACCAACCGTTTATTTGGATGATGTACTGTTGATGAAAAAGGGGAAACTCTTGATCTGAAAATTCAAAAAATGATTTTTTAAAAGAAAAAAGGATGCCGTTTCGACATCCTTTTTTTTGTTCAAAGAAGATTTAATAAATGTTTATTCTATAAACCGCGCTTCCCGTTGGGAAATTAGTAAAATTATTTTGTAATGAATTTGAAGTTGTATGAGAAACTGAACCTGGAATACTTCCCTTCAAGAGAAATAAAGGAAATGGTTTACTTTTGTTATATCCTTTAAATCCATTAGGTTCAACACTGATCATCACTTCTTGACCGGCTAAGTCAAGAGGATACGCAACCCCAAGCGTGTCGTTCGCTAAAAAATCTTCTCCGGGAAAAGCGGGCATCGGCTTTGTTCCAACGTAAAGATTCTGTGCGTCGTTTCCAGCAGCCAATTTAAATTCTCCTGTCGGAAGATATTTCCCGTTTACTTTTACCCAACCTTTATATGTCCATCCTGAAGGAAGTTCAGGTAAACGTAATCCGGTTCCATAAACACCGGCGCTTATATAATTCAAAAACCAAACCCCGGAATTAGTATTTGCATTTGTATCTGTTGGTGTGAAAACAGTGTAAACACCTTTCGCAGTTTTGAATGAAGGAGGAACGGCATCCGACGGATCATCACCTAAATACTTTTGATCGTCGAAGTCACTCCCGAAAGCAATGCCAACCGGATTTTTCGGCACCACGGTAAGTTGCGAAGAGTTGGTTCTTATTTTGCTGATCAATAAAAAGACATTTGATGTAGTTGTGTCGTTCAAAGTTGAATCGCGATGTTCAATACTGATGCAAATAAATTGGCTGTTTGTATTCTGCTGGTAATCATTAAGCGATAATGGAAATGAACCTGAGAAAGAACTTCCGGAAGTGGATAGTTTGCCAAATTTATGGATCACTTTGCCGGCATCATTCATAATCCATGCGGCTAAAACCAACGAATCATCTAAAGCAGGAAGGTTGAAAAGATTGAAAGTAAGAGTTCCGTTTTGGTTTTGAATTGGCTCTGTTGTTTTTACATCCGCGCAGGAGGCAAAGAGGAGTATTATCGGAAGAAGAAAAAAAAGTGTCTTTTTCATAGTCAGGGTTCCTAAGTAATTTTTATTCCTTTTTAAAACTTAGTTTATCTTTCTTCAATATTCAAGAAATATTTCAATATTATTTTTGAAATAATATTTGATTTGATTGGGAGAAGTCATAATTTTCAATGAAAAAATTTTTCAAATTGAAATTATGTCCTACGCATGCTAAAAAAGCGTGCAAGTAAAAATAGGAGCTGAAATATGCAATCTCGCTACAAAGTTCTTTTTCTTTTCATATTCATTCCAATTTTTTTGTTGAATGCGCAAACAGGAAAAATTTCCGGTATTGTAAAAGATGCTTCAACAGGTGAACCGCTTATCTCTGCCAGCGTAATGATCCAGGGATCAAACGCAGGCGCCGCTACAAATTTAGATGGTTATTACGCCATCCTTAATGTTCCTCCGGGAACATATACTGTTAAAGCCTCAATGGTGGGATACACCTCATCGATATTGCGCAATATACGCGTTAATATTAATCAGACATTCGAGTTAAATATTTCTTTAAGAGAAGAATCAATCCAAGCTCAGGAAGTTGTAGTTGTTGCCACACCTCCGGTCGTACAGAAAGATGTTTCAAACAGTGTTGTTAATATTAATGCTGAACAATTTGAAAATATGCCTGTTGCAAATGTTACTACTGTTGTCGGGTTACAAGCTGGAATTGTTGGCGG
>JAVHOS010000070.1:0-1114 GCA_036170205.1 Ignavibacteriaceae bacterium | reverse complement strand
ATTAAATAATCAGTATAAAATTTTACAAACGTATCTTGATTGATAGTTTTAACATTAGTCACATAAAATACTACTGCCGCAAGTCCGACAGTAACCGCAGCCAACAAAATAAACCAGAGTTGCTTCTTCCTCTGCATGGTTTACATCTTCCGGCTGGCTTCAAAAAGAATTTTCTTTTCCCGTTCGGTTAAATTTTTATAACCGGACTGGCTGATCTTATCAAGAATTCTATCTATGTCTTCTTGTGTTACATCGCTTTTCTCTTCGTTCACGTCAGAGTAAGTTGCGTCTTCAACATCGGGTTCAGTTCTTTTAAAAGGATTTTTAAATGCCGGTTTTTGAAAAACATCTCTCGGCGGAGAATATCCTCTGCGCGAACCTCTAAACATCTGCTTGAAACTTACCATCGAATCTTTATCAAAGAGAATAAACAAAAATCCTACAAGCGCGCCGCCAAGATGTGCAAGATGAGCAACTCCGCTTCCAACGCTATCAACAGCGAGGAATTCAAACACAACCATGAACGCAATAAAATATTTTGCTTTAAGGGGAATAAAGAAATAAAGAAATATTAGTCTGTCCGGGAAGAACATTGCGAAAGCGATCATCACGCCGTAAATAGCGCCGGATGCGCCGATCGTTGGAGCCAAGCCGCCGGTTAAAACAGGTGAAAGAAAGAGATGCAAAAGTCCTGCGCCTATTCCGCACAACAAATAATAAATTAAAAATTTCTTTGATCCATATGTATGCTCAATTTCAGCGCCAAACATCCAGAGGGCGAACATGTTAAACAAGATGTGAGAAAATCCGCCGTGCAAAAACTGGTAAGTAATTAATTGCCATATCTGGAAACCATATCCCAACGGCATTAATGCGAACCAATGAATAATAACCTGCTCTGCAGGCACACCGTTGAACATAATATTCTGCATCATCGCCATCAACAAAAAAATTGCGCCGTTGATGATGAGCAGATTTTTAATTACCGGTGGAAATAAACTAAAGCTTCCAAATCCGCCTTGTCTGTTATAATTTCTATCGTATAAACCCATTAATCTCTCTTCATAGTTTTTAGTTTTCAGTAATCAGTACCTTATTACTCGTGATCGCACTC
>JAVHOS010000069.1:0-1115 GCA_036170205.1 Ignavibacteriaceae bacterium | reverse complement strand
AAATAGTAGAATCATAAAAATGATTCAAGTTGTTTGTTAAAGATAATTGAAAAATGACCAAGAACATTCGCCCAATTCTTGACGGGCATAGTCCATTTTTTAGCAATATACCGATAAGCCAGAAATATCATTTTTGTTAAAGCTTCATCATTCGGGAAGATGGATTTAGCTTTCGTGACTTTTCTAAACTGACGATGTAAAGACTCAACGGCATTTGTAGTATAGATCATCGTTCTGATCTCTTGGGGATATTGGAATAAAGTAGATAATTCCTCCCAGTCAGCATGCCAAGATTTCATTGCCAACGTATATTTTTTCCCCAAAGTCTCATCAACAGATTTCAAGAACTGTAAAGCAGCGGCTTCAGTAGGAGCGGAGTAGATGGTCTTGAGCGCTTGAGCAAAAACTTTTTGATCTTTTGATGCGACATATTTCATCGAGTTGCGTATCTGATGGACAATACATCTCTGGATTTTAATCTCCGGGAAAACGGTCTTGATGGCTTCAGAAAATCCGAGAAACGAACAAACACTACAATCATATGTTATCAAGTGAAATAATCAGTGGAATAAAAAGGAGGATACTTTCCAAATATCCGTCTGAGAAAATCATTCTCTTTGGTTCGCAAGCAACAGGCAAAGCAGATATGAAAAGCGATGTTGATTTGCTCCTTGTTATGCATAACCCCAAGAACAAATTTAGATTGATGGATCAAATTACCAGCGATTTATTACCGCTCAATTATGCTTTTGATGTAATAATTCTTTCTCTTGACGAATTAAACAGAGATAAAAAATATCCCGGAACGGTTGCAAGATACTCCTCTCAGGAGGGAATAGTACTTTATGGGTAAGGAAAGAAGGGAATTGCAAAAGCAAGTTAAGAAATAGGTTGATGCTGCCGAGACAGTTTTTTAACGATAAAAACTCTCTTTGAAAAAAATGGCTTTTTAATTTAACTCAAGTTGACAAGTTATTTTTGTAAACCGTTACGCCGGAGGCGCACAGGTAAAACGGTTGAGATGCTAATCATCTTTTCCCATTAACACCTCGATTAATCGAGGTGTTAATGAAGAAAATCTAAAGCTGTAACCGTTTCAACGGTTTTTTATGTCT
>JAVHOS010000068.1:0-5296 GCA_036170205.1 Ignavibacteriaceae bacterium | reverse complement strand
GCCAGCACTTGCGCCATTACGCTGTGCTTCTTTCCATAAAGAAAATAGATCACCAAGCCGATTAACAACCAGACTACTAAACGAGCCCAGTTTTGCCACTCCAGGGTTAACATCATTCCAAAATTGAAGAGAACACCCATCGGAGCAACAAACCATATCGCCGGTGTTTTAAATGGACGAAAACGGGTTGGTTCTTTCATCCGCATCACCCAAACTGCTATACAGACTATTATAAACGCCAATAAGGTGCCTATGTTTACCATTTTCGATATTGAATCTATTGGTGTAAAAGCCGCAATGAATGATACAACTCCACCGATCAAGAGATTTGATTTCCATGGCGTTCTATAAATCGGATGAACTTCTCCGAATGTTTTTTTCGGCAGTAATCCATCTTTTGAAATTGCGTAGAAAATTCTTGACTGCCCCAATAACATTACTATCGTTACAGAAGTTAATCCCGCAAGAGCCGCAACCGAAATAATGAAAACCGCATAATTGAGACCGACCGCTCCAAATGCCGCTGCGATTGGCGCTGTTATATCTATATCTTTGTAATTAACCATCCCTGTTAATACCAAAGCCACCAAAATGTAAAGAATTGTACAGACGATCAGTGAAACAATAATTCCGAATGGAACATCTTTCTGTGGATTCTTCGCTTCTCCGGCATGAGTTGAAACTGTATCAAAGCCAATGTAAGCAAAGAAAATATAAGCCGCTCCCGCTACAATGCCCAGCCAACCGTAAGCATGATGGGAATTTCCGAGTGCGTCTGTGTATGCGCCTCTTGCTGGTATGAATGGAGTCCAGTTTGCTGTGTTGATGTACTGCGCTCCCAAAACAATAATAAATAACACCACCACTACCTTAATCATAACTAATACATTATTGGTGCTCGCGGCTTGTTTAATTCCTCTAATCAGAATTGCCGTCAGAATCCAGACAAGTAAAAATGCCGGAATATTCCACGCAAAATGAATACCGAACACTGTAGGCAGAGTAAGTTGAGAATACTGGGTTGCAAGTTTCTCCAATGTCCCTTTTTGCGTTGCATCGGCAATCATTTCCCTTGCCGTAAAAGGATCGTTCATTAACCAGATCGGTAGTCTTACGTTGAATAAATGAAGAAATTTATTTAAATAACCGGACCAGCCGACCGCTACTGCAGACGCTGCCATTCCGTATTCCAGAATCAAATCCCACCCGATTATCCAGGCAAAAAGTTCACCGATGGTTGCGTACGCATAAGCGTAAGCTGATCCTTCCACCGGAAGGAGTGATGCAAATTCAGCATAACATAAAGCTGCGAACGTACAACCAATCCCTGCCACTACAAAAGAAAGTGCTAATCCGGGTCCCGCATATTCTTTTGCTCCAACACCGGTCATTACAAAAATGCCTGCACCGATAATTGCCCCAACGCCAAGTGAGGTTAAACCAAACTTACTTAGTACTCGGTTAAGTTTGCTCTCTTTCATTTCTGCTTCAAAATGTTCTACCGGTTTTCTTTGCCAGAGTTGATTACTCATCTTTTGTCTCGATTAATTGTGGGTGAAATTTTATCATTACAATGTTGAAATTAAAAATCATTCGTTTAATAACCAATCGGGAATTGAAAAAAAATTAATCCCGCCTCTTCCAATTTTTTAGGGAATATCAATTTTGTATTGACGATTCCCCAAAACTATAATAAGACAAAGGAAATTCTTATTTTAGAAATAGAAACTTCTGTAAATGATCATACACAGCTTTAATCTTCTATGAACCGTAAAAGCACTATAAAAATATTAAGCAGATTTAAAAGACTTCTTCCGCACGTCTTTCACGATCCATCAGCAAAAACGTCTATCATCTTGCTAAGCATTTTGATTGGCGCGATTTCCGGTTTAATTGCCGTAGTACTAAAATCAAGCGTCAACTTTTCGCATGAATTAGCTCTGTCTTTACTTCAACGTTATTCAATTAAAATAGTCTTTCTTCTTCCGCTATTCGGGATAATTCTTACGGTTCTTTTTGTAAAGTTTCCGCTCAAAGGTGTTCATGCAAAAGGATTGAGCGATATAATCCACCTAATTGGCAAGGGGAAAATAGACATTCCGTTTCAGAGAACGTATTCACATCTTGTTGCAAGTACGCTTACGGTTGGTTTGGGCGGAAGCGTTGGATTGGAAGCCCCAATCGCTGCTACCGGCGCCGCAATTGGCGCTAACATCGGGAAAAGTTTAAAACTGAATTACAAATACAAAACTTTATTTATTGCGTGCGGAACTGCGGCAGGAATTTCCGCGATTTTTAACAGCCCGATTGCCGGAGTAATTTTTGCGTTTGAAGTTTTAGTATCGGAAATATCCGTTCCCTTTTTGGTGCCGGTCTTAATTTCATCTGCAACGGCGGCAGTGTTCTCAAACTTTACACACAGCGGACGGCTTTTCATTCTGGTAACAGAAGGCTGGGTGCTTCAAGCGATTCCTTTTTATATTTTGCTCGGAGGTTTTTGCGGATTGATCTCAGTTTATACTATCCGTTCTACTTTTTCTATCGAAAAGTATTTTCAATCAATCGAAAACAAATTTTACAGAGCTGTTTTAGGCGGACTTGGAGTTTCGTTCCTCGTTTTTTTATTCCTTCCACTTTTTGGCGAAGGATATCTTTCTGTTAAACAAGTTTTGCGCAGCGAATATTATTCGCTCGTTCAGAACAGTGTTTTTGCAATTCCATTACCATTTGATTGGTTTCTGCTGCTTTTTGTTTTCCTCCTAATCATGCTTAAACCTTTAGCTGCAGGATTAACGGTGGGAGCCGGTGGAGACGGCGGGATCATTGCTCCTTCGCTTTTTATGGGAGGAATGGCAGGCTTTTTTTTAACGCAACTCTTCAGAACGCTCGGACTCATCGACTTGAACACCGCAAACTTTATAGCTGTCGGTATGGCAGGCGTTCTTGCAGGTGTTATTCGCGCACCGCTTACCGGAATCTTTTTAATTGCGGAAATTACCGGCGGATACGTCCTCTTCGTTCCCTTGATGATCGTGGTGTCTGCTTCTTATTTTATCTCTAAATATTTTGAGAAAGATTCGATCTATACAAAGGTTCTGCATGAGAAAGGTTTTGATGATGTTACGAATAAAGATGTTGCCTTACTCTCTAAAATTTCCATTAGCGAATTGATCGAAAAGGATTTTTCATCGGTAAATCCGAATGCGACCCTTGCCCAATTCCTTGAAGTGATGACCCACTCAAAACGAAATATTTTTCCGGTAGTAGATGAACAAAACAATTACCTTGGATTAATTTATCTTGACGATATTCGAGAAATGATCCTTGAAAAAGAACTGTACAACATTCTCCTCGTTTATGAAATTATGCGGACGGATAACTGTTCATTGAGTATGGATGAATCAATGACTTCGGTAACAGAGAAATTTGATAAATATAATGCATGGAATCTTCCGGTGGTGCAAGAGGGAAAATATGTCGGATTTGTCTCTAAATCTGCCGTTTTAACATTGTACAGAAAACATGTAGTTCAACAGGCAGAACAGATCATTTAATTTTTAAAAGAAAATCAACAGAATGAATTCATAATTTTTTATTATTTCCTATCTTAGAGAAGCAGATATAAAAATTTTTAAAGGAAAAGAATATGTTTAAAGGATTTTTACCAAAAGAAGAAAAATACTTCGAGGACTTTAAAGAGATTATAACTCATGTTGAAGAAATGGCGCGCATAACCAACGAGTTCTTTGCTTCCGATGAATACACAAAAGATATTTATTTAAGATTAAAACCGCTTGAAAAACGGTGTGATGAAATAAGTACAAAAGTTATTAAACGTCTCAATAATACCTTTATCACTCCCTTCGACCGTGAAGATATTTTCAGCTTAATAAAAAAGATAGACAGCCTTTCAGACATTCTCTTAGGCACCGTAGCCCGCATTGATATGTATAGTATTTCCGATAAAGTTGACGGCGCCGAACAACTCTCGATGATCATTTTCCGCCAGATAAAAGAATTGGAAATTGTTCTACAAGATTTGAAAAACAAGGGGAAACAGATCAATGAGTGTAAAGCGGTGAAAGACTTGGAAACAGAAGCCGATACTATTTACCGCCAAACATTAAAGAAACTCTTCATTGAAGAAAAAGATGCCATCACCTTATTTAAGAAGAAAGAAATTCTTGATATGCTTGAGAAAGCATGCGACAAATGCCAGTCAACAGCCAACGTTATTATTTCAATCTTAATAAAAAACTCGTAATATTTATAAAAGAAAATCTGATAGAAGCGCATGCAGATAGATTATCTTCCATTAGTTTCAATTATTGCCCTGGCATTGATCTTTGATTTTATCAACGGCTTTCATGATGCTGCAAATTCTATAGCTACGGTTGTATCAACGCGGGTTCTCTCTCCAAAATTTGCAGTTGCATGGGCGGCATTTTTTAACTTTGCCGCTTTTCTCTTTTTTGGTTTGCACGTTGCTAATACGGTTGGGAAAGGAATTGTGCATACTGATGTAGTGGACTTAACCGTTATCGGAAGCGGTTTGGTTGCCGCAATTATCTGGAATTTATTAACATGGTGGTTCGGAATTCCTTCTAGCTCGTCACATACAATGGTAGGCGGATTTGTCGGCGCTGCAATTACAAAAGCCGGTATCGGCGCAATCTTTATGGGGTCGGTTATTAAAATAATTCTCTTCATTTTCCTCGCTCCATTTATTGGCATATTCATTTCTTATTTCTTTTCTATTTTTGTTTTGTATCTAAGTAAAGACGCGGCTCCTTTTAAGGTTGATAAATTATTTAGAAAACTCCAGCTTCTTTCATCTGCCGCATACAGTCTTGGGCATGGTTCAAACGACGCGCAAAAGATGATGGGGATTATTTTTGTAGCCCTTGTTTCTTCTGGAGCGATGAGATCAACCGAGGAAATTCCACTTTGGGTTGTGCTTGCCTGTCATTTGTCAATTGCTCTTGGTACTATGTCCGGCGGGTGGCGTATTGTAAAAACGATGGGACAAAAAATTACCAAGCTTCGTCCCTTTGAAGGATTCTCTGCTGAAACCGCAGGCGCAATGACACTTTTTGGAACTGCGCTTTTCGGAATTCCCGTTAGTACCACCCACACCATTACCGGTTCAATTATCGGTGCGGGAATTACTAAAAGATTATCCGCAGTTAAATGGAAAGTTACCGTTGATCTTGTTTGGGCTTGGGTATTAACCATTCCCGTTACGGCAGCATTTGCAGCATTTATCTACTGGTTTACGGTTACGTTTTTGAGGTGA
>JAVHOS010000067.1:0-1128 GCA_036170205.1 Ignavibacteriaceae bacterium | reverse complement strand
CTGCCAAAACGATAATATCTTTTCCATCGATAGTGTATTTATCAACTTGCGGTTTGATTGTGTTTTTCGTGTCGCCGTAGTTTGCATTCAACCAAGCCATATCAATTTCGGTATCAAAATGTCCGATGTTGCAAACAACAGTTTTGTCTTTCATCAATTTGAAATGTTGACCGGTAACGATCTGCATGTTTCCGGTAGTAGTTACAACGATGTCGGCTTCTTTAACGGCATCAACCATCTTCTTAACTTCATATCCTTCCATTGCAGCTTGAAGCGCACAGATAGGATCAACTTCAGTAACGATTACGCGGACATGAGAATTTTTTAATGATTCGGCGGAGCCTTTACCAACATCACCGTAACCGGCAACGACAGCAACTTTACCGGCAAGCATTAAATCTGTTGCGCGGCGGATCGCATCAACTAAAGATTCGCGGCATCCGTATTTATTATCAAATTTAGATTTTGTAACCGAATCATTTACATTAATAGCCGGAAGAGGAAGTGTTCCTTTTTCCATTCTTTCATAAAGTCTGTGAACGCCGGTAGTAGTTTCTTCGCTTAATCCTTTAATGCCTTTTACCATTTCGGGATATTTATCAAGAACCATATTTGTTAAGTCGCCGCCGTCGTCAAGAATTAAATTAAGCGGTTTTCCATCTTTGAAATGAAGAGTTTGTTCGATGCACCAATCAAATTCTTCTCCGTTCATTCCTTTCCAGGCGTAAACTGGAATTCCTGCTGCGGCAATAGCGGCTGCTGCATGATCCTGCGTTGAAAAAATATTACACGACGACCATTGCACTTCGGCGCCGAGTTCAATTAATGTTTCAATTAAAACAGCAGTCTGGATTGTCATGTGAAGGCAGCCTGCAATGCGTGCGCCTTTGAGCGGTTTTGTAATTCTATATTGTTCGCGGAGAGACATTAAGCCGGGCATTTCGGCTTCGGCTAATTCAATCTCTTTGCGTCCCCATTCGGCAAGAGAAATATCTTTTACTTTATAGGGAAGTTTTTTTGTTTCTACTTCGTAACTCATTTTTATCCTTTGTTAATTTATGATCACTCGTCCATGGTCATCGGTCAATAATAAATGACAATTGACCATTGACGAATGACATTTTGACA
>JAVHOS010000066.1:0-1128 GCA_036170205.1 Ignavibacteriaceae bacterium | reverse complement strand
TGGAATGGACCTTCCTTCAGTTTAACGAGCGCACTAATGCGTTGGCGAATTATCTCACTAAAGAAGTTGGAGTTAAAGAAGGTGAAAGAATTGCTGTCTATTCAAAGAATCGCGCCGAATACGTTCAACTATTTTTAGCATGTATTAAATGTGGAGTACTTTTAGTTCCGCTAAATTTCCGCTTAACTCCGCGTGAGCTTGATATATTATTAAAGGATGCAGAACCGAAAATCTTTTTTTACGAAGATGAATATTTTACACAAATAAAAGAATTACAAACACTAAAAAATATTCCAATTCAAAAAAAGATTGAATCGATAACACCATTTTTAATTGATGAAATAACAGAAAAAGAATTTTCTCCCGCAAGAAATTATACAAACGATGATCTAGTGATGATCCTTTACACTGCCGGCACAACCGGACTTTCAAAAGGTGTGATGATTAATCATCAAATGCTTTTCTGGAATGCCATCAACACAGGTTTGCGGCTTGATCTCAACTCGCAAGACCACACACAAAGTTATGCGCCGTTTTTTCATACCGGCGGATGGAATGTTTTATTTACTCCCTTTTTACTTCACGGCGGTTCACATACGCTTCTGCAAAATTTTGATGCGGAAGTAATTTTGAGATTGATGGAAAAAGAACGAACGACAATTCTTTTCGGTGTTCCCACTATGCTGCAGATGATGTCTGACCTGGAATATTTTAAACAAGTTGATCTTTCTTCTGTACGTTATGCAATTGTCGGCGGCGCTCCAATGCCGATTCCTTTAATAAATACATGGCATCAAAAAGGAGTTTATATCCGGCAGGGTTACGGCTTAACTGAAGTTGGTCCAAATTGTTTTTCACTTCATCAAGATGATGCAATCAGAAAAAAAGGTTCAATCGGTTTTCCAAACTTTTATGTCGAACCTAAAATTGTAAATGAAAAAGGAATTGAATGCGGCAATAATGAAGTTGGAGAATTATGGCTGAAATCTCCCGTAGTTACTCCCGGTTATTGGAGAAAAGAAAAAGAAACATTGGAATCTATAACAGACGGTTTTTTCCATACCGGTGATTTAGTAAAACGTGATGATGACGGTTACTATTTTGTTGTTGACCGCAAAAAAAACATGT
>JAVHOS010000065.1:3034-5348 GCA_036170205.1 Ignavibacteriaceae bacterium | reverse complement strand
GTTGGATAATGATTACCCGAAGCATAACGAAGATAACCAACAAGTGAAGCGGATAACAACGAACCCGCCCACACGTATTTTGTGCATCTTGAATCTGGAAAATATCCATTGTAAACAGATGAAAGAAAAACCGCGGAGGCAAACGCTACTGTTGTGTGTCCCGAAAAGAAAGATTTCTTTGCTTCAGCTTCAAGTTTAATATTCTGCGGCGCTTCTTCATTATAAACAAATGGACGAATTCTTTCTGCGGTTCCTTTTGCAATTGATGGCAAAAATGTTGCAAAGAGTAATGTTTCAAAATACATTGTGCTTATCGTTTGAAAATCTTTCCCAACATTTTTATCAAGGAAAAGTGTAACGGGAGCTATCATTGTTATAGCAACACTTACATCACTAAATGTTGTTAAATTTTTTGACCAATTGTAAGTTGCACTTCTATCAAATGCGTTAACGTCGTTTCTGGAAAGTGCGGCAATTTCTTGAATAGAAAGTGGTTTAATTTTTTGTTCCAGAAAATAACCGGCACCGGCAACAACGGCGCCGCTTCCCAAAATTATTCCATCTTTCTCCCACGAAGTTTTGTAGGGAGATTGCGCCATAGTCGTAGCGATTAAAACGAAGGCGCTAATAAATAGTGTGCTAAATACTTTTCCAAAGGATCGTTCCGACATACAAATTCTTTCTTAATTGAAGGGAAACATTTTTCTTGTTCGATAATTCAAAAATCAAAACCGGATGAATCTTTTTTATTAAAATGAACATCAAACAATACAAACTAAATAAAATTCTGAGAAAAACATGAAAAAATTTTTTTTAACATATTGGAAATATGGAGCTGTTCCGCTTGGAGCCGCCGTTGGTTATGCATATTACTATTTTATCGGATGCCAGAGCGGACATTGTGCAATTCAAAGTAATCCGTATTTAAGCACGCTGTATGGTGCAATGCTTGGAGGAATTTTTATTTTCCCATCAAAGAAAAAGAAACCGGAAAACGAAGAACAACAAAATGGAAATAAATAAAGATATTTTTATTGAAGATTTAATCCGCGAATTTCCCGAAGCAGTTGAGTACTTAATGAAACGTGGGATTCGCTGCTTACAATGCGGAGAACCGGCTTGGGGAACGCTTGAAACCGCCGCAAAAGAAAAAGGTTTTTCATCCGAGCAGATTGATGTTTTTGTAAATGAATTAAATGCTTTGCAAAAAGAATAAATTTAATTCACAAAATTTTGTCAATAATCTCCACAACTTTATTTGCTTGATGCCCGGCGGCGATCATCACGCGCGGAGACATAACGCCTTCAACTATAAAATCAGTTTTATTATCCCCGCACACAAAAATGTTTTTCGAAAGCTTTTTTGTTTTGATCGTGTTTGCTGTGCTGTATCCGGCTAATCCGGAAGCGGTTACTAAATACTTTTCTTTAAAAAGATTTCCAGTGAAAACTTTCACCAACATTGCTTTTTCAGAAACTTTGTCGAATGCTTCCACCACAATATGAACATTTTTGTAAAAAATTTTGATATTAATGCCGTTTAATTTTTCATGATGCTTTTCAATTTGAAGAAAAGGATTTATCATTTTCAACTTATCTTCCAGCGCATCAACTTTCCGTTTGCCAATATCATCAATAAAATATTGCTGGCGATTGAGATTTGTTGGTTCAACAACATCAAAATCAACAAGAATTAATTTCCCAACCCCGATTCGGGCGAGGGCAATTGCAACATTGCTGCCAAGTCCGCCGCATCCGGCAATTCCAATCACGGCTTTTTCTAATTTGCCTTTAATTGATGGAGAGTTGCGAGCTGTAAGTTGATCGTAAGTTATTTTTTTCATTTTACCCGCCGCCGGTTGGTAGAAATAATTTTACTCTGTCATTTTCTTTCAGAATAGTTTGGCGCGACTTCTCTTCATCGTTGATAAAAACCGAAATGAATTTTTGATGCTCTTTCCGTATTTGCAATTTGGCAAATAGATCAGTAACAGAGCAGTTGTTTTCAACTTCGAAATAGCTTTTATTTTTTATCTTTTCGATGTGCAAGAGTCCGAGATATTCAAAAAAAATTTTCATGCGATTTCTTCTTAATCAATTTCGGAATAATTTAATCGGAAATGCTTCGCTTCTTTTCTATAGATGATTGCTTGAATTTCGGCCAGAATGCCAATTGCAATTTCATTTGGAGTTTCGCCGCCAATGTCAAGCCCAACCGGTGAATAGAGATTTTCTATTGAAGTATTTTCTTTAAACGAGGCTTTCAATTTCGAGATCGATTCTTTCACTTTTTTCTTTGAGCCGATCATGCCGA
>JAVHOS010000065.1:0-2934 GCA_036170205.1 Ignavibacteriaceae bacterium | reverse complement strand
GCAAGTTTTGCAACCGCTTGCCCCACGTGTCCCGCGCCAAAGATGTACATAATTTTTTCGTAGCGGAAAACTTCATAAAACACTTTCATTTCGCCGCCGCAAAGCGCATCCATCGGAACAACATCTTTGTTCTTTACTTTTATTTTTTCTTCATCATCTTTTTCTTTTGTCATCAAAATGGTTTCCGAAAAATTTTGAACATTTTCTTCGAGAAGTTTTTGCGCTTTCTTCATGATATGAAATTCAGCGCCGCCGCCGCCAACTGTTCCGGCGACTCTTCCTTCTTCGCCAACAAGCATTTTAAATCCTATTCTTCCGGGCGTACTCCCTTTTACTTCTGTTATCGTAATTAAAACGGACGGCTTGTTTTCTTTTATTCGTTCTTGCAGAGTTTGAAAAATCTCGATCATAAAATTCCAACTTCATTATTAAATTCTTCAATCAACGAATCAATTTTTCCGGTTAATGAACGGGTGCTGTTCCAGTATTCTTCATCATTCCATTGAGCATTCAATTCACTCAATTCGCGCTGTTGTTGTTCGATCCAAGTAAAGTATTTTAAATTGTGGATCCGCTTTTTATCTTGATAATTCAACTCAAGCATGTTGTCTGTTCTCTGTCCTTCAAGAGATTTGTGAAATGATCTCACAGCATCAAGTTCGGAATATTTTCCATATTTATCATTCATTTCTTCAAGACGCGAACCGTATAATTCCATCGAATCGGTTAAAATTGTGAAGATGACATCATGCTCATTCAGTTCGTAATATTTTGCGAGCTTTATTGCAGAAAGCACATTAGCTATTCCCGAAATTCCCGCAGCGGAAAGTTTCGCAACGGTTTGTTCATCGACACCTTCTTTTAAAAGATATTTTTTCCCTTCTTCATCATTGAACAAGCGGGAAAGTTCCATGCAATCTTCATCATCGATCGCGAAAACAAAATCAGTATTCTTAACGTTGTGAATCCACGGAACATGTTTATCGCCAATGCCTTCAATACGGTGTCCGCCGAATCCGTTTTGTAATAGTGTCGGACATTGCAATGCTTCGCTCGCGCCGATTTTGCACGAAGGATATTTTTCTTTTAAATGATCTCCGGCAGCAATTGTCCCCGCTGAACCGGTTGATGAAATATATCCGGCTAATTTTAATTTAGGATCAACTGAATTTTTCATGGCTTCAAAAACTTCGGAAACCGCGCTTGCCGTCACTTCATAATGCCAGAGATAATTTCCAAATTCTTCAAATTGATTGAAGATCAAAACATCTTTTCTTGTTCTCTTTAATTCCCAGCATTTATCAAATATTTCCTTCACGTTACTTTCGCAGCCGGGAGTTGCAATCACTTCTCCGGCAAGTTTATTCAACCACGCAAATCTTTCTTTGCTCATTTCTTCGGGAAGAATTGCGATTGACTCGCAGCCAAGCAAAGCAGAGTTGAATGCGCCGCCGCGGCAAAAATTTCCCGTTGAAGGCCAAACAGCTTTCTGCCAGGTCGAGTCAAAATTTCCCGTAACAAGTGATGGCACTAAACAGCCGAATGTTGCGCCGACTTTGTGCGCGCCGGTGGGGAAATATTTTCCGGAGATTCCAATTATTTTTGCTTTTACTCCCGTTAGCGAAGAAGGGAATTCAATATAATTTACACCGCCGAAACCGCCACCGAATTCTTTTTGCTCGTTCTTCCACGAGATTCTAAAAAGATTTAATGGATTAACATCCCATAAACCGACTTGCTTAAGTTGTTCCTTTATTTTTACCGGAATTTTTTCAGGATGCTTCATTTGTTCAAAAGTTGGGATGACAATCCCTTTTTCTTTACATCGTTGAATATTGTTTTTACGCGCTTGGTCGTTTCTTTGCAAGTTGATCATTTGAGTTCCTTAATTCATTTTAAAAAATATTTTTTCTGCGTTTAACAAATCGGCTTCGGTGTCAATATCATAATTGATTCCCAAATCTTCACATAAAAAAGAATTGCCTGAAAAATTCCTCAGGACATCTCGTAGAATTGACGAGTCATTTTCTCTTTTAATAGCCAATTTAACTTTATCATTTATCAAAATCGGGTGGCCTTTTTTCCGTTTTCCGTTTTCAAGAAGCATCGCTGGCTGAATGAAATCATATTGCTTTTCTTCTTCATACTTTGCTTTCAACAAACCGTAAGTTTTAATTGAAATGAAGGGCATGTCAGCTAAAGCAATAAATACATTTCCGTGTTTTGCATTTTCCACACCGGTTTTAATTGAAGAGAACATTCCGGCTTGATATTGTTGGTTGTAAATTACTTTGATGTTTCCTGTTTCGGCAAGTTTAGTTCTTCCGATCAATTCAACTAATTTATCAAAGTTGCAACCACCCACGACGATAACTTCATCGCAAACGGTTTCCAATTTTTGTAATGAATGAAAAAGCAACGGGATATTTTGAATTTCAATTTCAATTTTCCACTTATTCATGCGCGATGAATTTCCGGCAGCTAAAAGAATTCCCGAATATTTTGCTTTTTTCTCTTTCACATATTCAGCTTTAATTCTTTAGAAATAATTTCTAAGTCCGGCGGAAAAGTATTTGGGAAATTAACTTTTTTTATTGCCGAATCAATGTCTTTCAATCCATGTCCGGTTAAAAGACAAACAACCGTTGCATCTTTTGAAAATGTTTCTTTCAACTTCAGCAAACCTGCGAACGAAGCGGCTGAAGAAGGCTCACAAAATATTCCGGTTTTTTGCGAAAGCAGTTTTTGTGCGGAAAGAATTTCATCATCGGAAACTAAAACAACATCACCGTTAACTGTTTTTAAATCTGCTGCAACGCAATAACCGTTTCGCGCAACGTTCACGGAAATAGAATCTGCAACTGTATCGGCTTTGTACTGCAAATCCCACTTGTTAAAATGAAAAGCGTCGAAAAGAAACCGGCTTCCTTCTGC
>JAVHOS010000064.1:0-5349 GCA_036170205.1 Ignavibacteriaceae bacterium | reverse complement strand
GAAAGCTTTCGGGATGTGGCAATTCAAAATACTATTCTGCGTAACATGACTTATTAAATTAATAAACGTGGTTTATTAATCTAATAAATGATGACCGCCAGCCGGGCAAAAAGGGTTGAAAAGAGATTAAAATGTCTGCTTTTTATAGAAAAACAGTTGGCATCTTTTGTGCAAAGCTAAAACATCTTATAAGGAAAGTTTTAACGGTGTCATTTTCAATTTTCGATAGTTTAATTCTGGCAATTTACCTAACGGTAATTTTGAGCATAGGATTTTTCTATTCAAGAAAAAAAGAAAAAACCACGGAAGATTATTTTTTGGCTGGTAGAAATAGCGGATGGGTTGCCGTTGGGTTATCCATCTTTGCCACAAATATTTCAAGTGAACACTTCATCGGTTTGGCAGGCGCCGGCGCATCAAGAGGATTTGCCGTTGCTCAGTTTGAGCTTATGGCAATATTCATTTTAATAACACTTGGTTGGTTTATAGCGCCAATTCTGTTAAAAAGCGGCGTTCAAACGATGCCGGAATTCCTTGAAAAGAGATTTGACCGCAGAAGCCGGAAGGTCTTCGCGGTAATTTCAATTGTAACGTATCTCTTTACAAAAATTACCGTCACCCTTTTTGCAGGCGGACTTTTATTTACAAAAATATTCGGCATAAACATCTATACATCGGCAATTATTATTGTGTTAATTACAGGTTTATACAGCGTAACCGGCGGAGCTACCGCTATTGTTAAAACCCATTACGTCCAGGCAATTTTAATGATTCTTGGCGCAGTTACGTTAACGCTTTTCGGTTTGCACGAAGTCGGAGGATTTTCGGCATTGCAAGCTAAACTGCCTTCTGATTTCTTTTCAATGTTCAAAGGAATTTCTGATCCCGACTATCCGTGGACGGGAATAATTTTTGGCGCGCCGATAATTGCTTTCTGGTATTGGTGTACGGATCAATTTATTGTGCAGCGATTGCTAAGCGCAAAAAATATCGAAAATGCCAGGCGAGGATCTTTGCTTGCTGCTTTTCTAAAGATCACTCCCATTTTTATTTTAGTATTACCGGGATTAATTTCCGCCGTCCTTTATCCCGAAGCAAAAGGGGACGACGCTTATCCTGCATTAATAACAAGCAACTTATTGCCGGTTGGTGTAAAAGGTTTTGTTGTAGCCGGACTACTTGCGGCAATTATGTCCTCACTTGCAAGCGCATTTAACAGCTCTTCTGCAATTTTTACAAACGATTATTACAAACCGAAAAATCCCGAATCCTCCGAAAGGAAATTGGTTCTCATCGGGAGATTAGCTACTATGGTTACCGTTGTTGGAGCGATTCTAATGGTCTCATTTGTAAAATTGATCAGTTCCCAGGTTTATTTGTTTTTGCAGAATGTGCAGGCTTTTATAAGTCCGCCTATTACAGCAGTATTTATTTTCGGTTTGATCTTCAAACATGTTACCGGTAGAGCCGCAATTTGGACATTGATTATTGGTGAAATTATTGGAATATTTCGTCTGACGGCGCAGCTTCTTGTGCAAATGAATATGACAACTTCACCGTTGATTATAAATTTTGTGTCGATCAATTTTTTACATTTTGCAATACTGTTGTTTTTATTCTGCTCAATTCTGATTTTAGTAGTGAGCTTTGCTTTTAAGGCTGAAAAAAAAGAATTTTCTCGCATCTCTTTTTTATTCCCGGATACGTGTCGAGAAATTAAATTTAATTTAAACCATTTGGGTTCGGTTAGCAGAGACCGATCCAACATTGTAATATCAGCTTTTATCCTTCTGCTTATCATTGGTTTATGGAGCTTATGGAATTAACATGAAAGATTTTAAATTGTTTCCACTTTTTTTATTCAATAAAAAAGTTCATAGTACTAAACACATAACAACTAACTAACAAAGGAGAAAAGTCATGAAAAAACTTTTCATTTTTATTCTGCTGATGGGCTTGATTCAAGTATCTCAAGCTCAAAAGTTAATCGAAAGTTTCGACAATGCCGTTGGACCAGTTTATCTGGATCCTCCGGTGTTGAATGATAACTTTTTCACGAATGGTCCGGGTTCTTATTGTTTTCTGGGCAATGATACCGCTCATGTTGAAGGTACCGGCTCAATGAGGATCGATTATCATGTCCAAGCTCAAGATGGATGGGGCGGATATGTTGTAAGAACTACTTACAAACCAGGTGCAACTGATGCATTACCATACATGGATATGTCAGGTGGTACGCATTTAAGACTTCGTTATAAAATTACTAACCCTGCTCTTATGACTGCTGCCGGCGCTACTTCGATGGAATTTAAGATGGCTGAAATTGATGGTGCAGGTTTAAGAGATCTTTGGCTGCACAAAATTAATATCAATTTTGCAGATGCAACAGGTGAATGGATTGATGTTGACATACCGCTTGAAGTTAACGCAGATAATACAAAAGGTTTTACACTTCAATTTGGAGATGGTGATAAAGAATTACAACTTGAACATATTAAAGGATTTGAATTTGCTTTAGTATTTAGCAACTCCGATGGTATTGGTGATACAACTAAAAGTTCAACAGGTTCTATTTTATGGGATAATTTAACTCTTGAAGGGAAAAGATCTATCCCTACTGTTTTCTTTGCCGGAAAAGCATTACCAGCTGCGCTCGGTACTGGTTGGGGTTGGGGACAATCAACTGTTGAAATCGTTGAAGGTGCCGGACCGGTTCCAGAATTAAATGCAATTAAATGGGTTCAGGGAAATGAATGGAGTAATGGTTGGACCGGAATTGGTTTTACAATCTCTCCGGCATTGGACATGTCATGGTCATGGGTAATCGATACTCTTCAGTTTAAAATGAAAGCCGAAGAAGGTGTTGGTCTGATACGTATTCAGTTAAATTCTGGCAGCGCTAAACGTGGTTGGATTTTTCAACCAACCGCCGATAATCAGTGGCACACTTACAGAGTGGCTTTGAACGATCTTATTTATCCGCCTGCTGAAACAGCCCCCTGGTCTCCGATCGATTCTTCTAAAATTGATAAACTCGATATTGAGGCAGAAGCTACCGGTATTGCTGGCAAAGTTATCTACCTTAGCGAAATTTGGACAGGCAATCCAAAGATTGACGTTGTTCCTCCTAAAGCGGTTACAGGGCTTAGCGTTGTTCCCGGAACATATTCAAACTTGATTACTTGGACAGACGTAGCTGGTGAAGCCGGTGAAGTTTATGATGTTTATTATTCAGACCAACCGATTAGCGATATTGCTAACGCAAAACTTCTTAAAGGAAGTGTTCCTGAAAATACTCAGATCGTTGAACAACTTCTCCGTACTCCTAACACCGATCAAAATTTAACTTATTACTATGCGATCGTTTGTAAAGATGCTTTTGTTAACATATCTCCGGCGGCGTTCTATAATACAGCTACTACAAATGCCGGTAAAGGTGTTCCTACTATTGGTAAAGCAGCGCCTGCTAATTTTGTTGCTGATGGTGATCTCTCTGAATGGAAAACTTCCAGCATTCCTGAAATCAGAATCTACCGTTCCGAAGGAACCGGTTTTGACGCTCCAAGCGGTTTACATGACGGAGACGCAGATTATAGTTTAAGCACTTATTTAGCCTTTGATGCGGACAATCTTTACTTCGCGGCTGATGTTACCGATGATATCTATAGCTGGAAAAAAAGAACTGATCCTTGGATGAATGACGCTATTAACTTGTACATTGGTTTGTATGATGAAAACAATACAGGTACTTTTACAAGTTATAAACGCGGAGCTACTCCTCATTACGAAATCCGCTTTGACGAGGAAAGAGTTACAATCGGTAACAGCGATAGTTTACTTTATCCTGGTGCTAATTATTTTTTTGGTCAAAAATCCCTTTCTTCCGGATATTACTTTGAAGCAAAAATTTCTTTAGCTGATCTTGCAACCAAACGTAATTCCGCTTATAGCGGTGTACTTGATGATGTTTTCCATCCTGCAGAAGGAATGAAGATCGGTATTGATTTCTCATGCAACGATGCTGATGCTACAGGTGATAGAGAATTAGTTTTCTGCTATTCTTCTGATAACAAAGATCAATCATGGAATAACCCTTCATTGTGGGCATGGACCTGGATTGGCAATAAAATGACCGTTGGAGTTGAAGATGGAAAGAACAACAATGTTGTTTCAAACTTCAACTTAGATCAGAATTATCCTAATCCGTTCAATCCTTCAACTAAGATTTCTTATGCTATTCAAAGTCCTGAATTAGTTACTTTGAGAGTATTTGATGTTCTTGGTCGTGAAGTTGCAATGCTGGTCAATCAGTATCAAACTGCCGGTAGCCACTCCGTTAGCTTTGATGCGAGCAGCCTTGCAAGCGGAATGTACTTCTACAAATTAGAAGCAGGTTCATTCCAAAGTATCAA
Organism: Ignavibacteriaceae bacterium; assembly: GCA_036170205.1. GTDB lineage: Bacteria > Bacteroidota > Ignavibacteria > Ignavibacteriales > Ignavibacteriaceae > UBA1563. The sequence continues at coordinate 937 of JAVHOS010000064.1, read as the reverse complement.
AAAAATGATGTTACTTAAATAGTACAACCGTAGAGACGGGGAATGGTTCCGTCTTTACTTAGTGAAACTAAGTGTTCTACGTGCCTTAGTGGTAAAGGTTTTCTCACCACTAAGGCACAAGGGCACAAAGAAACACTAAGAAAAATAATTATTCTGCCCAATATTAGTTATCCATTTTTTTAGGAAGAAATACGTATGCAAACTACATATTCACTTAAAGAGGAGTTTCTCTTCAGAGCAAAAGAAATAGCTGGAAAGGGTTTCCTTTCTTTGCTTTTCCTCTTCGTTTTTTCAGCCGCCATATTTGCCGGGCAAACCGGAAAAATTTCCGGAAAAGTTGTCGATGCCGAAACCGGCGAGCCGGTAATCGGGGCAAATATAATTGTTGAAGGAACTTTTTTAGGTGCCGCTGCCGATTTTGACGGCTATTATTATATCAATAATATTCCTCCGGGCGAATATCGTATTATTGCAAGCGCTGTAGGGTATCAAAAGTTAGTTATTCAAAAAGTAAATGTAAAAATAGATCTAACCACAAAACTTGATATCAAACTTTCTTCGCAATCTATCCATATTGATAAAGAAGTTGTTATTACCGCCGAACGCCCCTTAGTTCAAAAAGATTTAACTTCTTCGTCAGTTACGGTTTCAGCCAGTGATATTAAAATGATGCCGGTTGAAAACATTAATCAGGTTATTAATCTGCAAGCCGGTGTAGTTGACGGTCACTTCCGCGGCGGACGTACCGGTGAAGTTGCCTACTTAGTTGATGGAGTTTCGGTTACCGACGCTTTTAACGGCGGATTCGGTATCCAGCTTGAAAATAGTTCCATCCGCGAAATGGAAGTTATAAGCGGAACCTTTAATGCAGAGTACGGACAAGCAATGTCGGGTATTGTTAATATTGTTACCCAAGACGGTTCCTCCAAATTTAGTA
>JAVHOS010000063.1:0-1130 GCA_036170205.1 Ignavibacteriaceae bacterium | reverse complement strand
GCTATTTTTGAGAGAGTGAAAGGAGTACATAAAGTAATTTCGGGTTACTCCGGCGGCACAACAGAAAATCCTTCGTATGAGCAAGTCTGTACCGGAAAAACCGGGCACGCGGAAGTCTGCCAAATAATTTTTGATCCTTCCATAGTTTCTTTTGCCGATCTTCTAAAAATTTTCTGGAAAACTCACGATCCGACTACGCTGAACCGGCAAGGCGCAGATGAAGGGACACAATACCGTTCGGTAATTTTTTATCATTCCGAAGAACAGAAGAAACTTGCGGAACATTATAAAGTAGAACTTGATAATTCAGGCGCGTGGGAAAATCCAATCGTAACCGAAATTTCTCCTTTCAGAAAATTTTATTCGGCGGAAGCGTATCACCAAAATTATTTTGCCAACAACCCAACGCAAGGTTATTGTTCGTTTGTAATTGCGCCGAAAGTGGAAAAGTTTGAAAAGGTTTTTAAAGAGAAGTTGAAGTAGTGGAATTGGTCAATTGTCATTGGTCATTAGAAAAGTTCTTATCCGCTAAAATGGAAATGATCGCTTGCAATAATAATCAATTTACATGTATTGAACTTAGCGGCTTTGTTTGCCGCTAAGTTCCAAATAAATTTTATTTAAAGCTTTGTAAGTGCTGCACGTAATTTGCCGCTCCGCCTTCCATGTAGCCGGTAACGCCAAGTTCGCTTCCGTCTTTACGGAGTAAAACAATTGTTGGGTATCCTTCAATTTTATATTGAGCTGCCAACTGCTGATTATAATATTTTGTTTCCTGCGTTTGTTCTTTTTCGCGCGGGAAATCAATTTTAACAAGCACAAAATTTTTTTCGGCGTATTCAGCAAACTCAGGTTTTGAAAAAACTTCTTCGTTTAATCGTTTACACCAAATGCACCAATCGGAGCCTGTAAAGTTTACAAGCACAGTTTTGTTTTCAAGCTGCGCGGTTTTTAAAGCCTCGTCTAAATTTTCTTTCCACGGAAGATTATCCGTAGTAGATTTGCAACCCAAAAGCGATACAGAAAAGAACAAGACCATCGAAATAAAAAAAGTTTTCACGTAATTCTCCAATATAGTTTTAAATAGGATGATGAAATAAGTTTTAAGATTCAACCGTTTCTAAAAGTTT
>JAVHOS010000062.1:0-5370 GCA_036170205.1 Ignavibacteriaceae bacterium | reverse complement strand
CCCCTCTTCAACTTTTCAGCAGTTGCACAATAATAGCCACTCCTTTTAGCTAAAACGGGTGATAAACTAAAAAATTTAAAGTTTTGCCGTGGCACTACAATTGATTCTGATTAAGTAAAAAAAACTGAAAGAATTATGGCGACAGAAGAAAAACTCGAAGATGTCTTAAAAGACGATGTAGTTCCTCCGGTTAAAACGCCGGGAAAGGGACTTAACAGCAAGGTATTTATTATTGGAATACCCGCTTTTATTGTGCAGTTGATAGTAGTCTATTTCATTATGGGATATGTAATCACAAATAAAGTTCAAGAGCATCCCCTGATCGATTCAACAAAAACAAAGCAGACAACTATGGGAAAAGGGGAGAAGGCGGTGGATGAATCGCAGAACGCCAATTTTATTTATACCATTGAAGATATTGTTGTAAATCCGGCTGAAACAGACGGCAAAAGATTATTGTTGCTTTCTCTCGGCATTACGGTAAAATCAGAAGAAGACAAAACGGAAATGCAAGCTAAGGACATATTAATTAAAGATGCCATCATCTCAACAATTTCCAGTAAAAATTTATTTCAGTTAAACAGCAGCGGATATAAAGATTCATTAAAAGTTGAATTGACCGGAAGAATTAAAAAGATTTTCCCGAAAGTTCATTTAAATCAAGTTTATTTCAGTAAATATATTTTACAATAACTATGGCAGAAGTATTATCACAACAAGAGATTGATCTCCTCTTAAATCAAGTTAAGGGAGGAGAGGAAACCGCAACTCAGGAAACGCAGGAACATCAGGCGCTTCCGTTTGATTTCCGGCTGCCGAATAGAATCTCAAAAAATCAACTGCGGACAATAAAAAACATTTTTGAAAACTTCTCTGAAAGTTTAAGTTCGTTCCTTCTGGCTAAACTGCAATCAATGGTCTCGATTTCCGTTACATCGGTAGATCAGATTTATTACTCGGAATATATTTTATCAGTCTCTAACCCGGCTTGTCTTTACACGTTTGATATTAGAGGAACGGACATAAAAGGCATTTTGGAGTTGAGTCCCGATTTCGCACTCTGCCTTGTAGATAGATTGTTGGGCGGCAACGGACTCGGCACAAAACAGTCGAAGATTATTACCGCCATAGAACAAAAAGTTCTTAACGTTATGGTTGACCGCGTAATGATGGATATGCGAAAAGCATGGCAGGTGGTAGATAACTTTGAGTTTGTAATGGAAAGATTTGAAGCCGACATTGATTTTGCCCAAATAACCTCGCATAGCGAATCTGTTCTCCTTATTTCGTTTGAAGTGCTCGTTGGCGAACAATCGTTTATGATGAATATCTGCTTTGCCACTTTTGCTTTTGATACGATCCTTTCCAAAATGACTTCGAAAAAGTTGACGACCATCCGTCCCGGAAATTATAACGGAGTAAAAGCTCAAACGATCATTTCTAATAACCTGATGAAAACATATTTACCGGTGCGGGTTGAATTCGGCGCAGCAAAAATATCTGTTGACGAACTGATGAATTTGGAAGAGGGAGATATTATTAAACTACAAACAAGAATCGGTGACGATCTTCTTATCCATATAGCGGATAAAACATGGTTTACCGGTAGAGTTGGCGTGGTAAACAAGCACAAAGCTATAAAAATAGTACAAAATATTTTAAATAATGAAAATCACATTAAGGTGTAACAATGGCCGATAATTTAAATAATAACGACTTTATGAACAACGATAACGGACAAAACTCCGCGAGCCATAACAATGAAGAAGTGTTTTCCGGCAAGCCGAAGAACGATCCTTCCTCAAAAGAGGTTGATGTTCTTGATTTCGATGATTTCGACGAAACATTTAATCAGAAAAATAATACGAACAGTAAATTAGATATGCTTAGAGATCTTCATCTGAATGTTTACATTGAACTGGGAAGAACCCAGATGCTGGTTAAAGACGTACTTGAGCTTGAACGCGGTTATGTTATTGAACTTGACAAACTTGCCAGCGAACCGGTTGATATTTTTGTGAACAATAAAAAAATTGCCGAAGGCGAAGTGGTGGTTATCGATAAACATTTCGGAATACGAATAACAAATTTGAATGAACAGACCAAAGGACTGAAGGGATTAGCATAATGGGCTTTGTTGATGTGTTGAAAGCGCTTCTTCCGCTTGTGTTAGTAATAGGATTGCTTTATGCGGTTCTTATTTTTATTAAAAGAAAAGGGATAACCGTAACCGGCAGAAAATCAAAAATATTTAACATTGATGTGTTAAGCACACAGTCAATCATGCCAAAAAAATATATTTCGGTGGTGAGAGTTGAAAACAAATATTTAGTGCTTGGCGTAAGCGAACAATCCATTAATTTATTAAAGGAATTGGACGTTGATGAAAGTATGCTTGATGTGCCGGGTGATGATGAATCACCCAAAAACAATTTTATGGATATCTTAAAGAAAAATTTGGGTATGAAATGAAACTTAAAGTTTTAACAATTGTCATTTTTTTAAGTCTAATTTTTGCACCGGAAATCATTCCGCAAGCAAAGACAACGTTGCCGCTGCCCAAAATAGGAATTGATGTCGGAACTTCAGATTCACCGCAAGACGTTTCCGTAACCTTACAACTATTACTTTTAATGACGGTGCTTTCGCTTGCTCCTTCATTGATGATCATGACAACTTCGTATCTGCGAATCATTATCGTTTTCCATTTCTTAAAAAGTGCGCTCGGTACGCAGCAGATGCCGCCGGGGCAGTTGTTAGCCGGTATTGCGTTATTCATCACTTTTTTTGTTATGGCGCCTACCTGGGGCAAAGTAAACGACATCGCGCTAAAACCTTTGATGGACGGCAAAATGAGCGTGAACGAAGCGTATGACAAAGGCATCGAGCCGATAAGAGAGTTTATGTTTAGAAACGTGCGTGAAGCAGACCTCGAATTATTTATCGGGCTCTCAAACATGAAACGTCCGAACAACAGAAACGAACTTCCAACCTACATTGTGGTGCCGGCTTTTGCGCTTAGCGAACTTCGCGCCGGATTTATAATCGGATTCTTTATGTTCATCCCGTTTTTAATGGTCGATATGATTGTTGCAAGTATTCTAATGTCGATGGGAATGATGATGCTTCCGCCGATGCTTATTTCGTTACCATTTAAGATTTTACTTTTCGTGCTTGTAGACGGATGGAATTTAATTGTTGGATCTTTAGTAAGGAGTTTTGCTTAAATGACGGAAGAATTAGTAATTGAAGTTTTGAAGGAAGTGTTCTACACAACTTTTTTAATTTTACTGCCAGTCCTGGGTGTTGCGCTTGTTGTTGGTATCGCAATTTCAATCTTTCAAGCGGCTACTTCAATTCAGGAAATGACGTTGACTTTTGTTCCGAAAATTTTAGTTACTACCGTCGTTATCATTTTTATGTTCCCATGGATATTGGATAAAATGATCGCTATTACACACAAACTTTTTTCGATGTTCTCTACGGTAATTAGATGACCGATATTTTAGTAACGGATTTTATTCTTCTGCTCTTAATCTTTGTACGGATTGCAACAACTTTTTTTGCTGCGCCGGTTATGGGGCATACATCGTTGCCAACGCTTGTAAAAATTTTTCTTGCTTTATTGATATCGTACATGGTATTCTTATCGATTGATAAATCGGCGCTAAAAATAGAAGTTAGTCTCTGGTTCCTCGCTACAAACGCTATAAAAGAAATTCTTTCCGGTTTAATGATGGGTTTTATGCTTCATATAGTTTTTTTCGGAATTTCATTTGCCGGCTCATTAATCGGGTTCGATATGGGATTATCAATGGCGGAAACCTTTAACCCGATGGAAGAAACACAAGGAAATGTGATTGGAGAATTAATCTACTTTGCAACAATTCTTCTTTTCTTTTTAATCGACGGTCACCATTATTTAATTAGAGGATTGGTCTATTCCTTTCACGTAATTCCCATCGGAAAGTTTACCATTACGGCATCTGTATTTCAATTGCTGATCAAATATTCTTCTTTAGTTTTTGTTATTGCGGTTAAAATAGCTTCTCCAATTTTAGTTTCCTTTTTCCTTATTTCCATTGCTGAAGGAATTATTGCAAGAGTAATTCCGCAGATGCAAATATTTTTCGTTACTCAACCATTAAGGATCGGGATCGGACTTATCTTTCTTTCAACGCTCGTTCCCATTTATGTTTATGCAATTAAAGGGTTGTTAAAAGGATTTGAAGACAACCTATTTACCTTAATTAAAGCGATGGGCTCTTAACTATGGCTGATTCCGAAGGTCAAGAAAAAACCGAACAGGCATCCGGGAAGAAACTTTCGGATGCCAGAGACAAGGGGCAGGTGGCGAAAAGTCAGGAACTTAATTCCTTGGCTTTATTTGGCGCCGGAATGATGCTCATCTTTATGCTTCAGCAATTTTTAAGCGGAAGGATTTCTTCCCTTGCTATAAAAACGTTTACTACTCTCGATACCTCAACAATCAACGTTAATACGGTTCAGCAAATTCTTCTTGAGGATGCATATTTTCTCCTTTCAACGCTTGCCCCGATTTTGGGCGGATTGGTTGTTATTGCATTTGTGGTTAATGTTGCGCAGGTCGGTTTCAAATTCAGCGCTAAAGCGTTGATGCCGACCGCCGGGAAATTTAATTTTTTCAAAAAAGCAAAAGATATGTTCTTCTCTTCCCGCTCTTTTGTTGAAGTTTCAAAATCGTTAGCTAAACTTATTATTATAGGTTTGTTCACCTATTTTGTTCTTGCTGATTTAATTACAAAATCTACCGCACTGGTAGAGCTATCGATGACGGAGATCATGCGTTTTATGATGGATGCCGCTTACACGCTCCTCTGGAAAATTACGATGGTTTTTGCCGTTATCGCCGGCGTCGATTTCATTTTCCAGCGTCACAAGTTCAAAAAAGAGATGATGATGACGAAACAAGAAGTAAAAGAAGAGAATAAACAAAGCGAAGGCGATCCGCTGATTAAATCCCGCATCAAAAGAATGCAGTACCAGGCTGCTAAAAACCGTATGATGGGAGATGTTCCCAAAGCTGATGTAGTAATCACAAACCCGACTCACTACGCAATTGCAATAAAATATGATATGGACAAAGATTCCGCTCCGAGAGTTTTGGCAAAGGGAGTTGATTCATTAGCGCAAAGAATTAAAGAAGTCGCCGTTAAAAATAATGTTCCTTTACACGAAGACAGACAATTGGCGAGAGCTTTATACAAGCTTTGTGATGTTGGAGATCAGATACCGCAAACTTTATTTAAAGCTGTGGCACAGATATTGGCGTATATTTTTCAACTTAAAAACTACCGTAAGAAGACCATAGTATAACGTGAAAAATTTCGG
>JAVHOS010000061.1:15678-22328 GCA_036170205.1 Ignavibacteriaceae bacterium | reverse complement strand
TGCGGAGTTTTTATCTCGAAGGAAAATTTTTGTTCTTTTTCATTCAGGTTAAAAAGGATAAGCAACTTTTCGCTTTCATACGTGCGTGTGAATGCAAATATATTTTTCTCGTCGTTCTGCAAAACAAAATTCACATCACCAAGCCGCAGCGCTTTTGATTCGTTATGAACCTTCGCCATCTTTTTATAAAAATCCAGGAGATTGTTATTCACTTCAACTTTATAATTCCCAAATCCCGTTTGAAATCCCGAAGATGAATCAATTACTTCGTCATCGTATTTCAAATCTTTCCACACCATCGGCTTACGGTCGTGCGGATCATCGGCGCCCCACATACCGGCTTCATCACCGTAATAAATCATCGGCGCGCCACGGTAAGTTAGCTGAAATGCTGCAACAAGTTTTTGCAAATCGTATTCTTCGGTATTTGGTTTTCGCGGGCTGTATTTTGGGTTCTGTCCATTGTTATCATGGTCAAACTTTCGATCGGGATTAACTATCATCGAAGCAAGTCTGTCAACGTCATGCGAATCCATCAAATTCTGAAGAAGAAATAAATTTTCTACCGGATAAGCTTTATCAATTTCTCGAAGTTTTTGGATGAACGCCGTAACCGGAATTTTCTTTTCTTCATTAATAAAAAGATCGCAAACCGCATAAGCAAAATTGTAATTCATCAGTCCGTCGAATACTCCATTTTCTGAAATATATTCTTTGGAGATTTGCCAAAGTTCTCCAAGAATTATTGCATGCGGATTAAGCGATTTAACTTCCGCATTCCAATCGCGCCAGAAACCAATCGGTACTTCATTTGCAACGTCAAGCCGCCATCCGTCAATTCCATCTTCGGGATTTCCGTCACCGTTCGGGTCCATCCATTTTTTAGTTGCATCAAAAATATATTTTTTTACTGCAGGATATAAATCGGTTTTGCTTCTGTTAAATTCAGGAAGTGATTTTGTTCCCCACCAGCCTTTATAATCAAACTCGTTCTTCTCTGTGCCGGGGTCATCAAAACTTTTAATTTTGTACCAGTCTCTATATTTCGATTGCGCTTGTTTCTTTACAACATCTTGAAACGCCCAGAACTGCTCACCGGTATGATTAAATACTCCATCAAGAATGATGTACATTCCGCGTGCATGAACCTCTTTAATTAGTTGAAAAAATAATTTATCCGCCGTGGTTAATTTCCATGTTGAAGGATCATCCGGGGTTTCGGATGCAATTAATTTTTTATCTCCCACAGGGTCAGAACCAAACGTATGATCAATATGATGATATGAGGAACCGTCGTATTTATGCATGGACACTGCTTCAAACATCGGATTCAGATAAATTGCACCAACTCCGAGTTCTTTCAAATAATCTAATTTGTTGATGATACCTTGAATGTCGCCACCGTACCGCCGCGAAGTAAAATTACCATGTCCGCGATGCCCCGACTTCTTTTCCCATTCCGATTGAGCAAACCAGTTGGATGTCCATTTCGTTATTTCCCATCCATCGGGACTCATTTTTTGATTCACGAATACTTCTTCCGCAATAGGATCATTCTTGGTATCACCATTGGCAAAACGTTCGGGAAAGATTTGGTACCAGACAATTCCTTTTGCCCAGTCCGGAAATTTCTTTTGTGCAGGAGATTTTTCAATTAGAAAAAAAGTTAATGACAAAATAATTATAGTTACAATCTTCTGTCTCATAAGTTTAATTCCTTTTTCATTTTTTCAAACGATTCTTCAATGCTGTGCGGTTTAAAACCAAATTCCGATTCCGCCTTAATCGTTATTAACCCCGATTTTAGCGGGCGCGGTGCAGGTTGGTTCAATTCGGCTGTTACAATCGGAGTGATCAGTGATTTATCTAAATTAAAATAATCTGCAATGCGAAGCGTAAAGTCAAAACGCGAAAGAAATTCTCTTCCGCCAACGTGGTATAATCCGAATTTCTTTTTTTCAATTACCTTGTGAATAGCCGAAGCCAGATCATCTAAAAATGTAGGATTGTTTATTTGATCGGTAACAATGCGGATCGGTTTATTGTTTCTAATTGAATCAACAACCCAGCGGACAAAATCGGCGCGCCCGGTTTTGATAATTCCATACAACACATTGGTGCGTAAAATTGTATATTGAGTTCCACCAATCTTTAAGGCATTCTCGCTTGCAAGTTTAGTTCGCGCATAATAACCAAACGGATTTGGTTTATCCACTTCGCTATAAGGACCTTTCGTTCCGTCAAAAACATAATCGGTTGAAATGTGAACGATGTGGCAGTCAACCACGCGCGCAGCTTCCGTAATAAACTCTAATCCCTTTACGTTTACTTTCCAGCAAAGTTCGCGGTCGGTTTCAGCCTTGTCAACATTGGTATAAGCGGCGGCGTTGATTATCACATCAGGATAAAAGCTGAGAATAACATTTTTTACTGCATCGCGATTGGTAAAATCAACTTGTTTATAATCAATACCGGAGAAAAACGGTTCGACTTCACTCGATGAAGCAAGGATTTCATAATTCCCCGCTTGCGTAAAAAGGTGAATCGTCCGCTGCCCGAGCATTCCGTTAGCGCCAAAAATTAAAACTCTTTTTTTAAGAAAATCTTGAGAGAACATCGTGTCGTAAATCTTTCATTTTTTTTATTTCAGAATAAGAAGCAATACATCCGCCGGCAATATTGGCAAGGGTAAAAGCCTTTTCAATATTTTTATCTTTAATATAGGAAGAAAAGAAAGCCGAGCCAAAAACATCTCCGCAGCCGACTTTGTTTTTTGTTTCAACTTGAAATGCCGGAATGGAAAGCGAAAAAACTTCTCCATTTTTCATCGTATAAACAGAAGCTCCGTGTGCGCTTTTTGTAACAAGAATTATTTTTACTCCGCACTGCAAAAGTTCTTCCGCTATTTCTTTCTCCGATATTTTTTCGCTTAGCGTAAAAAGTTCGTGGTCGTTTGCTTGAACAATATCAACGGAAGAAATCCATTTTTCAACTTCGGGAATTTTGCGGAAATCACGGCGGTAATGCTCATCAATGCCGCGTGCAAGGGAATGAATATCGAGGTAGATCGCTCCATCATAATTTTTTCTGATCTGTTGGATATCTTCAATGTTGATATCAAAACCGGTGATCATGTTAATAAATATCCCATCAAATTGATTCAGAGAATCAAACGGAACGGTGAGTTTATCGGTTATATTTTCGTATCGTTCGTGCCGCTCTTTCTTTTCAAAAATATTTAGATGGATTTTCGGAATTTTATCGACGTATGAAAAATAATCATGGTTGAACCGATCATACACAAATGCGAACAATTTGTAATTATCTTTTTGAATTGAAGTGCAGAGATAAATTTCATCTTCAGCATCTTTAAGAAAATGAAACCCGGAAGCGGAGTAAAAAATCCCGCCAGGTTTCACTTTCTGCTCTTCTCCATGAAAGACGATGTGGTCTTCCACCGTATGTCCGATGATGAGAATTTTCATACCAGATCAATTTCTATTATGTAAAAAGTCGGCAAGTTTTCATGTAATACCGTATGAAATTTTTTTGCAGGATACAACGCCCGGTACGCCGGAGAATAGACCGAATCTTGCAGATACGTTTCAAAATTTTCACTTGAGGAATGAAACGTAACCATAAGTTTTGCTTCACCATTTTTCAACAAGTATTTGTTTGATGTTGTTTTCTCGACTTCAACTTCATGGTGTAAGTGGAGATGGGAGACAATTTTATGTTTGGCTCCCCCAATAAAATCATCTTTTATTTTGATTTTCATTTTCTCCTTATCAAAATAGAATCCCCTTTTACAAATAACCGGATCAGAAAGACGAACGTAAGCAAAATGCTGCGCCACAAGCTTATCCTCTTCGTTATCCGATTGCCATTCAATGATCTTTGGTTTCGTTAAATCTTCTTTAATATTAAAAAGTCCGTTAAAATCCGCGAGTTGTGTGTTATCTATTGAAAAGGTATTATGCAAAAAAACCGAACGGAGTTTATTACGCAAATCTTTGTCGGCATAAAACGAATACGTTCCCGGATCGATAAAAAATAATTTATTTTTATAAAGAAGCTCGAACGTGAACGTGTCATTATGCCCGGGAGCGCCTGAACCGGACTTCCCTATTTCAGCAATGCGGATGAACATTTCGGTTTGCTTCGCTCGTAAAAAATAATGTCCCCCTTTTGTCAATCCAACTGATGATGAATTTTCCAGACTACTTTTCATCTTGATGAATGTTTTTGCCGCTTCCGAACCAAAAAGAAAAAGCAGATACTTTATTTCATGCCCGTTCGCCGATTTCAATTTTTCATCTTCAAAAAGATGAGCTCCGATAGAAAGAAGTCCATCGATATAATCTGATTGAGAAGAACTTACAAAACTAAGTATAGGCGAAGTGAAAGCATCGCCAATATTTGGGAGCGAAATGTTTTTCGACTCAAGCTCAGTATTTCTTCTGTATAAACTTAAAGCAGCAAACAATTGGTGCAACCGCCGGTTATACTCACCGGTAACTTTTTTCCCTTTTCTTTCCAAAAAATATTTAGCAAGTAAAAATAATTCCGTATTGAATGGATGGAGTTGAACCGACTGTTCAAAACTTACACCGTCTTCAGAGACCTGGCGCCGGATTTCCGCTTCAAAATGAGAAGCTGAAAATTGAAATAATCTTTCTGCGTAAGCTTTATTTTGTAAGAACATGCTCGCGCATAAAAGTCCAAGATGAACAAGCAAAAACCGGTGGTCGCGAGTTTCAGAATAATCAAGTGTGTGCTCTAAGTAAATTGTATGAAGCAAAACAACTTCTTGTAAACGAAGAAAAGTATGTCCGTTTAACGAAGCGGAGTTGAGAAAAAAGCCAAACCCGAAAATGATATTCAACAATCGAATTGAAACTTCGGAAGGATTCGTCCATTGCACACCGGAAAAATTTTTGGTGGAGGAAGTGAATTCTTCTAAAAGCGAAAAATATTTTCCAGAATATTTTTCATCGTTCGTTAAAAGATGCGCCATTCCAAGTTGAGTGAGTTGGTGCATTCTCCCCAATTCCCATGCGGATTGTACGTCAACTCCCTTAGGAAAATCGGCAGCATTAATCTCCCAATAAGGTTTGTCCGGAAAACCAAATGAAGAAAGATGATCGAAATTCCACTTAATTTTTTCGCCAAGTTCCTTTTCTTCCAAACCGAAAAAATTAAACCTCTGCTGCAAAATTTTTTGGGCTTCGTTGAGAATTTTTGCCGACCCTTCTTGATCTTCAATCAATTTCCTGATTGAGAGAATCTCCCCATCTTTCGCAAATATTTGGAACGGAAAGGAATTTTTCAGCGTTTCAAGTTGTTGTTGATTGTAAGAAGGAACCGGCGGCAGTTTGATTTGTTTCCCATCGCCAATAGCTTTTTCAACTTCACGGCGGAATAATTTCTTTTTTGTACTCGCATTAAAAGCGAGAAATTTATTTATCAAACTCATATATAAGTATGCTTCAGTAAGGGTAATTTGGAACGGTTAAATCAATCAAAAAAAATTGGTGTGAGCTCATTTCAACTGAAATTACCATAGTTTAAAATAGAAATAATAATTAATTTTCTTTTAGTGATAGAAAGAATTACTTTCTTAAAAAGACAAACGGATTTACTATGAAAATTGGAATTACCTGCTACCCAACTTACGGCGGAAGCGGTGTTATTGCTACTGAACTCGGCAAAGAACTTGCCTTAAAAGGGCATGAAGTCCATTTTGTTTCTTACGCGCTCCCATTTCGATTACCTCATTTTGTGGAGAACATTTTTTTTCACGAAGTTGAAACAAGCAACTACCCTTTGTTTGAATTTTCTTTATATACACTTTCGCTTGCAAGCAAAATGGTTGAAGTTGCGCGATATGAAAATCTTGATCTCTTTCATGTCCATTATGCCATTCCCCACGCCACAAGTGCGTATCTGGCAAAGCAGATAATTAAAGAGAAAAGCGATATTAAAATTATTACTACGCTCCACGGAACAGATATTTCACTTGTCGGCTTGGAACCTTCTTTTTCTCATCTTGTAAAATTCAGCATAGAACAAAGCGATGGAGTGACAGCGGTTTCAAATTATCTAAAAGGACAAACGCAAACTAATTATAAGATTGAGAAAGACATTCGAGTGATTCCTAATTTTGTTGATACAAAAGTATTTTCTCCAAAAGCGCCTGGGCAATTAAAAAAACATTTAGCACCGAACGGAGAAAAAATACTGATTCACACTTCTAACTTTAGACCGGTAAAAAGAGTTTCCGATACGCTTAAAATTTTGCAGATCGTTGCAAAGGAAATTCCGTGTAAGCTTGTGTTGGTTGGAGATGGACCGGATCGTTCCGAATGTGAGCGGCTCTGCCGAGAAATGGATCTATGCGACAAGGTTATCTTCCTTGGCAAACAGGATGGACTCGCAGAGATTCTCAATTGCGGAGATATATTTTTAATTCCTTCACAGTCAGAGAGTTTTGGTTTGGCGGCTCTTGAAGCGATGTCTTGCGGACTTCCCGTTATTAGTTCAAGTGTTGGCGGTCTGCCGGAATTGATGGCGCACAACGAAACCGGTTACATCGCAGAGTTTGGCGATGTTGAACGGATGGCGAAATATGCAATTGAACTTTTAACGAA
>JAVHOS010000061.1:0-15578 GCA_036170205.1 Ignavibacteriaceae bacterium | reverse complement strand
GTAGCTGTTTCGCTTATGATGAGCGGAATTGTAAAACTTAGAATTATCAATCTTATCGGCGCAATTATTTTTACAGTTTACGGACTGCTCATTGGCGCTTTACCGGTGGCTATCGTGAACGGATTTATTTGTCTTGTTGATATTTATTATCTGTTCGATATTTTCAAAGCGAAAGAATATTTTAAAGTTTTAGAAGTAAAACACGATTCGGAATACCTCCATTACTTTTTGAATTTTCATAAAGATGAAATTAAAAAGTATATGCCCTCATTTTCATTTAATGGAAATACTAATTCAATCGTCTTTTTCATTCTAAGAAATTCAATTCCGGCGGGACTGATTTGTGCAACGAAGAAATCTGACGACAGCCTTTTTATCGACATCGATTTTGTTATTCCCGGTTACAGAGATTTGAAAATCGGAAAGTATGTTTATCAAAATATTTTTACTGAAAAGATGATTAAAAAGATTTACAGCAACCCCGGCAATGCGAAACACGATTCCTATTTACAAAAAATGGGATTTGTGAAAACTGAGTTAAACACAAATCCCATCTTTTGTTTGGAAATAGAATAATTTTTTGCTTAAGCCTTTACGATCTTTCCGTCCACAATTCCGTTTCTTGCAAAAGCGTTGCGCGTATCAACTATAAGCTTTGCGTTCTTGGAGATAAATTTATAATCATAATTGGAATGATCCGTGCTAAGCAGCAGCACATCGTAGTTTTGTAAATTTTCTTCCGTAAGCGGAATCGATTCCATATCATATTCATATTTTCTCGTCTTCGGAAGTTTCGGTACGTAAGGATCGTTATAATCCACAATGCTACCGCGCTCTCTTAAAATTTCTATCAGCTTAAGCGAAGGAGATTCGCGCATATCATCAATATCTTTTTTGTACGAAGCGCCGAGGATTAACACCCTCGAACCTTTGAGCGACTTCTTTTGATTGTTCAGTGCGTCGGCAGTTTTATCAACAACGAAATAAGGCATGAAAGTATTTATCTCTCCGGCTAATTCAATAAATTTTGTATTGATGTCGTACTCTCTTGCTTTCCATGTTAAGTAAAAAGGATCGATTGGAATGCAGTGTCCGCCGAGTCCAGGTCCCGGATAAAAAGCTTGAAAGCCGAATGGTTTTGTTTTAGCCGCTTCAATCACTTCCCAAACATCAATACCCATTCTATCAAAAACCAATTTCAATTCATTAACCAAGGCGATATTTATTGAGCGGTAAATATTCTCAAGCAATTTTGTCGCTTCAGCAGCTTTTGGAGAAGAGACAGCAACGGTTTTAACAATTACTTGATTGTACAATGCCTGCGTAACAGTTAAACAACTTGGTGTCATTCCGCCGATAACTTTAGGGATGGTGGCGGTTGAATAATTTGCATTATTAGGGTCTTCTCTTTCCGGTGAAAATGCCAAATAAAAATCTTCTCCGACAATTAATTTTTCAGAACCGGTTTGTGAATTTTCAAGTAAGGGAAGGAGAATTTCTTCTGTTGTTCCGGGATAAGTTGAAGATTCTAAAACAACCAATTGACCTTTTCTAAAATATTGAGCAATAGTTTTTGCGGAACTCTCGATGAAACTCATATCTGGTTCGCGGTGTTCATCTAACGGCGTGGGGACGCAAATTATAATTGCATCTACTTCCGGGAGTTTAGAAAAATCTGTTGTGGCAGAAAACTTACCTGCAGATACGGCTTCAGCTATTCGTTCAGAAGCTATATGTTTTATGTACGATTTACCTTCGGCAATAAATTTTGATTTCCTTTCATCAAGATCAAATCCAATTACGCGAAATTCTTTTTTTGCGAATTCGAGCGCTAATGGTAAGCCGACATACCCTAATCCGATTATCCCGACAACGACGGTTTTGTTTTCAATTTTACTTAAGAGTGTCAAATGATTTACCCTTTGCTTGTTTGTGAATTTTTGTGGTTTAAAAATAGTAAAAGTAACTGAAAGTTCATTCCGGATTTATTGGTCATAGTTCATTTAAGAGAATAAATCCACAGCTCTTTTGTTTCATCATTTACAAGAAAAAACTTATTGGCAGCGGAATTAACTGCAACACCTTCAAATTTGTGAAGCGGTAAAACAAATTTTTGAATCACCCCGTTCTCTGCAGTCCATTTATACATTGCGCTGCTCTCATCGCTAAGAATAAAAAAGCATTTTTCTTTTTGAGAATAAACCATATCTGAAAAATCATCAGCAAAGTAAATTTCTCTCTGCGATTTAATGGTTAAGTCTGAATTTAATTCCACAAATTTTCCGGGCGCTTTTTCATTTAACAGAAAGATCGTTCCCTGTTCGTTCTGCGCAACACCTTCTAATCCGTGATTTAACTGACCGGTTAACGGAATATTTTCACTTCGAAGAACATTTCCGTCAAGATCAATCTGGAGCAATTCTCTTTTTCGCTCCTCTACAACCCAGAGTGATGAAGCTGAAGTATCGAGTGCGATTCCCTCAAGGTCTTCACCTTTATATTGTAATGTTTTTATTATAGCGCCGGTGGAATCTGTTTTATATACTCTTTGCTCGCTTCCGCTGACAATCCAAAAAACATTTTCTTTTTCGTTGTACGCAATACCGGAAGGTTCACCGAAAGAAAGTTTGTACGTTTGAAGATGCTGCAATTGACTTGCAGAATCACCTGTATCTCCGCCGCATCCGAATAACGTTAAAGGAATGATCCACAAAAAAAAGAACGCTGCCAATTTCTTTACCTTCGCCTCCATGTTAAACTTTCTCTTCATCGAAGAAGAGATTAATGTTCTTAACCCCGCTTACGCTTCGCAATTCTTCTACAAATCTATTCGCATTCGTTTTCTTTTTGAATGAAACGTAATAAGCATATTCGGCGAGAGAAGAATCTTCGCTTGATTTTATATTTATAATGTCATACCGGGTGCAAAAATTATCAAACACCGGAAGATATTCGGCGGTCTTTTCTTGTGTAAGATAAAAAGAAAATTGGAGCAGGTATTGTTCTTTACGCAGCGTGAATAAACTTGTTTTTGAAAAAAGAAAAAGGATCGTTCCAATAAAAAGCGAACCAACAACTGCCAGACGATGATAACCGACACCCGCCGCCATTCCGATCGCCAATCCGAAAAAGATATAAACAATGTCAAGTGTTTCTTTTATTGCTGTGCGAAACCGGATGATTGACATGGCGCCCACCAAACCGAATGCGCGCGCTAAATTATTTCCGATAACCATGATTACCAAAGAGGTAATAAGCGAAAGAAAAATTATTGAATTAACAAAACTGTCTGAGTATCCGGGACCCTTATAACTAACCCGGTAAATAAACGTGATGAAAAAACTGCACGCCAAACTAACCAAAATATTTACGATGATTTCCGAAATAGTTGGTGCAAAAACATTTATCGATTGGAGATTTTCTAACATATTTTCTTCCTTTACAGCGCTAACGAACCGCTGAAACGCATTTGAGTTTTATTGATGTCGATACAATTGGTGTATTTGGAGACGGATATTCTTTGAAGGCTAAAGTTATTAATAAGCTGTGGAATCCAGGCGGGAAAGGTTTCATGAAATTTTAGTTCCAAAATAAAATAACCGGGGAAAGCATGTTTCAGATCCTGTTCTCTAAAAATATCGTCGTAGTCTGGATATATCGCTCCGCGTAAATTTTTGTCGAAGGTTACTCGCAAATCGTATCCGAATCTACCCATAAAGGCTTCACGCTCGTAAACAACTAACGTTGCTGGTAAAAGTTGTTTAGAATAGTAATGAAAAAGAAATTTATTTGCTTCTTCAAAATCGCCGGTTCCGTCTGCACGAACAAGAATATAGTCTTCAACATTTTTTGATTGAAACAGCGATTGTAAATCTTTTAAATAAAGTTTCGCGCGGTCTTTTGAAATGAAGTTTTCGTTTTTTCTTTTAATTTCTAAAAAAACAAGACTGTCGGGTCTGGGTTCATTATAAACCCGAATTCTATACTTGTTTCTTATTTTATATCCTTCGTATTTTTCGTGATAACAGAGAAGTTCGGCGGTATCGAGATAGATACTGCGGACAGTATAATCTTTATGGGGTCGAAGCTCGGCATATGGATCGTACTTCATATAAGCTAAAACCATAACTCGAATTTTCGGCAGCAAATTTTCCGGCACTAAATATTTATATTCTAATCTGCTCGTCATCGGTTAATTTAGAATATAGTTTGTGAAGTAATCCCAAATTGAAATCGCCCCAAGTTTAATGGTTCCTTGCGTTATCATGCCGGGTAAAAGTTGTTTGCTGGAATTGTCGATAAGAATAGTTGCAACAATTACCTGTTCGTTGTTTAACATTTTAACTTCGTTTGAAAGCGATAAAACCTGCGCTTGAAACGCATCGCGATAATTATTAAATCTAACTGAAATTGAGTTCCCTTCTTTCAAACTATTTCTGTAGGCAATTTTTAGGGGAACGTTCATAACTATTTTGTCGAGGTTTATAATGGACAAAATTGTATCCGAAGAAAAAGAGCGGTTCACTTTTCCGTTGATTGGAGAGATCACTACAAAATTCTTTGAACGTTTTTTTAGCGACTCCAGTTCGTTTGTTAAAGCGATTATTTTTGAATCAAGCAGTTTCAGCGTTTCCGGTTTTAACCCGCTGGTAGTGGCATCAAGCTGTGATTGGTAAATTGAGATTTCGATCTCGAGTTGTTTTATTTCCCAAAGATCAGTTTCGTAACTTTCTTGCGGAAGAAAACCTTTTTTGTACAACTGTTCGTTACGCAGAAATGTATCTTTTTTCTGACCAAGTTTTGCTTTTGCAAATTCCAAACGATTTTTCGCCTCGGTTATCAGCGGTTGCTTCTCACCGGTCTTATTTGCTTCAAGTTCGGCTTTGGCAACAGAAAGTTCACCTTCCAACCGGACTATGTTTTCTTCAACATCACTGGAGCGTATGACGCCGATTGAATCGCCGGCTTTTATTTCTTTTTTGTTCTTCATCGCTTCGGCAAAAGAAAAAATCATCGATTCTCCGCGTTGGAATTGCGTAACGCCGAACGCATTTGAAAAGCCGGTTTCATAATCTATAAATGCGGAAGTTAACTGCCCATCTGTTCCCTTAACAATTTGCCACTTCTGCAACGGATGTACTTCGGCAAAAATGTTTAATGAATGAGGGACTTTTATCCCGCTTATTAAAAGCGAAAAGACTACAAGACAAAAAACTGCAATACCAACAATCGCTTTTCGTTCAATTTTTCTTCTCATAGTTGTTCCGAATATCCTAGACTTAAAATATAAATCATCAATTCCTCATTTTAATTATTTCAAAAATATCAACTTTCTCGTTTGCAAAAAATTTCCACCGCTGCAGCAGGAACGAAGCTGATAAAAATAAACTCCGCTCGACAATTCGTAATTCCTAATTCCTAATTCGTAATTATAACTCCCTGCCGGCTTTTCTTCGTTAACTAAAGTTGCAATTTCATTCCCGAGTACGTCATAGAGAATTAAAGTTACTTTACTATACTCCGGTAGTTGATAACTAATTATCGTGCTCGGATTAAAAGGATTCGGATAATTTTGACACAGCTCAAAAATTTTTGGTTTAAAATCTTCTCTCTTCACCTCAGAAAAAATATCATTCTGTTTTCCGGGAGTTCCTAAATTAAAGGATGCTTTCCAGTTTTCCGGCGCTGAGTTATCAAGGCTCGGATTTATCAAGGCAAGTGTTGCGCCGGTTCCGTTCGGTTCTACAGGCCAGGGAGAAGAAGAAATAAATTTTACTGAATCAATCAAAGAACCGTTCTCATTATAAAGCCGAACTGTTTCACCGTTAGCAGAAAGTCCGAATGAAAATTCACCGATCATGTTTGTAACAGCCGGGAAAACTGATCTGAATTTTGCGGAATCATTTGCAAGTACAACGAAAGATTCCGGCGCCAAAACAAAATCTGGCAGAACAAATTCGTGGGTGTTTACACTGTCTTTTAATTTCCAATTTTTTAAGTGAACGCTTTCCGGTCCGTTGTTGTAAAGCTCAACCCAATCTCCGCAATCAGAAGCGGAAGATGATTTATAATTAATTTCATTTATAACAATCTTTTGAGTTTGCGCGTCATCTTTTATAAAAACAGCGTGTATAACCGAATCACCCGTTAAAACAACTGATATATCCTGATTTGAAGAAATACTTTTCCATCCTGCAAAAACATAACCGGGATTTGGTTTTGCCGAAAGTTTTATCGGCGCAGTCTTAAAATATTTTCCGGTATAAGTAGATTTAGGAATATCATAAGATTGAATCATCACTTTTCCCCCAAGGGTATCGTTATTCGTCACCGTCAAGTTCGAAAAACCGCCCAACTGAAATTTCGTGTTGATATGAAATCTCATATAAGCTTCACGGTAAGAGACAAAAGTTCGAATTCTGGCAATATTGGATGTCCAATCGTACTGCATCGTATTTTTCCACTTTGTTGTGTGTCGTGTTATCTCCGGAGCAATCTCATCTTGCAGTTGATTTAATAAACGTATTGTTGAATCGGGTGAAAATGTTGTATTAAGTAAGTGAGCAAACGATTGAATAAAATCATTCTTAAAATCAACATTGGTCAAGAACTTCCGAAGCATTAACGTTGACCATGGTGGATTTGGCCAACCGGGTCCATTCGTGGCGGTTGCAAAATCAAGCGTATTAAATCTGTAATCTTGCTGCGAATTATAATATTCAGCTAAGCCAACCCCGTAATCAAGGTCATAGGTAAGCCATCTCCATTTTGCCGTTTCGGTCCTTTCGCGCCAAACCTTCACGTTATTCCCGGGCCAATCAGTATTGTTAATATAAATTTCGGCTATCTGGTAATTCTTAAAATTCTCAACTTCCATCTGTGATTGTACAAAGTCATAATTCGCTTTAAGGCTTATGTCTTTTTGAGAAATGAAATTATACAACGCTAAAAAATGCTCGTTTGTGTAGAATCCGGCTTCCGTACTCAAGTCCGCAATGTCAACATTATTTGGATTAACGCCGTAGGTGTTTGCAAGAAATTCTTCGTTTAACTTTTCTCTTAGCGTATAAATTCCCCAATATTCATTGTTAAGATAAGTAACGCAGAAACGGGTAGCTTGAACGCCAATGTCTAAATTCTGAAGAAGTAAAGCCTGGTATCGATCGCGCACCAGCGTATAAGTAAAATCATTTCCTCCGTTACGCAGAACGATGTTTGCAAAATTGTCAGTCTTTTTTCCGGGGAAGAATTGATACTTCATTTTATTGAATCCGTAACCACCGCGCAAATAAATTGCTAAAGATCTCTGATCAAACGCCCTGCTCCAGTTTCCGTAAATTTTTATTCCGGCATCAACACTAACTTTTTGCGAGTCAAGCGGTTCAAAAAACTCAAAATGGATCGGTTTTTCCCAGTCTTGCCAAAAATTGGCGCCGAAGTAAGGATAACCGCCCGGATTTGATCCCATCACATAAATTCCAGAATCGTTATCCCAAAAATGTTTTGGATCGGTGGACAATGAAACAACCGGAAGCTTTGAAACATGATTTACAAAATATGTTGCAGTTGTGGTAGAACTCGGCACCACTCCATCAGCAAAAACTTTTGCGCGAAGCGTTATTGTCTTGGAAATATTTATTGCACCAAGATATTTAGCGCTTGAGGTTGTTGGATTTGAACCGTCAACAGAATAATAAATGGTTCCTCCGGGTAACGAAGAGGTAATGCCAACCGACAATGAGCTGGAATAAAATCCCGCCGGTCTCGAAAACTGAGGCGGCTCAGCAATGTGTGAAACGCCAATTGAAATATTTGATGTTCGTGGAGTTGGCGCTTGAAAGTAAAGCCAACTTGCGGCGCCATCAGGTTTTCTTCCGTATGAAAGTCCGGTTGGTATAAATCCAAAAGTTACTTCGTCCACAATATTCCCGGTTGAATCAGTTAGATAAACAGTTTCTCCGCTTGAATCGAGTTTAAAGTTTGAATGAAGATAAGACGATGCTAATTTGATGTATGGAGAAAGTCCACGGGGATTAACCGGCTCAGATTTTAAGCCCAAAGTTAAAAACGGTATTAAAGTTAAATCACTGGACGTTGAATTAATATTATGCACCTGCAACGTTAAAAGATTATCACCCGCTTTTAACAATGAACGGATATTGGCGATGGGAAAAGCATCGGGTGTTCCGCCGCTATACATCACCGCTTCGTGATTCCCCGTTGCCGTTTGAGTAAAAGTTGGCGGGATTCCCTTTGTGCCGATATTCGCACGCGCAATTTCCACCCCGTTTAAATAAGCTACAAAAGCATCATCATAATCTACGTGAAGAAAAGCCGTATCAACATCTGCCGGATTGAAAACCGAGAAAGTCTTTCTAATATAAACTGAATTTGAAGTGGTGGGAACAATCGTTGCATCGTCATTATCGCCAAATCCAAAGCCGCTTGAACCACTTTTCCAGAGAGCATCATCAAACCCAGGATGCCGCCACGCGCTTGAAGGCTCGGTGGTTGGCACTAAATATTTCCACTGATCTCCTTTGGTTATTACCGTTTCCCAAAACATCGCTCCGTTTTTCTTATCCTTTCCGGAAGCATAAACTATCAAGTAATTCTGAGGTTGTATTGTTACGGACGGAAATTTCCACTTCGTCAAATTCTGTTGGTCATCTGATAAGTTGAAATAAGCCATAGAAACCGATTGCGAGGTGGAATTATAGAATTCAATCCAATCGGGAAAGTCTCCATCTTCGTCTGCTAAAGTTATAACATTGGAAGACATCACTTCATTGATTTTAACGGATTGTGAAAATAACAAAGCGCCGGAAAAGACAATTAACAGGAAAAAATATTTTTTCATTTTAGTTGTTGGAAAGCAAGCTCAATTTCAAAACGAACCATTCATTGTAATACTTAAATATTTGAACAGTTTATCTTACCATAAATCGTACCACAAAGATAAACTAAAAAAAACGTTAGAAAAAGGCTGTTATTTGCAGAAGATGAGAAGGTGACGGTAAACATGATAATATTAAATTGTCAAAATAATAACATCAGGTCCCAACTTTTTCTTATTCTAAACTAAACATCCGGCAAAAGTAGTAGGGATTTCCCTACCGCTCAGTAGGGATTCCCCTACTCATTTGTAGGGATTTCCCTACTCATTTGTAGGGGTTTCCCTACTGTTTTTATCTTTTCTGTTTATTAAATTGAATCAAAAAATAACAATTGTCAGCAAAACCAATGGAAGACCAAACGCCCTTTTCACCAATGGATAGCATCGATTCTTTTTCGATCTGCCGCGTAAAAGATATAGTTAGCGGAAAGTTGGTTCAGTGTCTTGAAAAGAATTCTTTATGTCCGAATACTTTTTATTTTGGGAAGACCGTTTTTTGCAAACTCCCGATCCAAAACGAAGGCATTAAAAACAATGATCCTAAAACCAACTCCATAACAACTCCAATATTCAATGAACTGTTTAAGCTGAGATAAAACTTTCTTCCGTCAGCAGTTGCATCTCCATCAAAAGTTCATCGAAACCGGTTATATTTTTTCAAATTATTTATTTATTTTTCAGTTAATTGATGATTAATTTTTTAACCAAAAATAGGATGGGATCCATGATGAAGTTCAAATCATTTTTCCTTCTCTGTGCATTTCTCTTCTCACAAATAATTATTTCTCAAACCGAAAAGCTGCCGGTCAATCCCGATGTAACAATGGGAAGGTTGAAAAACGGAATCCGTTACTACATTATGCAAAACAAAAAACCTGAAAAGCGGGCTGAACTGCGGTTAGTTGTGAACGCCGGAAGTGTGTTAGAAAATGACGACCAAAAAGGGCTTGCGCATTTTGTTGAACACATGGCTTTTAACGGAACAGATCATTTCAAGAAAAATGAATTGATCAACTATCTTGAATCTATCGGCGTAAAATTTGGACCGGAGTTAAATGCTTTCACAAGTTTTGATGAAACGGTTTACATGCTTCAGGTGCCAACCGACAGCCAGAATATTATGCAGAAAGCATTTTTGGTTTTAGAAGATTGGGCGCACGGTTTGGCATTCGATTCAACTGAAATTGAAAAGGAACGCGGTGTAATTACCGAAGAATGGCGGCTCGGACGCGGCGCTCAAATGCGCATGTTAGATAAACAACTGCCGGTAATTTTCAAAGATTCAAAATATGCTGATCGTTTGACCATTGGCGATGTTAACATTATCAAAACTTTTGCGCACCCGACGCTTACCAGTTATTACAAAGACTGGTACCGCCCTGATTTGATGGCGGTGGTTGCAGTAGGCGATTTTGATAAAGCTGAAATTGAAACGCTCATTAAAAATCATTTTGAAAATATTAACGCTCCGGAAAAAGAAAGACCTCGCGAACTTTATCCGGTTCCGGCACAAAAAGGAACTCAGTTTGCAATCGCTTCAGATAAAGAAGCGATGTATTCAACGGTTGCTCTCTACTACAAACAAAAACCGGAAGTTACTTCAACAATAACCGATTATAAAAAATCAATCGCTCATCAATTGTTCGGAAGTATGTTTAACGAACGACTGGGAGAATTAACTCAGCTTGCCGATCCGCCGTTTGCATTTGCGTTTGCGGGTAAAGGGAGAATGGTTCGCACCGCTGATGTGAATTTTTTACAGGCAATGGTAAAAGACAACGGCGTTGAACGTGGTCTTGAGGTTCTTCTTCGCGAAGCTGAACGCGTTCGCAAATACGGATTTACACAATCTGAATTGGACAGACACAAGAAAAATCTCCTCCGTCAAATCGAAAAACAAAAAGATGAAAAAGATAAAACCGAGTCATCTGCATTAATTTGGCAGTTCGTCAGTAATTATTTGGAAGGTGAACCGATCCCCGGAATTGAAAACGAGTTTGCGCTGATGAATAAATTGGTTCCTGAAATAACCCTTGATGATGTAAACAAACTTTCCGGCGAATTAATTAAAACCGACAATCGAGTTATTCTTGTAAATGTGCCGGAGAAAGAGGGAAATTCGATCCCGACTGAATCCGGGTTAAGAACAGTGTTGGAAAAAGTTTCGAATGAAACTGTAGAAGCTTATAAAGATAAAACATTAGAGCAACCTCTTGTAAAAAATATACCGACAGCTTTGCCGGTTGTTAGCGAAACAAAATCTGAAAAACTTGGAACCATTGAATGGAAACTTGCTAACGGAGTGAAAGTAATTGTTAAACCAACAGATTACAAAAATGACGAAATCACCTTCTCAGCCTTCAGCCCGGGCGGTTCTTCATTAATTGATGATGAAACTTTTAATGCTGCTAATGATGCGGTAAGCATTCTAAGCGAAGCGGGACTTGGAGATTTTTCAATTAACGAATTGCAAAAAGCATTAGCAGGAAAAGTTGCTTCGGCTAATCCTTATATCGATAATTATGCTGAAGGATTAAACGGCGGCTGCAGTCCGAAAGATGCAGAAACGATGTTTCAACTTATCTATCTCACGTTCACTTCTCCGAGACTCGACACAACTTCGTTTCAATCTTATAAAGCAAAAATGAAAGCATACTTAACCAATTACAGCAATGAGCCTCGCGTTGCTTTTGGCGATACAATGATGGTAACGATGGCAAATTATCATCCCCGCTTTCAACCGTGGAGCATAAAACGGTTAGAGGAGATGGACTTGGCAAAATCATTTAACTTCTACAAAGAGCGTTTTGCAGATGCAAGTGATTTCACTTTTGTCTTTGCCGGAAATATTGATCTTCCATCATTTAAAACCTTTGTTGAAAAATATTTGGGCGCGCTTCCTTCACTTAAAAGAAATGAAACGTGGCGAGACATCAACGTAAAACCAATTGAAAGCAAAATTGAAAAAGTTGTTAAAAAGGGCATTGAACAGAAAAGCACCGTCGGGATTGCTTTCCCGGGACCATTCGAGTGGAGCCGGGAAAACGAATATTTGATGGAATCGTTAATGGATGTGCTCAATATCCGTTTGCGCGAGGTTGTACGGGAAGATAAGGGAGGAACTTACGGCGTTAGTGTTTATCATCAATTTTACAGAATCCCAACTTCAAAAGTTACTATCACTATTAATTTTGGCTGCGATCCCAAACGGGTTGATGAATTGACCAAAACGGTTTTTACTGTTATTGATAGTCTTAAGCAATTCGGAACTTCACCCGAAACTCTTACAAAAGTGAAAGAAACGCAGAAGCGTCAGCGTGAAATAAAATTAAAACAAAATCGATTTTGGGTTGGAGTCGTGTCAAATTATATCATGAACAATGAAGATCCGCAGGAAATGATGGACTACAATTCGTGGGTTGAGAAATTAACGAACGAAGATATCAAAGGTTACGCAAACAAATATTTAGACGAGAATAAATTTGTAAAAGTAGTGCTGTTACCGGAATAGTAAAATGAAAAGCTTTGTGTCTCTGCGACTCTGTGAGAAATTTTTCTTAACAGAGGCGCAGAGCACGAAGATTAAACTTAATGCGATTGATAGAGTCCGAGAATATTTCCTTCGTTATCATTCAGAAGAGCAAACCAGCCAAAAACCGGAATAACCGTTTTCTCACGAAAAACTTTTCCACCTGCAGTTTTAACTTTATCCAACGTTGCTTCAATATCATCAACGTGAACATGGAAAATAGTTGTGTCACCGCTGTTTACTTTTTCTACTTTACGCAAACCAATGGTAATTCCCTGATGGGAATTATAAAGTAAATATCCGTTTCCGAAATCTTTCAAATCCCACCCGAATACTTTTTTATAAAATTCTTTCGAAGCTTCCAAATCAGTTGAAGGAATTTCAACATGAGCAATAAATTGATTAGCCATAAAACGCTATCCGTTCTTTTTTATTTTGAATTTAACCGTTAAAATTTAGTGCATCCTGCGTTACTTTGCAAATGAAAAGATTACTTAGAGTTTTCTATTTTTTCTTTATCAAGTTTCTTATAATCAAGTTCTGAACCTAAAACACTGTGGGGGATGAGAAATACAACAAGCATTAATACCGCAGCAAAAGTTATCCAGAATTTTTCATTCTTCTTTTTAATGAACATTAAAGCCGCCAGAATCCAGCCTAACAGAGCAATTAACGTTTTGTTATCAGTAAGATCGTAACCGAACGGAACGCCGGTCCAATATTCGCCGAAAGCAAATTTCTGAACGAAAGGACCAAAGACAAATCCACCTAACAAAAGAAACGCGAAAGTAATAAGCATATATTTTTTTGCTTTAACGGCGTCAACAAAAATTTCAAAGCCGGTTCTTGTGGAAAGGAGCATTGCGGAAAACATAAAAAGAATGTGCGGAATAAGTATCCACAACGGAACATCTCCCTTAAACCGGATAACTACAGGTTGTTCGCTTAAACTCACTTCTTTTCCGTTAAGACTCATTCTAACATTGTACATCAGTTTTCCGGCAGAAGGTTGAGCCGGCAGTTCTGCAAAAAGCGAATCATTGCTTCGCAGCATTCCTACTTTTGTCCATTCATCTTCTGTTTTGTAACGCTTCCAAAGTAAAGTTCCCGAAATATTTTTATCAGCAACTTTTACTTTAACTTCATTCTTAGAAAAACCCGAATGCGATCTATCGAGTTTAAATTTTATTTCTTCATTTGCCAATTTGATTTTCCCGGAAAGCGGATACGTAGGACCTGTTACGCGTTGATAATACGCAGACGCAACCGTGATGACAAATGCTAAAATCCAAAAGAGAACGTTTTTATTCATAACAGAATCCAATTTAATTTGAGAATAAATTAATTATTAACGTGCAATACAAAATGCAAAAGCATGATTGAATAGATGCATGGATGAATGATCCTTATTTAAGGTGTCATCATTTGAATAATTTTCTTCTATCATTCAGCCATTCAATCATTCGTAGTTTTATTCAATTCTATTTTAATATGTCACCTTACGCAAAGTGTCTTGATCTTAACCGTAATCGTGCTCTTAATCAGATTTAAAACCGAGCAAGATTACGATCACGAGCAAGAGCAAGAGCAAGAGCAAGAGCAAGAGTAAGAATTTCATGCGTAAGGTGATTTAATATGTTAAATCATCATTAATTTCTACTAAACTTGAGCCGCTCACTCATTCTTGTGTTTCCACAATTTTGTAACTGTGCGTAACTTCCATCGCTTTTTCAAGCATTTTAGTAACTGAGCAATATTTTGTTTGCGAAAGTTCAATCGCTTTTTCAATTGCATCCTTCGGGAGATTTTTCCCTTGGAATACATACTCTATATGAATTTTTGTAAACACTTGCGGATGTTCGTCAGCAACTTCCGAAGTAATGTTCATTTCAAATCCATCAAGTTTAACTTTTTTCTTTCCGAGAATTGCGGCAACGTCACTTCCGGTGCAGCCGCCGAGTCCGATTAACAATAATTCTTTCGGACGAATTCCAGCGTTACTGCCGCCAAATTCTTCCGGTCCATCCATCGTTATCCAATGGTTTGAATCGGTTTTACCTATGAAGGTAATTCCTTTAACTTGTTTTACAAATGCTTTTTTCGTTGCCATAACTTTTCCTTTCAAATAAAATAATTTTGTTTTTTATTTGATTCACAAATCCAAAATACGCTTCAAAATATTATGATTTGATGAATTAATTTAAGTAATTTTCTTTAAGAAAAATTATCAAGGAAGAAAGAAAATGAAATTACAATCTTCATCTGCCGTTGTAACCGGCGGCGCAATGGGAATTGGACTTGCAACTTGTAAACGGCTAATCAAAGAAGGCGTTACGGTAACGTTATGGGATATGAATCTTGAGGCTCTAAATAAAGCTAAAGCGGAGCTTGAAAAACTTGGTGGAAAAGTTTTCGCGCATCAATGCGATGTTACCGATAAAGTCCACGTTTATGAACTGGCGGAAATTGCAAAACGGGAAATGGGTAAAGTTGATATTCTTGTTAACAACGCCGGAATAGTTTTCGGAGGAGAACTTTTAGACGGCACAGATGAAGAATGGGAAAAAACCATTGCCGTAAATTTGACTTCACTTGTTTATACAATCCGCGCTTTCCTTCCGCAAATGTATGAACGGAACATTGGACATATTGTAAACTTATCTTCAGCATCAGCAACACTTGGTGTTCCCGGTTTAGCTGTTTATACTGCAACAAAATGGGCGGTGTGGGGTTTAACCGAATCGCTTCGCTTTGAAGCTTACAACAATGGAAAAACCGGAGTAAAATATTCTTCGGTGCATCCAAGTTATATATCACAAGGATTATTCCACGGCGCAAAACTCGGCTTCCCGGGAAATCTTATCGTTCCTTTATTAAAAGATCACGATGTAATTGCAAAGACAATTGTTGAATCTGCTTTAAAGAAAGGAAGATATTCTCCGAAGCGTCCGGTTACCTTAAATTTAAATCCACGTTTGCGCGGACTGTTGCCTGATTCATGGTTCCAAAAACTGATGATCTTTTTCGGCGTTCCACAAAGCATGAAAACTTGGACGGGAAGAAAATGAATGGATTAATGGTTACTAACAATCTCAACTTAGCGTAAAAATTAAAAAATTTTTATTTGATCTAAGAACAAAGATTAACGAATTT
>JAVHOS010000060.1:0-1136 GCA_036170205.1 Ignavibacteriaceae bacterium | reverse complement strand
TAAAAGTTTATGATGTGCTTGGAAAAGAAGTTGAAGTTCTGGTGAATGAAAACAAATCCGCCGGACAGCATGAAATATTTTTTAACGCAAAGAACATTGCTTCGGGAATATATTTTTACGGTTTAACCGCCGGGAAAATTCATGAGATGAAGAAAATGGTTGTGGTGAAGTAGCCCCGTTGTTATAGTTAAAATCAGCATAGCCTGAAACGGCAACGCTGTGCGAAAAAATCATCGTAAACGATGAGCACCAAATAAGCAAATAATCTTATTTCTTCTTCCCCTTATCCTTCAAAATCAAATGCCCCATTTTATCTCTTTTGGTTTGTAAATAACGAAGGTTGTTTGCATTCGGAGCGATCTCAATTGGGACGCGTTCTACAATTTCGAGATCGTAGCCTTTTAAGCCGACAACTTTTTTAGGATTGTTGGTCAGCAATTTTATTTTACGGATTCCAAGTTGAAGCAGTATTTGCGCGCCGATGCCGTAGTCTCTTAGATCGGCACGGAAACCGAGCGCTTCATTCGCCTCAACGGTATCTTTTCCTTCATCTTGCAAATTATAAGCGCGGAGTTTATTTGTTAATCCGATTCCCCGCCCTTCCTGGCGCATGTAAACCACAACACCAACTCCTTCTTTTTCGATCATATCGATCGCGCTGTTAAGTTGGTCGTGACAGTCGCAGCGCAATGAATGAAAAACATCACCGGTCAAACACTCGGAGTGCATGCGCACAAGCACCGGTTTATCGGGATCAATTTCCCCCTTCACCAATGCAAGATGTTCTTTCTTTTCAATTTTATTTTCGAAAAGGATCATTCTGAAATTTCCTTTAGAAGTAGGAAGATTAACTTCGGTAACTTTTTCAACAAGACTTTCTTTTCTTAATCGGTAGTGAATAAGATCTTTTACCGTAAGAATTTTCAAATTGAATTTTTCTGCAAGTTCAATTAACTGAGGGACGCGCGCCATCTCCCCATTGTCTTGCAATATTTCGCAAAGTACTCCGGCGTGAGTTAAACCGGCGAGAGCGCAAAGATCAACAACTGCTTCGGTATGTCCCGCGCGGCGAAGAACACCTTCATCCATTGCGCGAAGCGGAAAGATATGTCCGGGAACGGCGAAATCATTTCTTC
>JAVHOS010000059.1:20470-22380 GCA_036170205.1 Ignavibacteriaceae bacterium | reverse complement strand
TTCTCTCAATTGCGCGGGAGCGTTTTGAAGCATCATCAATAGTGTTGCTGGCTTCTGCTAACTTCTTTTGTGTCTTCTCAAGAATATCGCCGAACTTTCCAAATTCAGTTTTAACCGAACCGAGCAGGCTCCATACTTCACTTGAACGTTTTTCAATTGCCAGCGTTCTAAATCCCATTTGCAGACTATTTAAGATCGCTGTTATCGTAGTCGGACCGGTTAATACAACTTTAAATTCAGTTTGTATTTTCTCAATCAAACCGGGGCGGCGCAAAACTTCGGCAAACAATCCTTCTACCGGCAGAAACATTAAAGCAAAATCCGTCGTATTTGGTGGGTCGAGATATTTATCAAAGATTGTTTTCGCTTCTCCTTTAATTCTGTTCTCAAGCGCTTTAGAAGCCTCTTCAATAGCCACCAAATCAACTGCGTCTTGTGCAAGCTGCAGCCGCTGGTAATCTTCCATCGGAAATTTCGCATCGATAGGAAGCCAAAGAACTTCATTTTTATCCGATCCGCGTCCCGGCATTTTAATAGCAAATTCAACTCTATCGCCGCTTCCTTTTTTAGTAGCGATATTTTTAGCATACTGCTCAGGAGTTAAAAGCTGGTCAATCAAATTTTCCAACTGCATTTCGCCCCATATTCCACGTGCTTTAACATTGGTCAAAACTTTTTTCAAATCGCCAACGCCGACCGCTAAAGTCTGCATTTCGCCCAAACCTTTATGGACTTGTTCAAGTCGGTCGCTAACAAGTTTAAACGATTCGCCCAAACGTTTTTCCAAAGTTGAATGGAGTTTCTCATCAACGGTTACCCGCATTTCTTCCAATTTAAGAGAGTTACTTTCCTGCAGTGTTTGGAGTTTCTGTTCTACTTTTTCTTTCAGTTCTTCAAATTTTTTGTCATTCATCTGTGTAAGCTTTTCAAGCCGCTCGGAAAATGTGGTGAACTGATGAAAGAGGGAATCTTCAAATTTCTTGAACGAAGAGAAAACTTCTTCCCGGAGATTTTTTTGCTGTAATCCGGTTTCTTCCCGGTTTCTCTGAAACTCTTTTTTTTGTAACTCGTCTAACTTGTCAAAACCGTCGCGCAGTTTCTTTTCAATTTCCGGCAGCAAAAGTTCATCGGTTTTCCGGGTGATTTTTTGATAGAGGATAAATAGAACAACAAGAATTATTATTTCAATTGTTAATAAGATGTACTCCAAAGCAGCCTCAATGATTAAAATTTATAGTCATTCTCACGCAAACGAGAATTGTTCGATTAAAGAGAAAAAAAATATGCTTATATTTAAAGCGAAATTTTAACAAAATTACGGAATAATTGTTGAACAAAGAAAAAATTCTCGTTACCGCCGCTCTTCCTTATGCCAACGGTCCGATTCATCTCGGTCATTTGGCGGGCGCGTACCTTCCTGCCGATATTTTTGTGAGATACAACCGGTTAAAGGGTAACGACATTCTTTTTGTTTGCGGCTCGGACGAACATGGTGTTCCGATTACGATTACTGCCGACAAAGAAGGGCTTAAACCAAAAAACATTATTGATCGATTCCACGCGATAAACAAAGATTCCTTTGAAAAGTTCGGAATGAACTTCGATATCTATTCGCGTACAAGTCTTCCCATCCATCACGAAACCGGTAAAGAATTTTTTCTTGAATTTCTCAAACAAGGTTTATTAACCGAAAAAAAGACGCTTCAGTTTTATGATGAAAAAGCAAATATGTTTTTACCGGACCGTTATGTTGAAGGAACGTGTCCGAATTGTGGAAATGAAAATGCAAGAAGCGACGAATGCGAAAATTGCGGCGCACTTTATGAACCATGCGCGTTAAAAAATCCAATTAGCAAAATTAGCGGCAACTCTCCGGTGCTGAAAGAAACCTCACACTGGTTTTTTCCACT
>JAVHOS010000059.1:0-20370 GCA_036170205.1 Ignavibacteriaceae bacterium | reverse complement strand
GGAAATTTTATTAACCGGACATTTACTTTCGTCGCGAAGAATTTTGATGGAAAAGTTCCTCCACAGTTTAAGTTGGAAAAAATTGATAATGAGATGTTAGCGCTTTTGGAATCGTATCCGGCTAAGACATCACTGCTGTTTGAGAATTATAAAATAAAAGACGCTACGCTTGAAATTATGAACCTGGCTCGCGCGGCAAATAAATATTTTAACGATGCCGAACCGTGGAAGACAATTAAATCAGATAAAGAAAAATGTTCAACTACTTTAAATGTTTGTCTGCAAACCATTTTTACTTTGGCTGAATTAATAGAGCCAATCATTCCAAACTCATCTCAGAAAATATTCTCGATGCTTAATGCTCGTCCCGTTGAATGGGATTTATGCGGGAACCAACATTTAAGTGCCGGGCATCAGCTAAATGATTTTGAAATTCTCTTCAAAAAAATTGAAGATGAAGACTTAGCTCCTTTCTTGGCGAAGGTAGAAGCTGAAGAAATTGTTGAGCCAAAAGCGGAAGAACCAAAAATTGAGGATGAATTAATTCCGTTTGAAGATTTTCAAAAGGTTCAGCTAAAAGTTGCTGAGGTTCTCGAAGCGGAAAAAGTTGCAAAGAGTGAAAAACTCTTAAAGTTAAAAGTTTCCTTAGGTTCCGAAGAAAGACAAATTCTTGCCGGTATAGCAAAACATTATGCGCCGGAAGAACTCATCGGTAAAAAAGTAGTGGTCGTTGCAAATCTAAAACCGGCAAAGTTGATGGGAATGGAATCGCAGGGAATGGTTTTGGCTGTAGAAGGAGAGGGGAAATTGCATCTCCTAAATGTTGATCCTTCGGTTCCGAACGGTACAAGAGCCAAATGACCAGGTCGTCCGTTCATTTATCAGAAAGCAAAATGAGTAAATGAGAAACGTGAAATTTCAATTTTATTTACCTTGTTTTTCTAAGGTTGGTTTACTAAAATTCTTAACTAAAATTTCAATTATGAAGAAAAAATCGGAGTTATTCTTATGAGAAAAAGTCTCTTTGTCTTTTCATTAGTTTCTGTTGTTCTGTTTTTCTCGGCATGTTCGCCAAAGCATGGTGAAATTCTTTTAACCAAATATGATGATGGAAATATTACGCTTGGTGAATTTGAAAAAGCCTATGCAAAAAATTCTGGTGGAGTTGATGCCGCTAAAGACGATAGCCTTGAGCAATATCAAAAATTCTTAGACCTTTATGTTAATTTTAAATTAAAAATTAAAGACGCTTACGCAAAAGGATTCGATAAAGATTCTTCTATGTTAGCTGAATTAAACGATTACAAAAAGAAAGTCGGTGTCAGTTATCTGTTGGATAAAGAATTAGTCGAACCTTCGATTAAAAAATTGTATGACCAAAGAAAACTTGAATTGCGGGTCAGCCATATTATGATTCGTCCCGATTCAACCGGCGAAGAAGCTGCAAGAAAAAAAGCAGATGAGGTTTTGAAAAAAGCGCTTGCCGGGGAAAAGTTTGAAACTTTAGTAAATGAATATTCTGTCGATCAATACTCTAAACCAAAGGGCGGAGATATTTATTATATCACGGCAGGATTGATCGTTCCGGAATTTGAAGATGCCGCATACAAAACAGAAGTCGGAAAAATTTATCCCGAAGTTGTGAAAACCAGATTCGGTTATCATATCATAAAAGTAACTGAAAAAAAAGAGAGAATCCCTTCTATTCGTGCAAGCCACATCCTTATCACCTTTGCAAATGCCGCCGGACAATCTGATACGGTTGAAGCATTTAGAATAATTGACAGCATCAAAACCGCTCTAAAGAACGGAGCTGATTTTGCGAAGCTTGCTCAAGCATATTCAAAAGATCCCGGCTCTGCAAAAAACGGCGGTGATCTTGACTTTTTCTCCCGCCGTGTAATGGTAAAGGAATTTGATGAGGCAGCCTTCAACTTAAAAGTTGGCGAGATTTCCGATATCGTTAAAACTAACTACGGTTATCATCTTATAAAACAAACCGATAGAAAACCTTATCCAAGTTTTGAAGAAGATAAAGAAGAATTAAAAAAGATTTATAAACAATCCCGCTATAATGCCGATAACGATACTTTGTTGGCTTTCTATCGCAATAAATTTAAATTCAAATTAAACGAATCCGGGATAGAAAAAATCAACGCGGCGAATGATTCGATTAGAATTAATGCAGACTATTACGGAAGCAAACTTTACAAGGAATTTGGAAAGTCCGAGATTTTTTCTTTGAACGGCAAATCATTTAATCTTGATGCGGTGATCGATAAAATTCAATCGGAAAACGAATATGCAAATAAGAAAATTTCGGGAGATATTCTGAAAGTTGCAGCAAATAAAATTTCGAGCGACCTTGCATTGGAAGCTGAAACCTTGACGATGGATTCACGTTATCCGGAGTATGCGGAGTTGATGGAAGAATACAGAAACGGAATATTTATTTTCAAGTTGCAGGAAGAAGAAATTTGGAAT
Source organism: Ignavibacteriaceae bacterium (assembly GCA_036170205.1). Lineage (GTDB taxonomy): Bacteria > Bacteroidota > Ignavibacteria > Ignavibacteriales > Ignavibacteriaceae > UBA1563. Next base: position 17,886 of record JAVHOS010000059.1, on the reverse strand, counting down.
AAAATTAAAATCGACGACGCAAAACTTGAAGAACATTTCAACAAGACCAAAGCAAAATATAATTGGACTGACCGCGTTGCGTTCACGGAAATTTTTTCGCGGAAAGATTCTATCATTCAGCTTTGTAAAGAACTATTGAATAAAGGCGCCGACTTTGATTCATTAGCGCTAAAATATACTGAAAAAGCAGGAATGAAGTCCAAAGGCGGTAAATATGAAATGATCGATGCAAGCAGTTCTCCTCTTGCTGTGGAAGCATACAAGCTTGTGAATTCAAGTGATGTTTCATCTTCATTCGCAAATGCAGGCGGATTTTCATTACTAAAATTAGACCGTAAAGAGGCTGCGCGTCCAAAAACTTTTGAAGAAGCAAAAGCTGAAGTCTCCGGCTCATTCCAGGAAGAAGAAAGCAAGAGATTGGAAGCGGCTTATAACGAATCATTGCGAGCAAAGTATAAACCCGAAATTAAAAAAGAAGAATTATCAAAAGTATTTAAGAGTGAATAACTTTTTTAAAACATCGTTCATCTTTGTTGTTATTTTGATCGCAGGTTGTTCAAAAGAAAAACCGTCGATTGAATATGTTGCAAAGGTGAACGATGTTTATCTTTATAAAAAAGATTTCACGTTTTCACCGGACTCAAACAGCGCTAACAGAAATGAATTTATCCGCAATTGGGTGAATACCGAATTGCTCGCACAGGAAGCCAAAAAAAATGATCTAAAAAAAAGCGATGAGTTCCTCGAACTTTCTCATAAAGCTGAAAAAGAAATTCTGAAAGCTCTCTGGCTTAAAAAATATTTATCGGAGAATATAAAACCCGCTACCACCAAAGAGTTGGAAGACTACTATATTAAAAAACAGGAAGCTTTTAAACTTCTTCAGGATGCGGTTATTCTTAACCAGGTTTATCTCACTCAATATGATAAAGCCATTCAGTTTAGAAGCGTTCTTCTCGAAAGCGATTGGAACAAAACTTTAAAAGCATTTGCAAACGACTCATCGCTTAATGGCGCTTCCAATGGTGAGTTAGTTTATAACTACCAGATTCAAACCGGTAATCTGCTAAATATCATCAACGAACTTCAGCCGTATGAAGTTAGTTTAGTAATTCCGGTTCAGAAAAATCTTTTTACCGTTGTTCAAGTGCTTCAAAAATTAAAGAGAGATGAAGTGCCTCCTTTTGCTTCGATTAAAAGAGAAGTTGAAAAATCTTTTCTTAATGAAAAGCAAAAGCAGTTAGTTGAAGAACATCTAAAGGAACTTTATTCACAAAATGATATCGATATTAAAAAATAGGACAAACATGACGAAGTACTTTCTCTTTCTTTTAATTTTTATTTTCCCGGAACTTATCGCGCAGCAATCAATCGATAAAGTTATTGCCGTAGTTGATAATGAAATTATTCTTAAAAGTGAACTTGAATATCAAATAAATCTTACAGCAGTTCAGCGGAAGATTGATCCCAAAACCCCGGCGCTGCGCGAACAAGTTTTGAAAATGCTCATCGATGAAAAATTAGTCTATGCGCAGGCCGGACTTGATTCAATCGCCGTTTCCGAAGATGAAATCGGGAAGCAGATTGAATATCAAATTTCTCAATTAACTCAACAGTACGGCTCAAAAGAGCGCGTGGAACAAATGTATAATATGAGCATGGAAAAGATAAAACGGGAATTGAGAGATGATGTTCGCAAAAATATCATGATCCAAAAAATGCAGGAGAAAAAATTCGGGCAAGTGGAATCAACCCGCCGCGAAGTTGAAGATTTCTTTGCGCAATTTAAAGACAGCCTTGGTGTGATTCCCGAGAAAGTAAAAATTTTTCATATCTTCAAGAACCCGCAAACTTCCACCTCATTAAAAGCAAAATACAAAGCGACTGCGCAGGCAATTTTAGATTCAATTAAAGCCGGAGGCGATTTTGCGGAATTTGCAAAAAAATATTCCGAAGATCCCGGCAGCGCAACACAGGGCGGTGATCTCGGATTTGTGAAACGCGGAGTTTTTTATCCCGAATTTGAAAGCGCCGCTTATGCGTTAAAAGAAAAGCAACTTTCGGAAGTAACTGAATCACCGGTAGGATTCCACATCATTCAGTTGCTTGAAAGACGCGGTGAATCAATTCACACTCGCCACATTCTTATCAAAGTAAAAGCTGATGATGAAAGCGATTTGAACACGATCGAAATGTTAACAGAAATCCGGGACAGTATTGTAAGAAAGTTTGCAACGTTTTCTGAACTGGCAAAAAAATATTCAGACGACAAAGAAACGGTAAATCTTGGCGGGCAGCTTGGTTCGTTTTATCTCAATCAACTTGATAAAAATCTTCTTGATGTTGTTGGTAAACTAAAAGAAAACGAGATCAGTTATCCGAAGCGCGTAAATTATGCCGGAGATAGCTACGGATATCATATCGTGTGGCTTGAGAAAAAAATACCGCAGCACAAACCAAACATTGATGTTGATTATTCGGAACTGAAAAAACTTTCCGACGAATATAAAAAACAAAAGCTCTATGCTGCCTGGTTGGAAGAATTGAAAACAAAAATCTTTTGGGAAATAAAAGAGTAATAAAAAAGTCGACAAAGGAAAATTCATTTGGAAAACAGTAATCAAACAAGTGATGTTCAGTTAGTTGAGCAATTAGCCGGCACAGTTCAATCGGTTAAAAAAGAAATTGCGAAAGTTATCATCGGGCAGGATGAAATTATTGAGCATCTTCTTTTGTCGCTTCTTTCACGCGGGCATTGCCTATTGGTTGGCGTTCCCGGTTTGGCAAAAACATTGATCATTAAAACGTTAGCTGATGTACTCGATTTAAAATTCAACAGAATTCAATTTACTCCCGATCTTATGCCAAGCGATATTACGGGAACCGAAATTCTTGAAGAAGACAGCATTACAAAAAAGCGAGAGTTCAGATTTATTTTAGGACCCATTTTTGCCAACGTTATTTTAGCCGATGAGATAAACAGAACTCCGCCGAAAACGCAGGCTGCTTTGTTGGAAGCAATGCAAGAACACAAAGTAACCATCGCCGGAAAATCTTATTCGCTTGATGAACCGTTCTTTGTTTTGGCCACACAAAATCCTATTGAGCAAGAAGGAACTTATCCATTACCCGAAGCTCAACTGGATCGATTTATGTTCAATCTCTGGCTCGATTATCCTTCGCTGGATGAAGAAAAAGAAATTGTAAAAACTACCACAAGTGGATTTTTCCCCGAACTTAACAAAATTGTTTCTGCAGAAGAATTGGTGAAATTTCAGAAATTGGTACGCCGAGTTCCTGTAGCGGAAAATGTTATTTCGTTCGCAGTGAACTTTGTAAATAAAACACGTCCGAATAATCCTCAAGCACCTCAGTTCATAAAGGAATGGCTGCGATGGGGAGCGGGACCGAGAGCCTCACAGTATTTAATCTTGGCTGCAAAAGCTAAAGCTGTTTGCGATGGCAGATTCACGCCAAACATTGATGATGTAAAGTCGGTACTCATTCCGGTTTTGCGCCACAGAATTATTACAAATTTTAACGCTGAAGCTGAAGGAATAAATTCAGTTGAAGTGATTAAAAAAATCTCGGAGATTTAATTTTAGATTCGAGTGATACGGTAATTTTTCCAGGCAAAGTAGAATTCCAAACTCGCAGTTCTAATAACCGTTGCGGTAGGAATTGCGAGCAGCATACCCAACATTCCATATAACTGCCCGCCGGCAATAATTAAAAAGATGATGATCAACGGATGCATGTGCACGCTTTTCGAAAAAATATAGGGCTGAACTATTCCGTTATCTAACGCATAAATTATCAAAAGAAAAAGAAGAATGATTGGAGTTTGCGACAAGTTTCCATAATGCATGAATGAAATGAGAATCGCCGGAACTCCGCCAATGATCGGACCAAAATAGGGAATGAGATGTCCGATGCCGGCTAACGCACCCAATGCAAGAGCGTTGTCAACTCCAATAAGTTCAAACGACAAACCACATGCTACGCCGATAAATAGTGCGTCTAACATCCATCCGCGGACATATCTGCCAAGCTGTTCAGTTACTTTTTTTATAACCGAATAAGACATTTCCAAATATCTGTTTGGGAGAACGGAAACCATTCCCTTAATTATTTGCATTCTATCTCTTAAAATAAAAAAAGTTGTAAACGGAAGAATTACAAGCACTGCAAGAAAAGAAAAAATATTTGTTAAAAACGGGGAGACCTGGTTGAATAAATTTTCCAGCATTCCCGTTGAAACTTTTTCTACCTGATGAGTGATGAGTTCTTTAGTTACAAAAGGAAAAAGAATGTGCAGCTTATCTTCAAACTGCAAAAGCTGATCGCTTACAAGGTTTGCACTTAATTTTGAGAAGAGCGCATTTGATTGTTCAAGAATTGCGGGAACCAAGTACGAATAAATTCCCATTCCAACCAACGTTGCCAGGAGAAATACAAGTAGAATGGCGTGCAATCTTTTAAAAGAATTCTTTTCAAGAAAATTAATAACCGGATCAAATATGAACGCGAGCAGAACCGAGAGAGCAAAAAGAATTAGTACATCAAGCAAATAATAAACCAGTACAAACAGCGGCGGTAAAACAAGAAGGAGGGAGAGATAATTTCGTTTTATAACCGCTTCGTTTTGCATGATGTTAAGAAACCGCTTCTACCCGCCTAATACCGGGAACTTCTCTTATTAACGCGCGTTCTACGCCGGCGCGAAGCGTCATTTGAGACATGGGGCAAGAGCTGCAAGCTCCAATCAATTTAACTTGAACGATGCCTTCTTTAGAGACATTCACAAGTTCTACATCGCCGCCATCCGCTTGAAGATAGGGGCGAATACTATCGAGAGCTTTTTTTATTCTTTCTTCCATTGATTTATTTATTTTTAATTTTCCATCAAAATTTCAATTTTTGTTTCGGTAGCGTTCGCGTTTCTTATGCTGATTTGAGCCGCTAATTTTCTTGCTATCGAATAAATTATTTCTGCATGTTTCGAATCCGGAATATCGAATACAATCGGGATCCCTTTATCTCCTCCAATGCGAACGCGCGGATCGATTGGAATTCCGCCGAGAAAAGGAGCTTCAAGTTCAACCGAAAGATTTTCTCCGCCGCCATTTCCGAAAATATCATATTTTATTCCCGAATCGGGGGCGATAAAATAACTCATGTTTTCAATAATACCAAGCACCGGCACATTCACGCGATGAAACATTTTCAAACCTTTGCGCGCATCAATCAGAGAAACTTCCTGCGGTGTTGTTACAATAACTGCGCCGGTGAGCGGAATTGTTTGCGCCAAGGTTAGTTGAATATCTCCGGTTCCGGGAGGCATATCAAATATTAAATAATCGAGTTCGCCCCACGCAACATCGGATAAAAATTGTTTTACAGCGCCGCTCGCCATTGGTCCGCGCCAGATAACGGGAGCGTTATCATCAATTAAAAATCCGATTGACATTAATTTGATTCCGAAATTTTCGAGCGGAAGCATTTTCATCGTCTCTTTGTCTTGATAAACACGAGGTTTTTCTTTTATTCCCATCATCAAAGGAATGCTCGGTCCGTAAATATCCGCATCAATTAGACCAACTTTAGCGCCGTCCTTAGCGAGTGCAACGGCAAGGTTTACAGCGATTGTACTCTTTCCGACGCCGCCTTTTCCGCTTGCAATTGCAATTGTATTTTTTACTCCGGGTAAAATTGCATCTTTCACTTCGTTTGCATGCGAAGAAACTTTGGAGCTCATCTTAATCGTAATTTCTTTTGCTTCGGGGAAATCTTCTTTAATTGCATTTTCACAATCTTGTTGAATTTTATCTTTTAAAGGGCAAGCCGGTGTTGTAAGGATAACATCAACCGAAATCTTGTTATCGTTTACCTGAATATTCTCAATCATTTTAAGCGTTACTAAATCTTTATGAAGGTCAGGATCGTTTACCCGTTTAAGAGCATTCAAAATGCCTTCTTGCGTAATTTGCATTTGTGTTCCTTTATTTGACTTATTAAAAAACATCATTTCACTTTCTTTACTTTACTTGCCGCTTTTTCGGCGTGCTTCATCAGCCATTCCTGAATATTAAATTTCTTTTCATCATCGCCCGGCTGCCGCAATATATATTCCATTGAAGTATTTAACATTCTTGCTTTCGTATTGTCCTTCAGATATGGATAAAGAATATTGTTAATCAAATTATTTTTAAGTTTCGGGTCTTGTACTTCAAAAGCTGTTTCAACGCGACCGTCAAGATTTCGCTGCATTAGGTCGGCGCTGCTCAAATAGACTTCTTCATTTCCATTGTTGAAGAAATAATAGATGCGGCTGTGTTCCAAATATCTTCCGACAATACTTCGCACAGTAATATTTTCACTCAGACCGGGAACGCCCGGTACTAAACAACAAATTCCACGTATAATCAGTTCAATTTTTACTCCGCAGTTAGATGCTTCATACAGTCCGGCGATGCACATTGGATCAACGATGGCATTGCATTTTAAGATCATCTTTCCTTCGCCGCCGTTTTTAACGTTTTCAATTTCTCGGTAAACCATTTTAAGAAATGTGTTTCGCAGATTTAAAGGAGCGATAATTAATTTATTGAATTCAGCTTGTTTGGAGTAACCGGTTAAGTAATTAAAAACGTCGGAAACATCCGAACAAAGTTCTTCATCAGTTGTAAAAATTCCAAGGTCTGTGTAGATTTTAGCTGTTGTTGCATTATAATTTCCGGTTGCCAAATGGATGTAACGCTTCAATCCTTCAAATTCTTTACGCACAACCAGGGTCATCTTTGCGTGGGTTTTTAAACCAACTAATCCATAAACCACGTGGGCGCCGACTTTTTCTAATTCTCTCGCCCAGAAAATATTATTCTCTTCGTCGAAGCGGGCTTTCAATTCAACAAGCACAGCAACTTGTTTACCGCGTTCGGCGGCTTCAATTAAATATTTTACAATTGGAGAATTTGAACCGACACGGTAGAGCGTTTGTTTTATTGCTAAAACATCGGGATCGTTCGCAGCTTGTTTTATAAATTCCACCACAGGTTTGAATGATTCATACGGATGGTGAAGCAGAATATCTTTTTGGCGGATCAATGAAAAAATATCTTCATCTTCATCAAACCATTTTGGCGTTACCGGGTAAAAAGGTTTTTCTTTTAATTGATGAATGGGAAGATCGCACAAACTCATTACATCAGCTAAACCAAGAGGGCCATCATAAACGTGTAGATCACTTTCCTGAATTTGCAGATTTTCAAGCAAAGTTTCGATCATAAAATCGGGCATATCTTTTTCAACTTCAATACGAACGACATTCCCGAATTTTCTTTGCCTGATGTTTTCCTCAATTACACGAAGTAAGTCATCAGCTTCATCTTCTTGAATTTCAATATCGGTATCGCGTGTAATTCTGAATCGATGCGCTTCTAAAATTTCCATCTTTGGAAAGAGAAGGTGAAGGTTTGCTTTTATTAAATCGCCAACCCAAATATATTTTGCTGAAAATCCTTCTGTTGGATCTTTTTTCTTTTGCGGATTGATCACGTGATCTATACGCATCAAACGCGGCAAAACACTCGGAACTTTTACGCGAGCAAAATGCTTATCACCCTTTGGACTCTGCACCACAACCGCTAAGCTTAAACTTAAATTTGAAATGTAAGGGAAAGGTCTTCCCGGATCAAAAGCTAACGGCGTAAGTACCGGATAAATTTCTTTTTTGAAGTAGGCATTTAACAAATTGTTTTCTTCCTCGCTTAACTCATCCAAGTTAATGATAAAGACGTTGTTCTTTCTAAGCTCCTGAAGGATTTCATTTTTCCACAGCTCCACAAGTGATTCCAACATCGGCTTAAGCGCTGTTTCAATTTTTTCTAATTGTTCACGGGGAGTTAATCCGTCAATGGTCGGACCGCCAACATTAGCGGCAACTTGTTCTTTCAATCCGGAAACACGGATCATGTAAAATTCATCAAGGTTAGAAAAGAATATTGAAATGAATTTAATTCTATCGAAAAGCGGAAGTTCCGGGTTTAATGCTTCCTCATAAACGCGTCGGTTAAATTCAATCCAGCTTAGATCGCGGTTAAAGAAATTCGCCGGCTGGTTATATTTTTTTAATAATTCTTTCCAGAACATTATTTACCTGTGATTGGTACTATTAAGATAATTATCAATTGCTTTAGCCGCTGTGCGCCCGGCTCCCATAGCAAGAATTACCGTAGCTCCGCCGGATACAATGTCTCCTCCGGCAAAGACACCTTCTTTTGAAGTTTTCATAGTTGATTCATCAACAATAATATTTCCCCATTTGTTGTAAGAAAGGTCGGGTGTGGTTTTTTGAATTATTGGATTTGAGCCGTTCCCGATAGCAACAACCGCCATATCTAATTCGGTAATATATTCTGAATTTGGAATTGGAACAGGTCTTCTTCTTCCGGATGCATCCGGTTCGCCAAGTTCCATCTTTTGTAATTTTACACTTCTCAACCACCCATTTTCATCACCCTGGAATTCCAAAGGATTGGTAAGAAAAACAAATTCAATACCTTCTTGCTTAGCGTGGTGGACTTCTTCCAAACGGGCAGGCATTTCTTTTTCTGATCGGCGGTACATGATATAAGCATTTTTTGCTCCAAGACGTTTTGCCGTGCGAACCGCATCCATCGCCGTGTTGCCGCCGCCGAAGACAGCTACGTTTTTGTCTTTGCAATCAAAAACCGGAGTATCGTATTCCGGGAATTTATATGCCTTCATCAAATTAACGCGCGTTAAAAATTCATTTGCCGAGTAAACGCCGTTATAATTTTCTCCCGGAATATTCATAAAATAAGGAAGACCGGCTCCAACAGCGATAAATACAGCGTTATATCCGCCTTCAAAAAGTTCGTCAATGGTATCGGTAAATCCTATCACTGCGTTTGTTTGGAATTCAACGCCAAGACTTTTTAATGCGTCAACTTCAGCTTTAACAATACTTTTAGGCAAGCGGAATTCGGGAATTCCATAAATGAGTACTCCGCCGATTTCATGTAACGCTTCAAAGACGGTAACATCGTGTCCAAGTTGAATGAGATCGCCTGCGCAGCTTAATCCCGCCGGACCGCTGCCGATTACGGCAACTTTTTTCCCGGTCTTTGGTTTTATCACAGGAGTTCTAATTCCAATTGTCTCTCGTTCATAATCTGAAACAAATCTTTCCAATCTTCCAATCGCAACGGGATCGTGTTTTACTCCAACGACACATTTGGCTTCGCATTGTTCTTCCTGAGGACAAACTCTTCCGCAAACAGCGGGCAATGCATTATCCGATTTTATTTTTGCCGCAGCGCCGAGAAAATCTCCTTCGCTAACAAGCTGAATAAAATCTCTGATTTGAACTCCAACCGGACAGCCATCAACACAAACAGGTTTCGGGCATTGCAAACACCTCTGCGCTTCCATCCGGGCAAGTTCTTCGGTAAGACCAAGATTGACTTCTAAAAAATTTTTATTTCGTTCAAGAGGAGCTTGTTCCGGCATGGGTTGGCGCGGAATCTGCATTCTTTCTTTTTTTGTAAGTGGGGGCATAAAAAATTCTCGTTATTGGTGTATAGTTTCAGTTTTTACCGCTTCTAAAAAAACTTTATCAAGGGTACAAAGATGGCTTTCAAGCGCAACTTTTTCATTTTGATTATACGTCCGGTTCCGTTTTGTCAACAACTCAAAATCAACAAGATGAGCGTCGAATTCAGGTCCATCAACACAAACGAAGACTGTTTTGTTGTCTACAGTTGCACGGCAGCCGCCGCACATTCCGGTTCCGTCAACCATTACGGGATTTAAACTCACAACAGTTTTTATTCCATATGGTCTCGTTGTATTTGCAACGGCTTTCATCATGGGGATTGGACCGATGGCGAGGACGAAATCTATTTTTCTTCCGCTGTCAATCAACTCTTGCAATTTTTGAGTTACAAATCCGTGATAACCGTAACTTCCGTCATCTGTAGTAATATAAAGTTCATCGGAGACATTTTTTAATTCTTCTTCAAGGATGACCAAATCTTTATTACGCGCGCCGTTAATAACGATGGTGTGGTTTCCGGCTTCTTTTAAAGCGACTGCAGTTGGAAATGCTATTGCGGCTCCAACTCCACCGCCAATACTTATAGCGGTTCCGAAATTTTCGATGTGTGATGGTTTTCCAAGTGGACCGACAACATCAAGAAAGTAATCACCCGTTTTGTGGCTGTTAATCTCTTTAGTGGTTTTTCCAATACCTTGTACAATAATGGTGATTGTTCCCTGGTCTTTGTTTGAATCGGCGATGGTGAGTGGAATTCTTTCCCCCTTTTCGTCAATACGGACAATTACGAACTGTCCTGCTTTCCGTTTTGCGGCAATTTTGGGAGCTTCAATAACAAACCTTTTGATATCGGCTGCAAGAAACTCCGCTGAAATTATTTTATTCATCGGTGGTTATTTCAGTAAGTTTAAGAAAATCTTTATGTTTGTATATAAAAATAAGCAAAAATTCATTATAAAAGATGGCAGATTTTGCCCGCTTTTTTCAGTGAGATAGTGAAATCGCGCTTATCCATTATCGAAAGAAAATTTAAAAGATTAAATGATACGTATCTTCGGGTTTTTGTTGTTGTGTGTTGTGGTTAGTATCGGGCAAAGCGCTCCGAAAAAAGTTTTTGAGCCGAAATTAGAGAGCAAAAAAATATCGGTTTATAGCTCCTCCGGGGAAATAATTTTTCAAAAATATTTTAACGATCCTGAAGAACTTTTTGTGAATTTAAGTGATGGCTCAATAACTGAATATCTCATCCGGGACAAAGTAATCGAGCATGGAGTTCCAAAATATTCGGCATTTATCTATTGTATAACGGATACTTTCTATTTGATCGATTCGGTTTCTTCCGGAGTGTATGAACCGGCGCCATTTTATTCAAGTGAATTGGAAAGAACTCTGCTGCTTACGGGGAACACCGAATTTGATTCTCTCTATTCACCTCTTGAACATGAATATTTTTCCCCTATAAATTGTCTTTTATATGAAGATGGAGAATTATTTAACGCGAATGATTTGGTTTATGAAATTTTTCTTCAAGAAAATGAACAGATTATTTCTTTTGTCGAGAGTTCCTGGAGCGGATCAGATAAAAGTTGTACAACCTCAACAGAACTTAAATCTGCTATTGCCGCGGTGTACGTTAATTATCTTAATGCCGGGGAGAAAGTTTTAGCGCGTCAATTTCTGAATGATTATTATCTCTGTCCCGACAAAGAAGCGTTTATAAATTTTCTCGATTCACAATTTTAACAAGGTGAAAAATGGAAAAAATTAGAGTTGGAGTTATCGGTACCGGGCATTTGGGAAAACTGCATACCAAAATGTTTTCTCAATTGCAGAACGCCGAGTTGGTTGGAGTTTTTGATGCCGACTTTTCAACGGCAAAAACCGTTGCGAAAGAAAACAACACAACGGCATTTGAAACGATTGATGAATTGATAAGTAAAGTTGAAGCGGTCTCTATTGCCGCAGTTACAAGCGCTCATTATCAATTGGCAAAAAAATGTTTGGAGAATAAAATTCATGTATTTGTAGAAAAACCGATTACCGTTCTGCTTGATGAAGCGGAAGAATTGGTAATGCTTGCGCGGGAAAATAAAATGAATTTGCAGGTCGGACACATTGAGCGGTTTAATCCGGCATTGCTGGCGCTTGAAAAATATAAGTTAAATCCTCTTTTTGTACAGAGCGACAGGCTTGCACAGTTTAATCCGCGGGGAACAGATGTGGCAGTCGTTTTGGATTTAATGATCCACGATATTGATATAATTTTAAGCCTGGTAAAAAGCGAAGTTAAAAGTGTGCAGGCAAGCGGTGTTGCGGTTGTTTCAAATAATATTGATATTGCCAACGCGAGAATTGAATTTGAAAACGGCGCTGTAGCAAACGTAACAGCGAGTAGAATCTCCCAAAAAAAAATGAGGAAGATGAGACTCTTTCAAAAAGAAGGATATCTTTCACTTGATTTTATCACCGGTGTTTCAGAAGTGTTCCGGCTTGTTCCTTCAGATCAAAAAGTTGAAGAAGCGCATATAAACTTTGGCGAGATTGGCGTTGGTGATAAAAAGAAATTCGTTATTTACGAACAACCCGAACATGTTGAAGTGAATGCATTGAAGTATGAACTTGATCTGTTCCTTCAATCAATAATAAAAAAAGAAAGACCGGTGGTTTCCGGTGAAGACGGTTGGAAAGCGCTAAAGGTTGCTGATCTGATCATTAAAAAAATTGAAGAATCTTTAATAAAATTAACGCAATAGTCCCGAGGCATTTATGAAGAAAAGTATTTTACTGCTTGTAGCTGCAATGTTTATCTTTACATCGTGCAGCATTTATAAATCGATTGTTAATCTTTCCCGTCTAAAATTTAAGATTGGAATAGTTAATAACGTTCGTCTTGCAGATATTTCACTCGATGGGAAAAGAAAGATGACCGATTTTTCTCCATTCGATGGAATAAAATTAACATCGGCTATCACAAAAGGATCGCTTCCTATTTCGTTTATCTTGAACATCGATGTTAAAAATCCGAATGATGGAACCGGCGGATACGCTGCAACAAACGCATCACTGGTTTCTTTACCGTATCGGCTTTACGTAGATGATAAAGAAATATTAACCGGAAATATTTCTTCTCCTGTTACTATACCGGGCACAGGCGAAGCAACAGTCATTCCTCTCGCTATAAATTTTGATCTTATAAAAAATATTAAAGACCATGGATTTGAATCGCTCGTAAATCTTGCGTTAAATATTGCCGGGACCGGAAATGGGAATTCGCGTTTGACCATTTACACAAAGCCTACCGTGAATACTGTGCTCGGAGATATTACTTATCCAGGTGAACTAAAAATTGTTGATAAAGAATTTAGCGATAAATAAATTTTAAATTGAATTGGCGGAGAATTGTATGTCTAAATCAGAAAAATATGCAATCGGGGTAGATCTCGGTGGAACGTTTATTAAATTCGGCATTGTTACCGAACGAGGAAAGATCATCAGAAAATCTTTTGTTGATACAAAAGCTGAAGGTGGTCCCGACTCAGTAATAAAGCAGATGAAAAAGGGATTGAAAGAATTATTCGATCACGATAAAATTAAAATTGAAGGAATTGGCATCGGCTCTCCCGGAATCGTTTCAAAAAAAAGAGGAACTGTTGAGAATCCGCCGAACTTACCCGGCTGGGGAAAAGTTCAGCTAGGACATTTGATCGAAAAAACTTTTAAACTTCCCACGTTTGTGGAGAATGATGCGAACGCGGCGGCAATTGGTGAATTGATTTTCGGTGCCGGGAAAAATCATAAATCTTTTGTGATGATAACGCTTGGTACCGGAGTTGGCGGCGGGATCATTCTAAATAAAAAATTATTCCGTGGAGATTTTGGAGCTGCCGGTGAAATCGGTCATATAACGATTGATATTAACGGTCCAAAATGCGGTTGCGGTTCCTACGGCTGTATTGAAGCCTACGCAGGGAACAGTTACTTAATCCACAGCACAAAAGAAGGTTTGAAAAATCACCAGGATTCTAAAATCGTTGAACTGATCAGCGATGACTTTAACGCTTTAACTCCAAAAGTAATTAGCTCTGCTGCAGAATTAGGCGATCCGTTTGCAAACGAAGTAATAAAAAATTTGGGGAAAAATATCGGTTACGCCTTAGCCTCTGTTTCAAACTTACTTGATGTCGGCACTTACATAGTCGGCGGCGGTGTTGCAGGATTCGGCAAGATACTTCTTGATAATATCGAAATCTCATTAAAGCAGAGAGTTCTAAAATCGTTAGTTCCGCGATGCAAAGTTTTTCCGGCAAAATTAAAAAATGAAGCCGGTATTAAAGGTGCGTCGTCACTTGTTTTTTATTCGATTTAATGTGCATCCGGTTATACAATAGATGAAAATTCTTCTGCTCCATATTTTTCTTTTCTCTCTTGTCTGTTATGGTCAGGCGGATTCACTGAAAAGTATTTCAACTGATTCTTCTAAGGTTGTTTCAGATTCTTTGGCGCTAAATGATTCAACTAAAAAAAGTAGCGACATCGATTCCATCATCTATTCATCGGCTAAAGACTCAATCATCTTTTTTCTCGATCAGAAAAAAATGCACCTTTACGGCAGCGGCGATATGCACTACAAAGAGACTCAACTGAAAAGCGGAAAAATTATTGTTGATTTTGAAACTTCAAATGTTGAATCTTTTAGCCTGGGAAAAGACTCTTCCAACAAGGAGATTGAACCTCCCGTACTTGTTGATAAAAGTGAAGAATACAAAGGCATGCGCATGAGGTATAATTTTAAAACGAGCAAAGGTTACATCACCTATGCTGCATCGGAAATTGAACAAGCTTCTTACTCCGGCGCAAAAATTAAAAAAGTTGATAAACAGACTTTCTTCATCGAGAATGGAGTTTATTCAACTTGCACACTTGAGCATCCTCATTATTATTTTTTCGGAAACGAAATGAAGATGATACAGAAGCAGCAGCTTATCGGAAAATGGATTTGGTTGGCATTTGGAGATGTTCCCTTTCCAATTCCAATTCCGTTTATTGTTTTTCCATTGGAATCGGGAAGACGCTCAGGTCTGCTTGCCCCCGCAATTGGTGAGCGTGCCGGATATGGAAGATATTTTTCGCGCTTCGGATATTTTTGGGCGATAAGCGATTACATGGATTTAGCGTTAACATCAGATTATTATACCAAAGGCGGTTATACTTTAGATTCACGTTTTCGTTATTTAAAACGTTATGATTTTACAGGAAATTTAGAAGCGTCATATTCCGATTTGCATCAAGGTGAGAGAACCGATCCCGATTATAACGAACAAACAAACTGGCGGCTCCGGTGGATACATAATCAAACGATAACTCCTTCTTCTCGACTCGATATCAATATGGAATTCATGTCGGGAGATTATTTTAAACAAAACAGCGCAGACTACAGTCAGCTTTTAAGACAGCAAATTGTATCAAATGCGAATTACTATAAAAGCTGGGAAGAATCGGGGAGCAGTATCTCGCTTGGTTACAGTAGAAATCAAGATCTGTCAAGCGGAAACATCACAGAGTATCTTCCGACTTTTTCATTTTCAAAATCTCAGATGTATCCTTTCAAAAGGAAAAAAGTTGTCGGGGAACAAAAGTGGTATGAGCTTATCGGGTTGAGTTACAACAATCAATTGCAAAATAGAAGAATTAAACAAGAAGGTCAGCTTGCAATTCGCGGAGGTGTACGGCACAGTTTAAGCGTTGGAGCTTCTCCTAAATTTGGATACATCAACATTTCTCCAAATGTTAGTTACCAGGAACTATGGTACAATAAAAGAATTAAAAAAGAAAGCATACATTCACCCTATACGGGCAATGACTCGGTGGTTACAACCGATGTAAAACAACTTCAATTTATACGCACATACAGCATGGGAGTTTCAGCATCAACTAAATTGTTTGGTATTTATCAGCCGCAAAAATTTGGAATTGCCGCTTTACGCCACACGATTATGCCATCGATATCTTATAGTTACACTCCCGATTTTTCCAAGCAAAAATGGGGTTACTATGATACTTATACAGATTCCACAGGAAAGAAAATTCCTTACAATAAATACGAACGTGAAATTTTTGGCGGCGCTTCTTCAGGTGAATCGCAAAGCATAAGTTTTTCTCTCGGAAACATTTTCGAAATGAAAACGATGACGGACAGAACCGACACAACTTCAAAAGAGCAGAAAATACAATTGCTGAATTTGAATGCCGGAATAGGCTATAATTTTGTTGCAGATAGTATCCGCTTTTCAGATTTAAACCTTTCATACCGGACACAAGTTGGTGAGTTGTTAAGCGTTTCGGGTTCATCTACTTATTCGCTGTATGACTATAATGCAAACGGTGATGCGATTAATAAATTTTTGATAGAACAAGGAAAAGGATTTTTGCGGTTGAAAAGTTTTAACTTTTCACTCTCTACTTCTTTTTCAGGTGATAAATTAAAATCAAGTGATGAGGAAAAAGCGCAGGATTCGCTCCGCCAGCAGGAAGCGGCATTTCAAAAAGATAATAAAACGTACCGCGGAATTTATGATTCGCAAGAGCCCGATTTTACTATTCCCTGGAGCATTTCGCTTAATTATAATTATAGTGAGTCGCGGTACAATCCTTATAAAACCTCGCGATATTCTACCATTAGCAGTTCGGCAAATATCAGTTTAACAAAATATTGGAAGATCAGCGTTAGCGGTAGTTATGATATTACCGGTAAACAGTTTTCGGCTCCACAAATAATGATAAGCAGAGATTTACATTGCTGGCTGATGAATTTTACGTGGAATCCGATTGGGACCTGGACAGGTTACCGTTTGGAAGTTCGTGTAAAAGCTCCGCAGTTGCAAGACTTAAAAGTTACAAAAACAGATAATTTCTTTAGCGGCAGATAATGACGAAGCGTGAAGAATGAAAAATGTTCAGCAATAATGAAAACCATTTTAATTGATGGAAACAATCTTATCGGGAAGATAAAAAATCTTTTTGCGCTTCAACAAAAAGATAAACAAGCCTCGCGTGAACAATTGATCTTTCTCCTCGAAAAACATTTTGTGAATCAAAAAAATAAAGGAATAGTTTATTTCGACGGTTTCCAATCAACCGTAATTGCCTCCAACTATTTAAAGATAAAATATTCTCAAAGTCAAACAGCGGATGATATTATCCGCGAAGATATTTCAAACGCGAAAAACAGAAAAAATTTGATTGTCATTACTTCCGATTCAGCATTGAGCAATTTCGCACGAGCTTGTTCATGCGAGGTGATAAAAAGCGAATTTTATTTTGCCCAGTATCTACAGCCTAAAACAAACGAGAGCGAAACCACGATAATTGATAAACTTAACAATCAGACTGATGAATTTAAAAAACTCTTCGGCGTGAAAGAGGAGTAATGCGAATTATACCGCTCATCTTGCTGTTATTTATTTTTCAAGTTGAACCCCTTCCCCAACATTATTCAAGGCATAAAGCAGATAAAGAAGAGTACGGAAAAGTTGCTGAAATAAAATCTCTTGAAACTAAAACCGGTGAAGCGATTATTCCTCTTCAATTCGATAAATCAGAATTAACCGAATCAGTGTTTGGCTATCTTCCTTATTGGGAATATCAATCGGCAAGAAATTATTTGCGATACGGCTTGTTGACGCACATTGCTCTTTTTGATTTTGCAACTGATAGTCTTGGCAATGTTTTCAATCCACCCTATTGGCCCTGGACGGATGTAATTAATGCAGCTCATCAAAATGGAGTGAAAGTAATTCTCTCAACTACAAATTTTAAAGCATCACAAATGAGGCAGTTGCTGAACTCCGATTCCGCAAAACAAAAATTATTTTTAATCTTGAAGGACAAAATTGAAACATATAAACTCGACGGTGTAAATATCGATTTTGAAGAATATTATGCTGCGGATCGTGGTGATCTCTTAAATAATTTTTTGAAACAACTTGCCGATTCACTTCACGCCGCAATTCCGGGTTGCGAAGTCTCTTTTGCTGGACCGGCAGTTAATTGGAGCGGTTGGAAATTTATCGGATTAGCAAATGCCTGCGATTATATTTTCATCATGGGTTATGCCTTTGCCGGAAGCTGGAATGATTTCACCGGTTCAAATGCACCTTTGCTTGGCGGAACTTATAACATCACAAATACCGTTACCAAACAATATGCAGACATAATTAAAAGCAACCCGAAAAAATTAATTCTCGGCGTTCCTTATTACGGTAACAAATGGAAAACCAAAACATCGTCTCCGCATGATTCAATTCTAA
>JAVHOS010000058.1:0-1149 GCA_036170205.1 Ignavibacteriaceae bacterium | reverse complement strand
AACGAAACAATTTATACTGTTGACGATATAAGGATTACCGTTGATACAACGCTTAACGGCGGACTTGAAGCTCAATGGTATGATTTCTTCACTAATAAAACGCAAAGCGAAAAGCAGCCTATTCCTCTAAAAGTAGAAATTATAAATGATCCGGCTAACCCGGTTGACATTAGTAATAACACGTGGCTGTTTGAGTTTTCAATACAAGCGCCTGAAGATTACAGACAAGAATACTACAGCCCGCTCGGCTGGGATCTTGTTCCCGGTGGGAAAGGATATACGAAAGGAAGTTCAGGATTTTATGAAAAATATACCGATGTACTTGTTTTTGAAAAGTTAGTAATTAATCCCGTCTCGCATGACACGACTTATGAAGGATTATATCTCAACACAAATAATTTCCCGGACAACTATACGAATGCCGATGGTAATGCCGTTTATAAAAAAGCAGTTGCCCCGTCTCACGGAGATCAGTTTACGATTCGGACATACAAACCGTTCAGGAAAGAAATTTCGTATGAATTCTCTACGAAGAAAAGTGATTATTCGAATACGAATGTTGTTGATCTGAACAAAATACGGGTTGTTCCCGATCCATACATTATTTCAAATGTGTGGGAGACGAATCAGTTCGGTAAAAAACTTATGTTCAATCATTTACCGAATCAATGTAAAATTTCAATCTTCACCATGGCGGGCGATCACGTTGCCGATATTGATCATAGCAATAATATGGGTTATGAGTATTGGAATATGAGATCGTACAATGATCAATTTATTGCGTACGGATTGTACGTCTATGTTGTCTCACTGCCCGATGGACAGAAGAAGGTTGGTAAATTCTTGGTTATTAAATAATAAATCCCAAGCCGTTGGAGAAAAAGTAATGAAAAGATTAGCAATAGTATTAATGATCGTTTCTCTTCCGATAAGCAGTTATTGCGGGGGATTTTCAAAAGTCGGAACAGCATCAGCACAATTTCTTAAAATCAGCGCGGGCGCCAGACCCATGGGAATGGGCGAAACATTCGTTGCAGTTGCAAATGATGTAAGCACGTTGTACTGGAATCCCGCCGGCATAACAAACATGGACAAAATAAGTGTCGGTGCGAGTCACACACAATGGTTTGCGGAGATTTTTCACAACTA
>JAVHOS010000057.1:0-1153 GCA_036170205.1 Ignavibacteriaceae bacterium | reverse complement strand
TTGGGCAGTATGACCAAACAACGGAAAATCAATTACATCCAGGGAAGAGCAAGTTTTCTAAATTCATCAACTTTAAAAATTGAAAAAGTTGATGGAGCGATTGAAGAATTTAAATTTGAAAAAGCGATAATTGCAACCGGTTCGGTTATAACAACGATTCCCTCATTAAATATTCAAAGTAAAAGATTATTAAACTCAACTTCGGCGCTTGATCTGCCGGTTATTCCAAAATCGTTGCTCGTTGTTGGCGGTGGATATATTGGACTCGAGCTTGGTTCGGTTTACAACGCTCTCGGAACAAAAGTGAGCGTTGTTGAAATGATGGATGGACTTCTTCCCGGCGCCGATAGAGACTTAGTACAATTTCTTGCAAAGCGCATTGAAAAATCTTTTGATAAAATTATGCTCAAATCAAAAGTTCTTGAAATGGTTGAAGTTGAAGACGGAGTAAAAGTTAAAATAGAATCAGCTGATGGAGCGATTAACGAAATTGTTTACGATTATGTTTTAATGTCGATTGGACGAAGACCGGAAACAAAAGGACTTGGACTTGAAAACACGAAAGCAAAAGTAAACCAACGCGGCTGGATCGAAGTCAATCAACAATTGCAAACTGCTCAACCAAACATTTACGCGATCGGCGATATTGCCGGCGAACCAATGCTTGCGCACAAAGCGTCGCACGAAGCGCGCGTGGCCGTTGAACATATCGCGGGACATAACGTAGCATTTGAACCGAAAGCAATTCCTGCAGTCGTTTTCACCGATCCCGAAATTGCCTGGGCTGGATTAACAGAAAATCAAGCGAAAGAAAAAAATATTGCTGTTGAAGTTGCAAAATTTCCTTGGGCTGCTTCCGGCAGAGCTGTTACGCTTGATAGAAATGACGGAGTAACCAAACTAATAATCGAACCAGAAACAGAACGCATTCTCGGCGTTGGTATTTGCGGTCCCGGTGCAGGTGAACTTATTGGCGAAGCAACGCTTGCGATTGAGATGGGTGCAAATGTTAGAGATTTAGCGTTAACGATCCATCCGCATCCAACTCTTTCCGAAACGGTTATGGAAGCGGCGGAAGTTTTCTTTGGGCAAAGCGCGCATTTGTACAGACCGAAGAAGTAGAAAGTTTCAAGTTGAAAGTAGAAAGGATAAG
>JAVHOS010000056.1:0-1156 GCA_036170205.1 Ignavibacteriaceae bacterium | reverse complement strand
TTCTAATTACCTATTCAGGGGTTTTACTTTTGTCACTTTGCGCTCAATTTGCCGGAATTTGAAATTGTGATTTTAATGAGTTTGAAATAAAGCAAATAATAATTAATTTCTATTAACGATTAAAAGATGTAAATGAAGGCAACCATAATATCTGTTTTCTTTCTCCAATTTTTTGTAAGTTCGTGTGTCTCTTCAAATTGTAGTAGGAATGTACAAAATGTTGAAAAGGGAATTCAACATAACAAATCTGTTAGAGATTTAGCGGTTGAAAAGTATGGCGAAAGTTTTGATCTTCTTGAAAATGAAACAAGTGAATTTTGTTTAGTTACGGGCAGAAACAAATCAGCAACAGAAACCACAATAAAATTTTTTATTTACGATAAAGCGAATCAAGCGGTTATTCTTGAAGATTTTATACCTCTTGGATCAGTAAAATGGACAGCCTCTTATCAAATAAATGTTCAAATATTTCCGGGAACCGTAAGAATTAATAACGCCGGGTCTGGTAATGCCGGATATTTGTTCGATGTTAGAACCAAGCAAAAAAAATTAATTAACCAATAACTAATTAGGGCATGATCATGAAAAAAACAATAACTGTTCTTTCTTTTGTTAGCATCTTAACTATAGCTGCATTTCTGTTGTTTGATGGTACTTCAAATAAACAGAAAGAGAAGTCTGTAACAAAGGTCGAACAAAAAGTAAACAGCAGTCAAACCTTTTCAACCACAACTGTGGAAAAGAACAACAAAAAGAAAAGCGATTCACCCAACCAGAAATTATTTGCTGCTAACCAGCAATCGGATAAATCTATTCAGCGTAAGGCAACACGACCTGAAGCAAGAGAATCTGAACGTGAAAAACGAATGGAAAGAGAAAACAGATTTGATCAACCTGACATGTTTGCCAAGATTCAAAAAATGATTCGCACCGGTTCGGGTAATTCAGAACCAACATATCAACCAAATTATCAATTCACCGAATTCAATAAGCTGAAGAAGAATAGTCAGTTTATGAAAAAAGCTGCAAACTTAAATTGGATCGAAAGAGGTCCGGCAAATGTTGGCGGAAGAACAAGAGGAATTGTTGTTGACCCCGATGATGCAACCAAAAATACTTGGTATGTAGGTTCCGTTGGCGGCGGCATCTGGAAAAC
>JAVHOS010000055.1:0-5543 GCA_036170205.1 Ignavibacteriaceae bacterium | reverse complement strand
TTGATTTTTGAATTACTCGGAATCCTTTTGCTGGTAGCTTTAGTGGGCGCGGCAAGCATTGCGAGGAAACAATAAAAATAGTTATCAGTTGTCAGTAATCAGTTTGTAGTTAAAGAATAAGATGCAAGATTATAAAAAGTTAGTGGTTTGGCAAAAAGCTCATGCTTTATCACTGGTGATTTATAAAATTACTGAAAGCTTTCCAAAAAATGAATTGTATGGTTTGGTATCACAAATAAGAAGAGCAGTTGTTTCAATTGCAACAAATATAGCTGAAGGAACGGGAAGAAATTCAAATCCGGATTTCGCGAGATTTTTGCAAATCGCTTACGGTTCTTCAAGCGAAGTTGAGTATTTAATTTTATTAGGTGCCGAGTTAAATTATATTCCTTTTGACATAGCGAATAAAATGAATTTAGATATTCAAGAAATAAAAAAGATGTTAGCTTCTCTACTTAAAAAACTGAGAACTGATTACTGAAAACTTTAGGAAATTTATGACAACAATCGGTTTACAACATTATCTTGTCGTTAGTTCAATTCTTTTTTCGCTTGGACTCTTCGGAATTGTAACAAGAAAAAATGCCGTTATGGTTTTAATGGGAATTGAACTGATACTCAACTCGGCAAACATTAATTTTGTCGCTTTCGCACGATACGGAAATTTCGGATTCGACGGTCAGTTAATTGCTTTGTTTGTAGTAATCTTAGCCGCTGCCGAAGCCGCAGTAGCCTTAGCCATTGTATTAAATATTTACAAGAATTTCGCTACTGTAAATGTTGATGAAATAGATAAATTGAAAGAATAATTTTTTATGAATGGATCGAACTTAATCACCTTATCTCTCTTTATTCTTTTTGCGCCGGTAGTAGGTTTCTGGTTTACGCTTATTCTGGGTAAAAAAGTTGAGAAGAGTTACTTAATAGAAATCGTTATTTCTACGATGGTTTTATTAACTACTATTTACGTAACCTTCACAAAATTATTTTACTTCCCGGATACTAAATTCGTTTCAGAATTTACCTGGATCAATTTAGGTGAGATGCCTCTTTTAGGTAAAGTTACTGTTGAATTGGGAATGATGATTGACAACATTACCGCTTTAATGTTGTTTGTTGTTGCGCTTATAAGTTCGTTGGTTCATTACTATTCGATTGAATACATGAAAGGCGATAAACGTTTCAACCGTTATTTTGCTTTCCTCGGTATTTTTACTTTTTCGATGATGGGAATTGTATTAACCCACAACATTTTGATGATGTACATTTTCTGGGAGTTGGTTGGTTTATCATCCTATCTTTTAATCGGCTTCTGGTTCGAAAAAGATTCAGCTTCCGATGCAGGTAAGAAGGCGTTTATCGTAAACAGAATCGGCGATCTTGGAATGTTCTCTGGTATTCTCCTAATTTTTGTTAATTATCATACTTTTACTTTTGATAAAATTTTCCTGGCGATCGGCAACGGTGTTTTGCCATTCAATTCTGAATTCTGGTTAACGATAGTTGGAATTTTATTATTCTGCGGAGCGATTGGAAAATCAGCGCAATTCCCTCTTCACGTCTGGTTACCGGATGCAATGGAAGGTCCTACACCCGTTAGCGCGTTGATTCATGCCGCTACAATGGTTGCCGCCGGAGTTTACCTCGTTGCAAGAATCTTTCCGATGATGACGGGTGATGCGCTTTTATTTGTTGCGGTTATCGGAGCTTTATCTGCGTTCATTCCCGCTACAATCGCTTTAACACAAACCGATATTAAAAAAGTTTTGGCTTATTCAACTGTCAGCCAGCTTGGCTACATGATCATGGCGCTGGGTGTTGGTTCTTTTGCTTTCGGATTTTTCCATTTGGTAACACATGCATTCTTTAAAGCCGGATTATTCCTCGGCGCCGGTTCTGTAATTCACGCAATGCATCACGAACAAGATATTATGAAGATGGGCGGCTTGCGGAAAAAACTTCCCGTTACGTATTATACTTTCTTGATTTTCTGTCTGGCTATTTCAGGTGTTCCGCTTACTTCGGGATTTTTAACGAAAGATGGAATTCTTGCCGGAACATTTGCATACGGTCTCTTAACGGGAAATTCAATTTTTGCGATAACCGGATTTTTCGTTGCTATGCTTACTGCATTTTACATGTTCAGAATTTTGATTTTAACTTTTCATGGCAAACCGCAAGACCAACATAAATTTGAACATGCGCACGAATCTCCATTTTTGATGATCGCTCCCTTAGTGATTTTAGCGACCTTATCAATTTTTATTTTTTATACTGCTAATCCATTTAATGCAGACAGCGGTTGGGTATTATCAAAATGGATTAAAACTCCGGCATCGGTAGTTCCGGAACATGCCCGTTATTCATTTATGGTTCCCGAAAAAATGCAGGAAGCTGCTGTAAAAACAACTGAGCATATTACTCATTCGGAAGTTTACACAGAAGCGTTACATCATGCTCATATCCCGGCGGTTCTCTTATCACTTGTTCTTGCCGGATTAGGAATTCTTCTCGCTTTCGCTTTTTATCAATGGAAGAAAATTGATGTAGATTCCTTAACCGAAAAAATAAAACCGCTTTATACTTTTTCGTTAAACAAATGGTACTTCGATGAGTTTTATCATAAAACGTTCGTTTCCGGACTTTTAGGAATTTCAAATATCCTCGCCTGGTTTGATGCTTATATTGTTGATGGAATAGTAAATGGCGCTGCTTCGGTAACACGTATGGTTTCCCGCTTCAGCGGTGTGTTTGATAATTATGTAGTTGACGGCGCTGTAAATTTAACGGCTACGTTCAGCGGATTGATAGGTTTGGCGTTCAGAAAACTTCAAACGGGAAAAGTGCAAGCTTACGTAGTGCTGGTTGTCTTTTCGCTCGTTCTTCTCTTACTCTTTTTTGTAAAAATATAGTTTAGTTCAGAATTTTTTAAAGGATTAAAATACAATGCAACAAGTTCCGTTTTTATCACTGATAACTTTCTTACCGCTTCTCGGTATGATCATTATTCTTCTCCTCCCAAAGAGCAATGAAAAAGCTATCAAGTCTGTAAGCATTATTATTACAGGAATACAAGTTGTCCTCGCCGGAATGATCTGGAGTATGTACAATTACTCTCTCGGTGGAATTAACAACCAGGCGACGTATCAATTTGTTGAAAAATTCAGATGGATCGAAATTGCAACGGTTTCCTGGTTAGGAACAATTAAAGTTGATTATTTCATGGGCATTGACGGTTTAAGCGCCCCGCTTCTCTTTTTAACGGCGTTGATTTCTTTTATCGCTGCAATCTCTTCATGGAAGATTGATCATTCGCTTAAAGGTTATCACGCGATGTATCTTTTGCTCGTTACCGGAATGGTCGGAGTTTTCGTTTCGTTAGATTTATTCCTCTTCTACATTTTCTGGGAATTAATGCTTCTCCCGATGTACTTCTTAATCGGTATTTGGGGCGGTCCGAGAAAAGAATATGCGGCTATCAAGTTCTTTATTTACACGCTCTTCGGTTCGGTATTTATTCTTTTAGTAATGATTGGTTTGTATTTAAGCGCCACAGAAACTCTTGCTAACGGAACAAAAGTTTTCACCTTTAATATGATTGCTTTAATGGATCCGCAGAATTACACGCAAACCGGAATTCTTTCTCCGCTAAATCCAAACAACTTAAGATTTGTAGCCTACATTGCATTGTTCATCGGATTTGCAATTAAAATTCCGATGTTCCCTTTCCACACTTGGCTGCCCGATGCGCACGTTGAAGCTCCTACAGCGATTAGCGTTATTCTTGCCGGCGTTCTTTTAAAGATGGGAACGTACGGAATTTTGAGAGTTAATTATCCAATCTTCCCCGAAATCACACAGCAATTAGTCTGGTGGATTGCTCTCTTCGGCGCGATAAACATTATTTACGGCGCCCTCTGTGCAATGGCTCAGAAAGATTTTAAGAAACTGATCGCCTACTCATCTGTTTCTCACATGGGATTTGTAATTCTCGGAATGGCTTCTCTTAACACTGCTGGAATTTCAGGTGCAGTTTTCCAGATGTTCAACCACGGAACAATTACCGCAATGCTCTTCCTTATTGTGGGAGTAATTTACGATAGAGCCCACACTCGCGGTCTTAACGACTTTGGCGGTTTGGCTGTTCAAATGCCGATCTACACCGGATTTGTAAGTTTCGCTTTCTTCGCGGCAATCGGTTTACCAGGTTTAAGCGGATTTATTTCCGAAGCTTTTGTTTTTCTCGGCGCTTTTAGCAACGTCCAAATTCGCGTAATAACAATTGTTTCAACTCTTGGAATTTTATTGGGCGCCGGCTATATGCTCTGGACTTTGCAACGCGTTTATCTTGGTAAGTTAAATGAAAAATGGAACAAACTTCCCGATCTTGATTTTAGAGAATATGCAATGCTCGTTCCGCTTGCTGTTATTATTCTTATTCTCGGCGTGTATCCATCGTTTATGCTGGACTTGATGAATTCATCCGTAAACAGCATGGTTACTTTTATGGCGAAGTCGCAAACATTTTTTTCATCGATACAATTTTAATTGAATAGCTTAGAGTTTTTATTTATGCCGTTAACATATTTTTTCGATAGTGTTCCGTTGCTTTACCCGGAAATTGTAATTTCCGCTCTTATTGCGATAATCGTTCTGGCTGATCTCATTTCAAGTAAAGTAGAAAAAGTTCTTCCTTACATTTCATTAATTGGATTAGCCGTAGCTTTTTATTTTGTGATGGATAATTACAACGCTAACGCAATGGCTTTCTTAAATGATACCGGCAAGGGAATGGTTGCGGTAGATTCTTTCGGTTCGTTCTTCAAAATGATCATTCTCATAAGCTCATTTTTGGTTATTCTTTTTACGATTATCTCAAAAGAGTTACATGATTCAATGGAGAGAATCGGCGAATATTACACGCTGATCTTCGGAATGATCCTCGGAATGTTTTTTATGGTTTCGGCAACAAATTTAATTTTACTCTATCTCTCAATCGAATTAGTTTCCCTCTCCTCTTATGTTTTAGCAGGATTTATCAAAAATTCTACAAGAAGCGCTGAAGCATCATTAAAATATTTGATCTACGGTGCTGCTTCAACCGGAATTATGCTTTTCGGTATTTCGATTGTTTATGGATTGACCGGAAGTGTGAATCTTTATGAGATAAGTTATTTATTCCAGGTTACAGCCGGAAATAAATTTCTTCTTAATCTTTCAATGATTCTAATGTTTGCCGGTATCGGATATAAAATTTCCTCAGTCCCATTTCACTTCTGGACACCCGATGTTTATGAAGGCGCGCCAACAACAATTACGGCTTATTTATCCGTTGCAAGTAAAGCGGCAGGTTTTGCGTTACTTATCCGATTAATAAAAACCGGGTTCTTCCTCGAAACTTCAACGCTTGGCGCATGGGTTATTCTTCCTTCATTTTACTGGCAGGATTTTCTTGTTCTTCTTTCAATCTTAACGATGACCTTAGGCAATTTTGCCGCACTTTGGCAAAGCAATATTAAAAGAATGCTTGCCTACTCCAGCAT
>JAVHOS010000054.1:0-5549 GCA_036170205.1 Ignavibacteriaceae bacterium | reverse complement strand
GTGTATTAAAAAATGAATTAGGTGAGAATGTCAGTTACGGCGAGATCAGAGCGGTAATCAGCTATTTAAAATTAAAAGGTTGAAAATAAATGCGCAGGGCTTTTAGAAGGAATCAAAACACTTAATTTAGAAGGATTGTATTCATAATCACAAACACACAATTGACCAGTTTAATTATTGACATTTATAACGGGAATCACTAATTATTGGGGTGAAATCTGATATTTTTGAATAAATCATTTATGTCCTTTGATTTTTTTACGTCTGTTCTAAAATAGGCTGTCCTTGCTGTTTTTGTGTTAGAGTTTTGCCGCCCACTTCTTCTTGTGAAAAGTTATAGCGTCGGCGTTTTCTATCTATGTATTATTTTTGAAAAGTATCAATCTATAGTTAAGTTAAAGAATAACTTCAATTAGTCCGAAAGGAACACTATCATGAAAAAACTTTTACTTCTTTTAGTATCTGTTTTATTGTTCTCTCTCAATCTTTACTCACAAGTAACACTAACCGCTCCTAACGGCGGTGAAAATCTTTTCATTGGATCCAACGATACTATCCGGTGGCAAGCTCCTTCAACCACAAATGTAAATGTTTCTTATTCAACTGATGGAGGAGTGACGTGGATGTTGATTGCAAGTAATGTCTCATCAGTGATTCCCTCATTTATCTGGACAGTTCCTTCAACAGTCTCAATCCTATGCAAAGTAAAAATAATTGACACTTTGGACGATATTAATTTTGATGAAAGTGACGGATATTTTACAATCACAGATAAACCTCAAAGCGCTTTAACGCTCACCTATCCCAACGGCGGAGAAATTATTTACAATGGTTCCCAGCAAAACATTACCTGGACAAGCAGCAACGTTGGAGCGGTTAATATATATTTTTCACCTGATAATGGTGTAACGTGGAATTCAATTGTTTCTAACGTGCCTGCTTTTATGGGGAGTTATTCCAGTACCGTTAATTCAAATTCCACAAACACTGCCTTAATTAGAATAAGCGATGCCATTGATGCGGCAACTTTTGATGAATGTGATAGAGTTTTTACAATTCTTGATACCACTAAAAATATTATAACAATTTCATTTCCAAATGGAGGGGAAAACTGGCAAGTCGGTTCAAATCAGTTTATCGCATGGACAAACACAAACATGGCCGGCGCCGTTAATATTGATTACTCAATCGATAACGGAACAACTTGGTTATCTGTTGCCACAAATCTTCCTTCTATGTATCCAACTTACATGTGGACTATACCAAATACTCCATCAGCTTCTTGTAAAATAAAAGTGTACGATGCAAGTGATGCATCGGTTTTTGACGAAAGCGATTTACCTTTTACAATTACCGCTTCCCAAACAGGTGGAGTTGTAGCCCTTTATAAATTTGATGGAAATGCTGTTGATGGTACAGGCAACGGACATGATGGAACGGTGAATGGAGCGATGTTGGTTGCGGATCGTTTCTCAAATCCAAACAGTGCTTATTTATTCAGCGGCAATAGCTCAATAAAAGTTCCTCATTCTCCGGAACTAAACTTTAATGGACAGTTCACTTTTGCCGTATGGTTAAACCAAGCCGGGAATCAGAATGCTTTTAACTGTATTCTTGGT
Organism: Ignavibacteriaceae bacterium; assembly: GCA_036170205.1. Taxonomy (GTDB): domain Bacteria; phylum Bacteroidota; class Ignavibacteria; order Ignavibacteriales; family Ignavibacteriaceae; genus UBA1563. The sequence continues at coordinate 3,930 of JAVHOS010000054.1, read as the reverse complement.
AAAGATTACACAAATGAATTCGGATTCGGAACTTGGGGTTCCAATTGTACTTTACCAACTTATCCACGATTGATTATAGGCAATACTGAAACGACAACCGCTAATCTATCTCCTATAAATTGCAACACATGGACACACCTAGTAGTAACTTTTGACGATGCTACCGATCAAGTCCAATTTTTTGTAAATGGTTCGTTAACCGAAACTGCCATGAATACCGGTGCAATCACTCCAACCACCACTGACATGGGGATTGGTCAAGACGGCAAATATATGGATCAGTTCTATGGTTCACTTGATGATATTAGAATTTTTAATAGAGTTCTAAGTTTAAGTGAAATTCAAGCAATTTATAATGACTCTGGAAATCAAACTCAAATTTTAAAATTGGAAGCGCCCAACGGAGGAGAATTACTTGTTGCAGGTACTACCGATACCATCCATTGGTCTGCAAATTATTTAACACAAGTTAAGTTGGATTACACAACAGATTATGGCGCTACTTGGACAAACATTGTTGGCAGCCTTCCGTCAGAATATCCATCGGGTTATGCATGGACGGTGCCAAACACTTCATCAACAATCTGCAAAGTAAGAGTAACGGATATTAATAATCCGATGATGTATGATGAGAGTGACAGCGTTTTTACTATTCAATTATTTAAAAGCGGAGAATATATTGCTGATGCTAACACCATTTTATTAGACCACTTTAACGGAACAACCACCTCAAGCATTTTGGCATATACCCAAACCGGGCAAAGTTGCGGTTCTGCATTGCCTTCGGCTACTCCAAGTTCTTTTTTTAATCCGGGAATGAATGAACTTTATCAGGCGCTAACTTTAAACCCTCCGATTGACGCATTGCAAGGTTCAGCTACATATCTAAAATATCCGGGCGGTCAACTTCTTAGCCAGGCAAATGGAACAATTGAATTTTGGGTTCGTCTTTCATCTTATGGCAAAGGGTTAGATTTGGTTACTCAAACACAATATTACGGCGCTTGCTATGGCTGGACCTTTGAAATGCATTTAGATTCAATAGGAACATTAGCTTCATCCGCGTGGGCGGCATTCAGTCTAAATTCAGGCGAAAACAAAGTTCCGTTGGGGCGATGGACACACCTTGCAGTAAGTTGGGGAAGCACGGGAGCTAAACTCTACATTGACGGAATGCTGGTTGGAAGCGATGCGAATAGAGGGATGCCCGCCGATGGATATGGTGGTTCTCTACATATTACGCTTGGAACGGGTGCAGGAGTTAGTAATACTATTGATGAACTTCGAGTTTCAAATATTCAACGAACTGAATTTAACATAATTCCGCAAAAGTATCTTTCTGTTGTTTCACCTAACGGTGGAGAAAATTTACTTGCCGGTAAAATTGATACCATCCGATGGACAAGTAGTAATGCTACTATTTTGAATATTGAATATTCAACAGATAACGGAACGAGCTGGATATCCGTTTATCCGGCTATCCCTGCAAGTGTTGGAAGCGCTCCGTGGTTAATCCCAAACACTCCATCCCCAAACTGTAAAGTAAGAATTTCTGATGCAACCAATGCTGCTCTATTTGATGAAAGTGATACAACCTTTAACATTGTTAATGATTCTTTGCAAATTGGGCTTGTGGCTTTTTACCCATTCAACAATAACACCATTGATGAAAGTGGAAACGGGAATAATGGCACTAACAACGGTGCAACACCCGCTTTTGACAGATTCAATAACCCTAACAGCGCATTAAGTTTTGATGGAAACACTAATTTCGTTTTGGTTCCAAGCAGTGCGTCGTTAAATGTTCAAAACAGCATCACGTTATCCGCATGGATAAAAACCGACAATCCTCATATTATCCAAGACGTTAATCCAGGTTCCGTTCTCGCTAAACATGAAACCGTTCAAACGAGACAATATGATCTCTTCTTTTACAGCACAAGTTACGATTCACTTCATTTCGATTTAGTAGATCAACGTGATAATTTTACTTCAGATCAATATTTTTTTGCAACCACAACTCCGAGCGTTTCATACCGAAATAATCAGTGGCATATGGTTGTTGGAACCTATGATTACAACACCGGTTTCTCTCAAATTTATATTGACGGAGTGCCAACTTCAGCTCGCTATTTGGGACAAATTAATTTAATGCAAACAAACGTTCCTTTAACAATAGGCTGCTACTCAGAACAGAATTCAAATTTCAGAGGATTCTACCAGGGCATTATTGATGATATCCGTATTTATGATCGCTCATTGTCTCAACAAGAAATCAGTATGCTTTACTATGAAAAAGGATATACTCCTAATTCACTTACCTTAACAACTCCTGCCGGCGGAGAAGTTTTTCAAGCAAATTCATTAGTTCCGATTGAGTGGAGTGCAAGCAACGTTTACAATTTCAGTTTAGAATATACTTCTGATAACGGTGCAAGCTGGTCGCTGATTTGTGATACACTTACTGCTGCATCAACCGGTTTTCTCTGGTACACTCCGTTTATTGAAAGCGACGTGGTAAGAGTTAGAATATCGGATAAAAATAATCCTGCAACATTTGATGAATGCGATAGCAATTTTACCATTACAAATAAAATAACACAGGTGGTTCCTCTTTACTATTCCGGCTGGAATATGATTTCGTTTTATGTTCAACCTGTATCAAGTTTACCGCGCGATGTATTCCCTTCTCCGCTTGTGCTTCAAGTAAAAACCGAACTGCAATCATTTGATCCTGCTTTACCGGAATTTCTAAATACACTGAAGAGCATAAATGCATCGCAAGGATACTTGGTTAAAACTGATTCTGCCGAACATTCATTCCCGGTGATTGGGACTCATTTTTATCCGGCAGATGGAATTAGTTACCGCGCAGGCTGGAACTTGATGAGCTATTATTATTCTTATGGTGAGTCTGTCTGGAATGCATTTAATCCGATTATGGCTTCTGTGGAAGAAATAAAATCATTAACAGGCTACTTTAATCCACTTGGCGCACCTGAGACAAACACGCTCTTTACACTTGAACCGGGAGAAGCCTATTGGCTAAAGTTGAAAAATAATATTGACGGTTATGTGCTTCCTTCCCCTCTAGCAATTATGCCAAAGAAACATCAAACCATTGGACAAAAACTGATGGTTGATCTTCCCTGGAAGTTGAAAGGATATACGCAAAGTACCGTGGCAATCTTTACCGTAACTTCGGATGGAAAACCGGTTAGCGCCGGTACTGTTGTAGCAGCTTTCGTAAATAATGAATGCAGAGCGATAAGCGAAGTTAAACTTAACTCCGAAGGAACGGCATTTGCAACGTTGGTTATAAACGGAGATAAAGAAGAAGAAGCATCATTCAAAATTTTTGATGCTGTAAAAAAAGAAGCATTCGGTTCTAATCTGAAAATGAAAACTAAACCGGGTACTACTATTCCAGGAATACAAGAACTTCCGTTCACCTTCGTAACGGGAATTGAAGACCCGATCTTGCCGACTACTACAACGTTAATGAACGCGTATCCGAATCCGTTCAACCCGGAAACGAGAATACGTTATTCATTAAATAAGGATCAGCATGTTAGCTTAAAGATTTATGATGTTCTTGGAAAAGAAGTTATAACGTTGGTGGACGATACTAAGAATGCCGGTTATTATGAAGTTTCATTCGATGCAAGCGGATTACCGAGCGGAATTTATTTCTACCGGATGCAATCGGGAGAATATGTCTCCGTTAAAAAGATTTTATTGCTAAAGTAAGATTTGCGCCTTCGCGTCATTGCGAGAAATGTTTTGCTCGCAAAGTCGCAAAGATAAAATTAATGTTAAATAAAATGAATAACTCATTACGAAAAATTCATTATTGAATAGCCCCGACATTTATGTCGGGGACTAAATTAGCAAAAAGTCTCAGGCTTTAGCCCAATTTGGGCATTTGTT
>JAVHOS010000053.1:0-5585 GCA_036170205.1 Ignavibacteriaceae bacterium | reverse complement strand
CCTTAAAGAAATTTTGCAGTAGGTTTTGTGATTCCTTTTCCATTAACCCGGAATAAACTTTAATCGAGTGGTTATACTTCCCTTCTTCCGGTAAATTGTAAATTGATCCGCATGCACCAAACTTAACATCAAACGCCGCAAAATATATGTTAGAAACTCTTGCAAGAAGTGAAGCACCTGTGCACATTACGCATGGTTCCAGTGTAACATAAAGATCGCATCCGGTTAGTCGTTCTTGCTGCAAGGTATTTGTTGCTGATGTTATCGCTATCATTTCTGCGTGGGCAGTCGGGTCTTTTAATCGTTCGGTTTGATTGTATCCCCTGCCGATAATTCTTCCATCTTTTACAACAACTGCTCCAACGGGAATTTCTTTTTCATCAAAAGCAATTTCTGCTTCTTGAAAAGCTGCATACATAAACCGGTAATTTTCTTCGCTAAACAACATCTATTATAAATTAGGAATTAGGAATTACGAATTAGGAATAATTTGAATTTTTTATCCAATTTAATAAATCATATTTACATTTATTAAAACATTTTTGGTTTAATCATTTTACATTCTTGATTGTACATTCTATATTTCGCTATACAATTCAAAATATTTCTCAGCAAATTGGTAGGCGCCACCAATGTCATTATTATTAGTTATTCCATCGATCGATATTAAAAACGGAAGAACTGTTCGCGTTGTTCAAGGCATACCGGAATTGAATTGCAATCAATATGATAACGATCCCGTAGAAATGGCTAAGATATGGCGCGCTGAAAATTCTAAAATTCTCCATATTGTTGATTTTGACGCAATCCATGGCGATGAGGGTAAAAATGTTCATCTTTTGGAAGAGATTTGTAACTCGGTAATTATTCCTGTTGAATTCGCCGGAGGGATTCGCTGTTTTGAAGATGCAAAAAAATATTTAGAACTTGGCGTTAGCCGTATTGTAATTTCAACAATGACATTAGAGAATTACCCGGAATTTATAAGGGTCTTTGAGACGTTCGGTCCTAAAAAAGTTGTTGTCGCTCTTGATGTTATCGATAACGAAATTGTTGTGCATGGGAGAAAAATTAAAACAGGTAATTTGCCTGTTGCATTTGCATTAAAATTAAAAGAAATTGGGGTTGAAAGATTTATTGTTACTGATGTAAAACGGAATGGAATGATGCTTGGTCCAAATATCGAACTTTCTAAATCTATTGCCGAGGCTACGCAGGTAAAAGTAACGTTGTCTGGCGGCGTTAGAAACAAAGATGAACTAATGGATATTCAGACAATGCTCGATGTAGGAATTGATTCCGTAATTGTCGGGCGCGCTTTGTATGAAAACCGATTTCCGTGTCAAAAATTATGGCGCGTTGCTGAATCCGGAATTTTTAATTAGAGAATAATAATGAAACAAGAAAAAGAATCGATTTCAATTCATAGTAGTTTTTGGTCGAATTTTTTTAAGAAGAAAACCGAACTTCCTCTTCTCTTTTCCGTACTTAAAGAGCTGCCTCCTTTCAATGAATTAAAAAAAACAGACCTTGACGAAATATTATCCATAGTGCATGAACGAAATTATGTTCAAGGAGAATACATCTTCCTTCAAAATGATCCGGGCATTGGATTATATTTTCTGTTAGAAGGTGAAGTTAGCATCTACAGAGAATCGCTCTCGAAATTAAAAGTAAAACTTGCAAATTTTTCAACCGGAGATTTTTTTGGAGAATTAGCGCTGATTGATCGCGGAGACCGTTCGGCGTCAGCGGTTGCAGATACTAATTGTAAAATTGGTATTATTTTTAAACCCGATCTGGAAGAAGTGATTAGAAAGAAACCCAAAATTGGCGTTGCCGTTATGTCCGGTCTTGCAAGAATAATTGTTACCCGCCTTAGAAATTTGAATGAAGAATATATTTTATTACAAGAGCAAAAATCATCAATAATGATGGAGGAACATCATGGAACTTCAATTTAAAAATATTTTAGTGCCGATCGATTTCTCTGACTTTTCAAAATCAGCCTTAAAATATGCAGTAACATTTGCCCAGCATTACCGTGCAAAATTAATCTTGGTTTATGTTATGGAGCCGGTAATTTATCCACCCGATTTCAGTATGGGGCAAATAACGCTCCCTACTGTTAATTTTGAGATGGATAAAAGAGCCAAAGAAGAATTGGATAAATTAGCTGACGTAGAAATTGCTTCTTTAGTTCAGGTATCTACAATTTTAAAAACCGGAAAACCGTTTGTAGAAATAATTGAAACGGCTAAAGAGGAAGACGCTGATTTGATTATTATTTCAACTCACGGGCATTCTGGAGTTGAGCATATTCTTTTTGGAAGTACGGCAGATAAAGTTGTGCGTAAAGCGCCGTGTCCGGTTTTAACCCTACGAGAGCCGATAAAAGGATTTGATTATAAAGATATGATTAAGAAATAGCTTAATTTCAAAAAGTTCTTCTAATTATATTTTGATGAAATTCTTCCGTCACAAAGTTAGTATTTCCGGTCACGTTCTTTTAACTTTTACTTGAAAAAAGAATTTCTTACACATATATTAAGCTTAGTAAAAAAGCGAGTAGTTTTCATTTTCTGTTAAAGGATTCAAATGACAAACGGTTCTGGTTCCATTAAGAAAATCGCTATTAATACCGGTGGTGGAGACGCCCCCGGACTAAATGCAGTTATCCGTGCTGTAACTATTACAGCTTTAAACAAAGGCTGGGAGGTTGTTGGAATACGAGATGGTTACAACGGTATTTTTCTTCCCGAAAGTTTTCCAAACGGTGACGGTCTTGTTAATCTAACGTATGATAAAGTTGCCGGAATTACCGGGCAAGGAGGAACTATTCTTGGGACCACCAACCGCGGCAATCCTCTAAAATATCCAATGAAAGATTCAAAAGGAAATTTGGTTGAAATAGACCGCTCCGATGAAATTCTTAATGCATTCCGCAGACACAAAATAGATGCGTTGGTTGCAATAGGCGGTGATGGCTCCCTTTCAATCGCAAACGTTTTTGCTAAAAAAGGTTTAAAAGTAATTGGGGTTCCAAAAACAATTGATAATGATCTTGATAGAACCGTAATTACATTCGGATTTGATACTGCGCTCGGGTTTGCTACCGAGAGCTTAGATAGACTTCATACTACTGCTCAATCTCATGGTAGAATAATGGTGGTTGAAGTAATGGGAAGATATGCCGGATGGATTGCCTTGAACTCCGGTATCTCTGGTTCTGCGGATGTAATATTAATTCCCGAAATTCCCTATGATCTTAATAAGATAGCCTACTTTTTAAATAACGTTACAGCTCAAAAAAAGAATTACGCAATCATCGTTATCGCTGAAGGGGCAAAACCTTTAGATGGAACAACATCGGTGATAGAAAAAGAACTCGGAAAAGCGGAACGATTGGGTGGCGCTGCCGAAAGATTAGAACGAAATTTAACTCCATTAACCTCAAAGGAAATTAGGAGTGTTATCCTCGGGCATTTGCTGCGGGGCGGAAGTCCTACCACGTTTGACCGGTTACTTTCACTCAGATTTGGCGCAGCAGCGGTTAGAGCGCTTGTAGCCGGTGAAAGCGGAGTTATGGTTGCGCTTGATCCTCCGACGGTGCAATACGTTCCGTTAGAACAGGCAACAAGTAGAATGAAAACCGTTCCGCTTGATTGTGACACAATAATGACCGGCAGAGAATTAGGAATTTGTTTTGGAGATTAACAGATATTTATGAAAAAAGCACCAAAAAATTCCAAAATTTATGAAGGTTTAACCGCATCACAGGTTATCATTCAAAGAGAAATCTATGGCGATAATCTCATTTCTCCCCCGCTCAAAACTCCGTGGTGGAAATTATTTCTTGAAAAATTTGAAGACCCGATCATTCGCATACTTATTATTGCAGCATTAGTTGCAACAGGCATCGGGCTTGTTGATGGAAATTATATAGAAGGAATAGGGATTATCGTTGCTATTCTTCTTGCCACAACGCTTTCGTTTTTAAATGAATATAAAGCCAACAAGGAATTCGATCTGCTGAATAAAGTAACAGATGACGAGCCGGTAAAGGTTATTCGTGATGAAAATTATACAACTATTCCGAAAAAAGATTTAGTGGTTGGAGATATTGTTCTTATCGAAACCGGGGAAGAGATTCCGGCTGATGGAACTGTTGCAGAAGCAATTTCTCTGCAAGTGAACGAATCAAGTTTAACCGGTGAATCTGTTGCCGTTACAAAACTTTCATCTGATCTTCTGGAAACAGTTTCTCTTAAAGAAAAAGCTTATCCTGCTGATAAAGTTCTTCGCGGAACGTTCGTTGTCGATGGGCATGCGGTTATTGAAATAACTGCCGTCGGTGATTCGACTGAGATTGGGAAAACCGCCAAAGCTTCAACAGAAGAAACCGGTCAAAAAACACCTCTGAACCTTCAACTTGAAAGACTAAGTAAGATAATCGGAGTATTCGGTTTTTCAACTGCCGGCGTTACGTTTGTGGCTTTAACCATCCGTGATGTTTTAATGGGCGAACTGAACTTAAACTTGCATCAATGGTATGTGGTTGCAATTTTAGCTGTAACAGTTCTTTCCGCACTCCATAGAGTTTGGCTTCCAATCTTTTTCGATGCACTCGATCTTATGGGAAGAGAAAAAAAACGCCCCGAGTCACTATCGAAAAACAGTTTATTCAACTGGTTAAAAGGTTCGATGTATGGTTTGATAATTAGCGTTGTTTTCCTTATCCCGGCAATCTTTTTTAATTTTATTTCGCCTTATCCCTGGGATTGGCTGAATGCGCATACAACCGAAGAATTTTTAAAATTCTTTATGATAGCAATAACTATGATTGTGGTTGCTGTACCGGAAGGACTGGCAATGAGTGTTACGTTGAGCTTGGCTTACAGTGTTAGAAAGATGACGGCAACAAACAATCTCGTACGAAAGATGCATGCTGTAGAAACTATCAGCGCTGCAACGGTAATTTGTTCTGATAAAACCGGCACACTAACGATGAATGAAATGCGTGCATATAACCTTCACTTCCCTACTCTTAAAATCAATAAAATAAATTCCGAAAATCTTTCGCACATCGAAAAAGTTATAATTGAATCATTCTGCGGAAATTCGACTGCGAATCTTGAAGTAAAAAATGGGGCGGCGCGTGTGCTTGGAAATCCGACTGAAGGAGCAATGTTACTCTGGCTGCACGAAAATCATATCGATTATATAAAATGGAGGGGTGCTTTTGAAATTATTCACCAGTGGACATTTACCACGGAACGAAAGTACATGGCAACTTACGGCATCTCTAATGTAAGTTCCAAACCTATTCTGCTCGTTAAAGGAGCGCCGGAAATCCTGTTGAACTTGTGTACTAAATTTAACGGTGATGAAAAAGAGGAAGATTTTACAAATCAAAAAGAAGGAATTCTTACTGAACTTCGAGAATATCAAAACCGTGCGATGCGCACTTTAGCTTTTGCTATCTTAGAAAATTTTGAATATGCTGAAGGGAATGAACTTGAACAGATTGCAAAAAATCTTACATGGCTCGGGTTTATTGCTATCAATGACCCTGTGCGTGAAGA
>JAVHOS010000052.1:0-22895 GCA_036170205.1 Ignavibacteriaceae bacterium | reverse complement strand
AAACAATTTTCTAACCAGAGATGATTTCGTTATACTTGCAATTCAATTACCAGAAAATTAATAACAGATGAAGAACAACGTAAATCCCGTAATACTTACGGCAATGGAACTCCAAGTTCGGTTTGGAGAGCAAGTAATTCTCGATAACGCATCACTAAGCGTACATGAAGGTGATAGAATCGGATTAGTGGGAAGAAACGGCGCAGGTAAATCCACTTTCTTAAAAGTTATCTCCGGAATTTTATCTCCCGATTCAGGAGAAGTTGCTAAGAAAAAGAATTTAGTCATTGGAATGCTCTCGCAAGAATTTACTCTCGATGAAACAAAAAATGTTCATGCAAATATTCTCGACGGTGCAAGTAAAATTGTAAATTTGATAAAAGAGTACGAGGAACTTCCGCATGATTCCTCAAAACGTCATCTACTTGAAGAACAGATTTTACGTCTCGAAGGTTGGGATCTTGAACGTAAAATTGATTTACTGATCAAATCGCTAAATGCTCCTTCAGCAGAAAGAGAAATAGCAACATTGTCCGGTGGAGAAAAACGACGTGTAGCATTGTGCCGCGCATTAATTTCGCAGCCGGATCTCCTTATCCTTGATGAGCCGACAAACCATCTTGATACCGATTCCATTGAATGGATTGAGAATTTTTTAGCAAACTATAAAGGTACATGCATCTTTGTTACTCACGACCGTTACTTCTTAGATCGAATTGCAAACAGAATCGTCGAACTCTCCTCCGGAACATTTTTTTCTCACCAGGGGAATTATACTGATTACCTTATTAACAAAACTGAGCGGCAGGCAATAAAAGAAGTTGAAGAAAACAAACGGCAGAATTTCCTCCGCCGTGAACTTGATTGGGTGATGCGTGGACCAAAAGCGCGGAGAACAAAAGCTAAAAGCCGTCTTGATAATTATTATGAAGTTGCTTCTCAACAAAAGACCGAAGTTGAACTTGATGTCGAGATGATCATTCCACCCGCTGAAAAACTGGGCAAAAAGGTGCTTGAGCTTAAAGATGTTTCCATCAAACTTGGAGATAAGTTTTTGTTTGAACACTTAAATTTAGATTTTACCGCAGGCAGAAAATTGGGAATCATCGGCAAGAACGGCGCGGGTAAAACCACACTTCTTAAAATTATTTTAGGAGAACTTCCTCCGACAAAAGGCAAATTAGATCCCGGAGAAAAAACAGAATTTAATTATATAGATCAGGCAAGACTTTTGTTGAACGATGAAGATACTGTTGTGGAATCGATTGGTGAAGGAAGCGAGACAATTAAATTCGGTAAATATCAGATGGGGGTGTGGACTTATTTACGGCGTTTCCTTTTTACTGATGACCGCATCAATACTAAAGTAGGCAGACTTTCCGGCGGAGAGAGAAGCCGCTTGACTCTCGCAAAGATTATCAAGAACGGCGGCAATTTTCTTATGCTCGATGAACCGACAAACGATCTTGATCTTCCAACACTTCGTGTATTGGAAGAAGCGCTTATCGCATTTGAAGGATGTGTAATAGTTGTAAGCCACGACCGATATTTTCTTAACCGGGTTTGTAACGGAATACTCGCATTTGAAGACGGCGGCAATGTTCACTTTAGCGAGGGGAATTATGATTATTATCTCGAAAAACGAAAAGCGAGATTATCGGATGAAGTTGTACCTAATCAAAAAGAAAAATCCGAAGAGAAAAAAGTTAAACCCAAAGTAAAAAAACTTACATGGAAAGAATCAAAGGAACTTGAAACCATAGAAGATAAAATAATCGAAGCTGAAAATCAGGTTAATCAAGTCGAATCAATATTTTCTTCCCTTGATTTTTATGATAAATATGCCACTCAAACAAACGAATTAACCATACAACTTGAACAAGCAAAAGAGAATGTAAAACAACTTTACGAACGTTGGGAAGAACTCGAACATTTAAAGATTAACTTCCCATAAATAAAAACAGTCCCCTGATTTTCAAGAGACTGTCCTAATTCCTAACTCCTAATTATTTTAAAACTACCATCTTCTTTGTTTGTACAAACGCACCTGCTTGCAAACGATAGATATATGTACCGCTTGCTAAGTTTACGGCAGAAAAATCTACACTGTAAGTGCCGGCTTCTTTTTTCTCATTTACTAATGTAGCTACTTCTTTACCAAGTACATTGAATACTTTTAAAGTTACTTGTTGAGTATTTGCAACAGCAAATTTAATGTTTGTAGTTGGGTTAAACGGATTTGGAAAATTCTGTGATAATTCAAAAGCAACTGGAGTAATTCCGGCTGTTTCAACTACCTTTGAGAATTTGGAGGTACCATCGAAATCAACTTGACGCAAGCGATAAAAATATTTACCTGAAGTTGTCATAACATCTACATATTTATATTCTTGCTGTGCGGTTGTTGTTCCTTTACCATTAATAAAACCGACGGTAGTATATACTTTACGATCAGCGCTTCTTTGAACTTCAAATCCTTTGTTGTTGGTTTCCGTAGCGGTCGCCCATTCTAATTGAACTCCACCCTTTACCGAGACTGCAGAAAAAGATGTTAACTCAACCGGAACTACGTTATGGATAAACTCGATGTTATCAAAATAGTTTAAGCTACCTCTCGGTCTTGGGCTCTCTGTAAAATCCGGGATTAAAGTTAATGTTGCAGCTGTTTTTCCGATATCAGATGTATAATCAAATGTAAGTTTTTCCCATTGATTTATTACAGTGTTTGGAACGTTATGGTCAACATTTGGCGGTTCTAATTTCAAGTCAAAATTAGAAATAACATCTTTGTAAACCATAACCGTAATCATACTATTGTCGGCGGTTAGCGTAATAGGTCCAGCGCTTTGGCCAAACATACCTGCCCATGGATCTGCGGTTGGAGCAACTTTATACCTAAATACCTTTGCAGACGTGTTAATCCCGCTTGGGTTAGGATTAGCTACAACACCATAATATGTAGAATCTCCACCTGTGTTAGAAAAGAACGTCCATGTGTAATCCTGACCAACGGTTTCAAAATCGATGGTGGATTGCCCATACAAGGACACGGCAAAAAGAAACGTACAAAGTACCAAGAAATTTTTCATATTGAACTCCTTAAGTAATTAATTATGTTTATTATTTCTGTTCACAAGCTCTAAAGTTCACTTTAACTAAAGTGCTAACGGTCTTGTTCTGAAGAGATAATTTATATGAACTTTCTTACATGTAAACATTTACATCGTAATATAATTATTAAAAATGAAAAGTCAAGGGGATAAACAAAAAAAATGAAAACGTTTATATTAAACTTCTCGTGATGATATATCGTAAAGGGTTCTACCGTTAATAGTGTGAAAATGATAAATTTGGGATATGGAAACAAAAGAATTATTTACACGTTTATTACAACTCCCGGAAGAATGGGAAGTCTATGAAGTTCACGACGAAGAGCTTCAGCAAAGTATTCATTTGAAAATAAGATACTTGAAAAAAGAAGGAATATCTAAGTCGACAGGTGAAATCTGCCCCATTTATGATTATCGCCCGGAAAAACAGTGGAGCCAATTTTAATCGTCCATTCATTCATCAAATTTTATTTTGTCATATTCAAAAACATTTTCTTAATTTCCCTCAAGCAAAACTTAAATATTATTCGATCCATTCTCATAAATGTTGGTTATATGAAAAAATTAGTTTTATCGTTTGCAATCACATTCCTTTTCTTTACTTCAATTTCTATTTTCAGTCAGAAGAGCAGTGCAAAAGTAGAGCCCGATTCTTTAAAGAAAATATCTTTATCCGGTTTGCAGTTCAGAAGTATCGGTCCTGCAATTACCGGCGGAAGAGTTAGACACATAAAAGTAAATCCGCAGAACAAATCGGAATATTACATTGCTTCCGGCAGCGGTTCTTTATGGAAAACCGTAAACAGAGGAATCACCTTCTCCCCTTCTTTTGAAAATCAAAACACTTATGCGATAGGCGCTGTTGAAATTGATCCGACTAATCCGAACGTACTTTGGGTTGGAACCGGCGAGAACAGTAATCATAATAACTCAGGATACGGAGACGGTATTTATAAAAGCGAAGACGGCGGAAAAAGTTGGAACAACATGGGATTGAAAACGTCGGAACATATTGGAGGTATTGCTATTGATCCCAACGATCCGAACATTGTTTACGCTGCTGCTATGGGTTCGTTGAGAAAACAAGGTGGCGAAAGAGGAATATTCAAAACTACAGATGGTGGAAAAACCTGGCAGAATTCTCTAAAGATAAGTCAATACACCGGCTGTTATGAAGTTTTTATGGATCCGAGAAATTCTAAATTGTTATACGCCGTCGTGCATCAACGAATGAGAAAACTATATACCGGAGTTTACGGCGGACCTGAAAGCGGGATCTACAAAAGTACCGATGCCGGAACAACATGGAATAAATTAAAAAGCGGACTTCCATCGGAGGAAGTCGGAAGAATTGGGATGGCGATCTCACCTGTTAATCCCGATGTTCTTTACGCAATCATTGATGCGAAAAACGAAGGAGGATTTTACAAAAGTACCAACCGCGGCGCAAGCTGGTCTAAACAGAACAGTTATGTTTCCGCTTACACTTTCTATTTTCAAAAAATTTATTGCGATGTAAAAGATGTGAACCGCGTTTACAGCATGGATGTTTTTATTAAGGTAACGAATGACGGTGGAAAGACGTGGACAAATTTAGGAGAAAAAAATAAACACGTTGATAATCACGGCTTCTGGATTGATCCCGATGACAACAAACATTTGATTTCCGGATGCGATGGCGGCGTTTATGAAACGTACGATCAAGGACAAAATTGGGCGTTCAGAAATAATATTCCGATCACTGAAATTTATAAAGTGGCAACTGACAATGCGCTTCCCTTTTATAATGTTTACATCGGAACTCAGGATAACAATAGTCTCTTCGGACCATCGCGTACAATAAATTCAAGCGGAATTACAAATCAAGATTGGGCTTTTACTCTTGGCGGAGATGGATTTCAGTCTCAAGTTGATTGGCAAGACCCGAACACCGTTTATGCACAATCGCAAAACGGTGGACTGGTTCGCTTTGATAAAAAGAGCGGGGAAAAATTATATATACGACCTTACGACTTCGCCGATACTTCTTACCGATTTGATTGGGACGCCCCCCTTTTAATTTCAAGACACGATCATAAACGTTTATATTTCGGCGGGAATAAATTATTCCGTTCAAACGATCAAGGAAACACCTGGGATGAAATTAGCGGCGATCTAACTCGCGGTTACCCGGCTAATTTCCAGAAGCTTATGGGAAAAAGCTGGAGTATGGATGAAATGGTGAGCAAAAGTTCGATGGCGCAGATCGTATCGATTGCCGAATCACCTCTTGATGAAAATGTTTTGTTTGCGGGTTCGGGTGACGGATTAATTCATTACTCCAACAATGGCGGTAAAACTTGGACAAAAGCTTCATCGATAGAAAATTTACCGCAGTATGCGCGCGTCCATCAGATCATCGCTTCTAATTTTAATAAACTTGTTGCTTACGCCGCTTGCCATAATTTTCATGATGGAGATTATCGACCGTATCTTTTCAAAACCGAAGATGGCGGGAAAACCTGGGAACAAATAAACGCAAACCTGCCTGAGATGGGATCGACTTATACGATTGCAGAAGATTTTGTTGATGCGAACATTTTGTTTGTTGGAACACAGTTCGGAGTTTTCTTCAGCAATAACGGCGGGAAAGAGTGGATTCAATTGAAGAACGGTTTACCGACAATTCAAGTTTTTAATTTACAAATTCAACAAAGAGAAACTGATCTTGTAGTTTCAACATTCGGCAGAGGAGTTTATATTCTTGATAATTATTCGTCACTTCGTTTTATGTCAAAAGAAAATTTGGCAAAAGATGCGGTCATCTTTCCAATCAAAGATGCACAAATGTTTATTCCCGCAGATCCTTTTGGTTATAGCGGTATTGGCTCGATGGGAGCGAGTTTCTTTTCAACTTCAAATCCCCAAATAGGCGCAGTAATAAATTATTTTATAAAAGATGAAGTGAAATCTTTAAAAGATAAACGAAGAGAAATTGAAAAAGAAAAGCAGAAAAAAGGTGAAGACATTCCTTTTCCAACTTATGATCAACTGAAAAAGGAAAGCGAACAACCGGAGGCATTTTTACTTTTTACAATTTCGGATGATAAGGGAAATGTAGTAAAGAAAATTAAAACCGGAATAAGCAAAGGATTAAATAAATTGGTTTGGGATTTCCGCTACGATACTTTCTCCCCAATTTCGAATACCGTGTTTGATAATTCAGTCCCCTGGAATGAACCTGAAAAAGGTTACATGGCGGTTCCCGGGAAGTATAAAGTTTCATTATCAAAATTTGAGGATAGAATTTTTACCGAAATTTGCCCGGCTCAAGAATTTAATTGTGTACCGCTTAATTTGAATGCATTATCTGCAAGCGATAAAGAATCACTTGACAGCTTTAATAAAAAAGTCGCAGAGCTAACAAGAGTCATAACCGGTGCTGATGCTTACCGGAATGAACTTGTTAACAAGATTTCCTACTTTAAGAAAGCGGTGTTTGAAGCGCCAAAAGTCCCAACAGATACCTATAATAAAATATTAGCAATAAGTTTAAAACTTAATGAGTTGAATAGAAAATTCAGCGGCGATAATTTGAGAAGCAAGTATGAAGGTGGAACTCCCACAGCACTTAGAGAAAGAGTTGAACTAATCACTTCTTCGTTATGGAGCACTACTTCAGCGCCAACATCAACATTTATTAAGTCGTATGAAACTGCCGCGAATAGTTTTGGCGAGATATTAAAATCGTTGATCTCTGTAGGCGAAGAAGTTGAAGCGATTGAGAAAATTCTAAAAGAAAACGGTGCGCCATATACACCGGGACGTTTTCCGAATTTGGAGACGAAATAGATATTTATTAAAATCAATTACCCAGAGTGTTTTAGACGATTTTTCATAAAACAGTAAACTGAAAACGAAAAACTCCATGGGAATTGATCTCAGAATTTGGAATAACGATTTTTGGTTGAAGTTTATAATGACCAAATATCTTTCCATTTCGGTCGGGATTAATCTTTGTTCATAAAATGAGGCAAAAAAAGATAAAGGATAATATGTATTTCCAGTTCTTCGATTTTTTGGGATTAACTGTTCAACAAAAAGATTAGTAGGCTATTCATTACAGTTACTTAAGCGTTGAACACTAACTAAATAAAATATTGATATCATCTTTAGTTAAATTTTTTAGTATTCCGGTTTCACTGGAGATAATATTTTCTACAAGTTTTTTCTTTTTATCTTGAAGTAAAAGAATTTTTTCTTCAACGCTGTTTCTGGTTATAAATTTATAAACAAATATATTTTTCTTTTGCCCAATCCGGTGAGTTCTATCCGTAGCTTGTGCTTCAACCGCAGGATTCCACCATGGATCATAATGAAAAACATAATCGGCGGCAGTTAAATTCAAACCGAATCCCCCGGCTTTAATGCTTATTAAAAACACTTTTACTTTATCATTCTCTTGAAAGTTTTTTACGCAGCTTTCTCTGTCACGCGTATTGCCGGTTAGATATTCGTATGAGATTTTTTCTTTATCTAAATACGATTTAATAACATCCAGCATTTTAACAAATTGAGAGAAGACAAGCACTTTATGATTTCCCTCCAATACTTTTGCAAGCTGCTCTTTAAACTCTTCAAATTTGCCGGAACTGCTTTTATAACTTTCTTTAACTAATGTTGGATGATTGCATATTTGCCTTAATCGTAGTAATCCTTCAAGCACTTTAAAGCCCGATTTTTTAATCCCATTCTTCTCAATCTCTTTGATAATTTCTTCACGTACAGCATCGCGCCAAAGATTATAGATTTTTTGCTGCTGCGGTTCCATTTCGCAGAAATGTATTATTTCTGTTTTGGGCGGCAGTTCTTTTGCAACTACATCTTTTGTTCTTCTTAAAATAAAAGGATAAATCGTTTTCCTTAAAGATTCCGCTGCTGCATCATCATTCCCTTTTTGTATCGGTTTGGTAAACGCTTCTTGAAACTTAGTTAGCGAACCAAGCATTCCGGGATTGAGAAAAGATATCTGGGACCACAATTCATCCAAATTATTTTCTATCGGAGTGCCTGTTAAACAAAGTCTTTGTTCCGCTTTAAGTTCGCGAACAACTTTTGCTGTTTTTGCTGTGGGATTTTTTATTTTTTGTGATTCGTCCAAAATTATGTAATTGAAATTTCTTCCGGTAAAAAGGCTGGTATCCCGCAGAAGTATCGGATAACTTGTAATTATAATATCGTACTCATCAAAGTGAAGCGCCCCATCTTTGATGCGGGTATTTCCGGTATGATTTAATATTTTTAGCTTAGGTGAAAATTTTTCGGCTTCACTGAGCCAATTAAAAACTACTGAAGTGGGAGCAACAACTAAATCGGGCAATTTTCTGTTGTCTTTTTTTTCATTTAACAAAAGAGCTAAAACTTGAATTGTTTTACCTAATCCCATATCATCCGCAAGAATACCGCCAAAACGGAATTCCTTTAAAAAGTAAAACCAATCAAATCCCGATTTTTGATAAGGACGCAGAACCTTTCTGAAAGAAACCGGGACAATCTGCTTTTTGATTTTTTCAAACGAGTTAAGCTTTTCTAGATGTTCTTTAAACGCTTCATCAGTCTTTGTCTCGTCAGCTTCTTTGAGCAGCATATCAAGCGCATTTGCCTGCGATTTTGCAAATCTTATTTCTTCATTGCCTGCTTCCCCAAATAGAAATGCTCTCTTAAATTTATTTATCCACTGCTGCGGTAAAAGCCCAATGGATCCATCTTCTAATTGAACATATTCTTTTTGATGTTTTATTGCATCAATCAACACATTGAATGAAACAGGAGCGCCGTTATAACTTACATTGGCGGTTACATCAAACCAATCGATTCCCGATGAAACGGCAAAAGAAAAATTCGGTTTGGAGATATTTACTTTGAATTTACTAAGATTTGCTTCGCCGAATATTTCAAATCCCATTTCTTTTAACAATGGGAGAGCGCCAAAGAGAAAATCAATCGGATTCTTACGGGGAGTAAATATTCCTTTCTCAATTTCTTTTACATAAAATGTTTTTATTTCGGAGCGGGCTTGTTCCTCTAAATCTTTATTCCGGATAATACGGACAATAGTTTTCTCCTTCAAAAATGAAGTAACAAATTCAGTTTCACGGTAATTTACTTCGCGGTCATCATAAGCATATTTCAAAACTATTTTTAGATTTGCCTCTGCCTCTTCCAGATAGATTCTCTTTTGAGGCGCTGATGTAATTTCAATATTTTCATATTGTGCGGAATAAACCGGAAGGTTCTTTGCCAATTGCGGAAGTAAGTTTTCCTCGAAATACAATAAATAATTTTTGGGAATTAGCACTTCGCTCTTATTGTTAATGAAATAGTCTAATTGTTTATAAGTTAGATTCGGAACCCGGAAGATTTTGTCATCCGCCATAACCCAAAGCGGATCATCTAAAACCGGAATTATTTGAGTCCCGGTATTTATCTTTTCACCATTAAAATAAAACTGTAGTTTTAGTGAAAGATTATCTCCGACCTCATCAATTAAAAGTTCTGCTGAGCCTAAATCTTTTTGGACGTAAACTCTTTTCCCGATTTTTCTATAACCTTCGGATAAATAAACATCTCTCTCCGCAAGAAATAAAATTATCTCAGAGAACAACTTAGTTTCTATTAAATGTTCTTTTCGTCTATCTCCGGGATATTCAATTGAAATAAGATCCACGGAGTATTCGCTGTAATGTTTTGAGAGATGGTCAATTATTAATCTTTCATGGAAAGCCATATCCGGTAAAGCGCCTAATTTTGAACCATAAATAATTTCCGGTGATAAGAGTGTTCCATCTTTTTTTATTTTCTGCCGCACAACGCGAAGAACAATTCTAAACTTTTGTGGTTCAAGGGCATACGCTATTTTATAATTTGTGCTGGTAGAAATAGCAGAGCTTTCGCTAATTAATTCAGCCATGTTATATTTAAATGTATTGAACTGCATTTCTGCCTTTTTCTTTTTAATTTCTTCAAGCCACTCCTCTCTGCTTTTGGGTAAAAGAGTTTCTCCGTCTTTCCCGGTTATTGGCGGGAATATTTTGGGGTCGTAATATTTCATCTGATTCTTAACCGTGATGTCCTCGTATTCTGATCTAAAGTACTCATCCTTTTCAACATTATAATCATAATCATCAGCAAAATCATCATCATCAAAGTTGCTGTTTGTAATCTGGAAATAATGCAAATCATTCAACTTGTAAAGCGTTGCTACAATATGTTTACAGACGGCGGTTTCGTTATACGGGCAAGAGCATAATAACTGAACGGGAATTTTCTTGGCATCAAAATCAATTTCCACTGCGTAGGTTATTGTTCCTTTTACGGAAGCCATAACTTTTAGAGATGAATAGTTTATTTGAGTCACTGCGCCTCTTATAAAATAGAGATACCCGCGTTTTCGGATTGTGTCGTCAACTAATTCATCTAATAATGCTCTTAATTTTTTCATAATTATTTAAATATTGCCTATTTAGTACGCAATTTAATTAATTGGATTTGTTTCATCATTATAATCCAAATGGAGTGTAATTCTTTTGCCATATTGAATTATAACCGGATTTAACAGACCATACTTCTCTTCCACTTCTTCCACTAAGTTTGGACGAATAGCAATTAAAAGTTTTTCCTCCCGTGCAATTGCTGTTGAAATAATTTCAGAAAGAATCGGCTCTAATCCGGAGCCGGATAATTCTAATGGTCCGATTTCATCAATAATAATTAATCTATTTGTGGATTGGATCGCATAAATTAACTTTTGTTGCCCCCAGAGAAAAGTTTCTTCTGAAAAGATATAATTTCCAATGGTTACAATTTTTTCTTCCTCGGTTTGGTTTTGAAGTTCCAATTTTCTCTTTTCACCACTAACCACATCGACAAGATATTTTATTCCGTTGATCCGTGGTTGCAGAATGCCGCAAACATTGAGTTTCTGTAAAAACATTTCTTGTAAATAAGTGGACTTGCCTACTCCCTTCTCTCCGGTATAAATAAAAACATTATTCATAAAGATCGAAAAACAATATATTGACCAATGTCAGTTTTACAAACAGTTTAATACGCGTAAATCCTGCGGCTGATGAGGAGCGTATAAAACTTTCTTTGATAATTGTTTTGTAATACGGGAGCGTAAGTAGAATAGATTCTATTTCAACGGTGTATCTGTTCTGATTTTTTGCGATTAATTTATTAAAATATTTCAGCGCAATTGGTCCTAAGAAGAAGAACCAGATAAGCGTGATGCTGATAGCCCGGAAGATCGTGATAAGTATAGCTGAAACACGTCCGTTATGAATTCCCGAATAAAAATAGGAAATGAAAAGAGCTGTCAATAAAAAAAGAAAAACGATTATTCCCGATAGTTTTTGAAACCAGAATTTCTTTTTCTTTTTAGTTGAAGTGAGAGATTCGATTTCAACTGTCTTTATTTTATCTAAGGGAATTAAAAGCGCAGAATCATTAAATCCGGATACTGTTTTAGGAATCCGTGCTGCAATAATACCGAATATCGTTCCGAATATTAAATGAAGCGCCAGGTAAATTGCAATTAGATAATAACTAAAATGAATTTCTCCTCCAAGAAAACTAAATTGTTTAAGAACATAGTTGAAAAAAAGATCAATTGCTTTCCAGAGAGTCGTTCCAAATAATACCGTCACTAAAAATAATTTTTGTAAAGCTGAATACATTGAAGCAAGAATTGCCAATGTAATAGCAGACAGCGTAAAAAACTTTTTTGACGAAAAGAGAAGTTCGCCTAACAGCCCTTGAATAAGCACTGCAACAAATGCCGCCAATGGTGTGTATGGACTAACGACTGCTTTTATTACAATTACTATCAACGTAGCTTTTGTGATACTTCCCTTTTTGTCTGAAAGAAATGCAAGCAAAGCAATAAGTATGGAAGCAACTCCACCGACAATAAGACCGGTGAAAGGAATATCAAAAGCATGCAGCAAACCGCCAAGAGCGGCTTCGTTCAAAGCCCAAAGCGCGGTTATTTTTTGTAAGGCTAAATTGTAATGAGGAAATTGTCGCTGCTCGGTTGTCAAATATTTCTTTCAGATTGAAAGGTTAGGATTCGTTAATTTGAATATCGAATGTTGAACAAAGAATAATGAAGTTTTTGCGCTTCAACATTCTACATTCACCGTCTGAGACGGGCAGGCTTGTTCGTTATTCATTCTTCTTTTTTTAGTCCTGGCTTTGTACGCCCATAGGGATTCGAACCCCAAACCTTCTGATCCGAAGTCAGATGCTCTATCCAGTTGAGCTATGGGCGCATAAAAACTAATTTATTTTCATTGTGAAAATACACTTACCCACTCATATTTCAAAAGTGAGAGCTTATTATTTCTTATCTAACCAGTCCAACAAACCATTTATAAATGTTAGCGGATGCGGCGGACAGCCTGGAATGAAAAGATCAATTTTATTTTTAGCGAGAAATTTTCTTTGCGTCATTTCAGAGTCTTGAAATATTCCGCCGGAAATGGCACACGTACCGACAAGAATAATTATTTTCGGATTCGGCACCGCATCGTAACAAATCTCCGTTGCCTTTGCCATATTTTGGGTTATTGGTCCGGTGAGTACAATTCCATCAGCATGGCGCGGTGAAGCGACAAATTCAATCCCAAATCGTCCCATGTCAAAGTTCACATTGCTTAAAGCATTCAATTCAAGTTCGCAGCCGTTGCAGCCACCCGCAGAAATTTGTCTGAGTTTTAACGATCTGCCAAAATAATTTCTGATCTTCTCTGAAGCTCTTTCAACTGAAATCTTTTCTATTTCGCTATTTACAAGTAAACTATCTAATGTGCCGGAAGCGATTTTATATTCGTTTGTAAAATGAATTATGTTCTCCGGACAAGCTTCTTCACACAGAGGACAGAAAAGACATTTTCCTAAATCGATAGTTACCGGATTTAATTTGATCGCATTTGTTGGACAAACCTCAACGCATTTGTTACACCCATCAGAACAATTTTTGTTCTCAATCTTTGGCAGCCCGCGAAATAGTTTAGGCAATGATGCATTTTTAACATCGTGAATTATTGGATCGCCTTGTAGTATTCTAAGTTTTATTGCATCTATCATAATGATTACTTGTTTACGTAAAACAGATTACTAATCTGTTTTACAAAATATTTCTATAAATCGTGTCCGGCATAAGACAAGTCAAAACTTTTATTGATTACCGGAAAATCCGAGATTGCAGTTTTACGCAATGCTAAACTCAATCCGTACCAATTATTAAATGAAGGGTCTTTAATCTTATATTGAATCAACTTTCCCGTATCATCCGTAATTGCTGTATGGACAATTTCTCCGCGCCAACCTTCTACAATTGATATTACTCCTGAATTTGGTTCTTCATTTCCGAATTCACTTTTAATTTCGCCTCCGGGAATATTTTGGAACTGTTCAAAAATGAAGCGGAGCGATTCATCAATTTCAAGCGCTCTAAGTCTTGCACGGGCAAAAACATCTCCCGTTGGTAAGGTTATAAGTGAGACCGGGAAATAGCGGTAAGCTCCATAAGGAAAATTTATTCTTGTATCACCCTCAATACCGGATGCGCGTCCTGCAATTCCAACCAAACCGATTTCTTGCGCAACATCGTTTTTCACTATCCCGGTATTTTCAAATCGTGTTAATGCCCCGGTTGATGAAAACAAAAAGTTATTTATTGCAACTACATCTTTTTTTACAATTTCTAAATTGCTCATTAGTTGATTTATGATTGAATCATCAAAATCAAAACGGACTCCGCCATAAATAAATAATCCGCGACCAAAACGGGAACCGCATAGAATGGCTAAACTATTTATCACGAGTGTTCTCAATCTTCCGTAAGAAGCGGCTATAATTGCCAGTCCTACATCGTTTGCAACTCCGCCAAGACCGGATAAGTGCATGGCAATTCTTTCAAGCTCTTCGGCAAGCGAACGAATTACTTGAGCGCGAAGACCAACTTGAGTATCTGTTAAACTTTCTATTACACCGCAATGCGCCTGTGTATGACCAATGACTGTATCGCCGGCGATTGATTCTGAAAGAATTAATTTATGTTGTTGGTTAGCGTTCAGCATCATCGTTTCTACGCCGCGATGCTGGTAACCCAAATTTATTTCGAGATGATAAACTAATTCGCCGTGACATTGAAATCTGAAATGCCCCGGCTCAATAACTCCGGCATGAATTGGACCAACTGCAACTTCGTGAACTTCATCTCCTTCAAGTTGATAAAATTGATAGGGTTTGTTTCCAAGTATTTTATTCTGTTTTCTCACCGGTCGAAGCCACGGATGATCAATTAGTTTGAAACCATCGTTCTCTGCAAGTTCGCATTCAAAGTAATTTGTCTGTGGAAATTGATTGGCAATACTTTTGAATTCCAATTTATCCGGTTGAAATTCAACGCCAATAATGTGTATTGAAGATGAAGAAGAATCAACAAGTAGTGAAATAATTTTATGCTTTAACTTTTTATCAACCGGAAATAATCCGATCATCCGGTAGCCGTTTGAAAGTCCTTCAGATACTGAATCATAAAAATCACTTTGAGTTAAGAATTGGATATCCTCAATATGAAAACGCTGATTATTTTGTACTTGAAGCGAGATCATAACTTTATTCCAAAATCTTTTGAAATATTTAAAATATTATCACGCAGAATATTTGGAGAAACAACTGCAATAGCTATTAATAAAATCAGCAAAAAGATCGCTGCAAAGTGAATGATCTCAAAATGTTCTTTTTCTACGGCGATGTTTTCATTTTCATCTTTCTTGTACAACATCTGGAACAATGTTTTTCCCATATTTATAAAAATGAAAAGAAGGAGAAACATTGTAACGGCTAAAATCCACGGTTTATCTGAAAAAAGCATCCCCTCAAAGATCATCAATTCGCTGAAAAATATTCCGAACGGCGGAATCGCAGAAATTGACAGAAACGAAATCATAAGTAACCAGCCGCTCCATGGTAAAATGTTCAGCACCGATTTCACTCCATCAACTTCTCTTGTTTTATATCTGTGGTGAATGTTTCCGGCAGAAAAAAAGAGAACAACTTTATTGAGAGAGTTATAAATGATGTGGTACATGGCGCCAACAAACGCCAATCCGCCGATCCCTATTCCTAAAGTAATAATTCCCAAATGCTCAATACTTGAATAAGCGAGCATCCGTTTGTAGTTATTCACTTTGAACATAAAAACAAAAGCGAATAGAAGAGAAAGTAATCCTCCAATGATCAAAATTGTTTTTGCAAAATCATAAGTTGATGTCGGCTGCATAATTTGAAAAATTCTCATCACTCCAAGCAGAGCTGTTACGCGTAACGAACCGGACATAAGCGCAGCAATTGGACTTGGCGAATTACTTGTTGCATCAACATCGGCAGAATGCATGGGAGCAATTCCGATTTTAGTGCTCAATCCGACAAAAATAAAAATGAAACTCGCTTTTAACCAAACGGGATTTAGCGTTCCTGCTTGTTTTACAAATTCCGAAAAGAATAACTGCTGCCCTTCAAGCGGAGTTCCTTTCGCTGAAAGAGTTAAAAATAATATTCCGATAAATGCAAATGCAATTCCGATGGAAACAAGGAAAAGATACTTCCACATCGCTTCAAGCGCTTCTTCATTCCGGTAATAATATATTAACGGCGCAACGCTCAACGTTGTTCCTTCGGCGGCAACCCAGTACATTCCATAATGGTTGCTTAGAATAGCGGCTGTATTAGCGAACAAATAAAAATTAAGAAGAAGAAAATAATATCTCTTCCCTTCTTCCGAATTTGGAGTAACTGGTCTCTTCAAATATGAAAATGAAACTAACACAACCCAGAAATAAACATTAGACAGAACTAACAAAAATAATTTGCTCAGGGAATCGGTACTGAAGAAAAAAGGTAAATCTGTTTTGTACCAGCCGATGAAGATCAATAGCGACAGAAGTAAATGAACCGCACTGACGAACAACGAAATGGAGTATTGAAGACGAATGTTTTTTAGAAAATAACAAACGCCTGCTGATAACAACGGGATTAATATCAATAAAACAAATTCAAACATCAGTCTTTAAGCCTCCCCAAAGCGGTCACATCAAAGCCGGAAAGCGTTGAACTGATTTTGTTCATGGCAATTCCCATCAGAAAGACCACCACAAAAACATCGAGCAGCGTTCCAATCTCTATCATCATCGGTAATTCTGATGCAACAGCAGTTCCGAATAAAAATATTCCGTTCTCAAGCACTAAAAATCCAGCTACATGGATTATCAATTTCTTTCTAAAAATTATAACAAATATTCCCACAACAATTGCAGAAAATCCGCTTGCAAAAGGGATCGTTTCGATACTTGTACTTTTCGATAAAATATTTGAAGTAACAAAGATTATTATCATTGCAAAAATAACGAGCAGTTGAAAAGTGAATTGTTGAATCGTCGGTTCGATCATCCGTTTAACATCAAGATCAAGAATAATTTTATTGATATATCTCGGAATTAAAATCACTTTTACGATGAACAAAGTTGTTGGGAGAATGAACGCATATACTGAAAAGTGATTTATGAATGGAAAGACTAACAATACCGTAAGTATAATTCCCTGGAATCGAAGCACAGCAACATATGCTTTTACTCTCGAAGTTACCGCGAGGTAAAAGAGAGATAAACAAAAAAGGATGCTCAAAACATTTTGCATAATTGATCTTATTTCGTGAACGTATAAATAAGTAAATTTAATATTCCGATTGCCGTTGCGAACAAAAGATATTGCGGGATATTTTTCATTTTAAACCGCGCGGTTACTGTTTCAACAACCGCTAAAGTAACTGACAGAATCGCAATTACAACCACAAATATTACGATGCCCACGGTATAACTTTTAACTCCAAAAGGATAAAAGAAAGAAGTTTCCAGAATGGCATAAATAAATAATTTTATATAACTCGAATATTGATAAAGGAATAAATCAACACCGGAGTTGTCAAGAATCATTACCTCGTGGATCATGGTTAATTCCAGATGTGTATTTGGATCATCAACCGGCATACGCGAACATTCGGTAATCGCGAGAATAAACGCCGAAGTTGAGCAGACGACAATAAAAATAATGTACGTAACATTATCCAATCTTATTGAATGATAAATGTCATAAATTGAAGTTAGTCCACTCATAAAAGCGATGCTGCCGAGAGTGAAGAAGAAAATCGGTTCGGCAAAAATTGCAAAAGCGGCTTCACGCGCAGCACCCATGCCTTCAAACGAACTTCCGATATCCATCGCTGCAAGAATTTGGAAGAACCTCGCCAATCCTAAAACATAAGCGAATAAAATAATATCTCCGTCAAAACTTATTACAGGATGAGCTAATCCAATTGGTAACATTGCAGCAGCGATGACAACCGCTACCAAATTAATGACGGGAGAAATAGCGCTAACGAATGAAGAACTTCCGGCATTAATAGTTTCTTTTCTAAGCAGCCGGTATAAATCGAAATATGGTTGTAAAATCGGGGCTCCGATCCTTCCGGTAAAGATCGCTTTTAACTTATTTACTAATCCGGCAAACATTGGTGCCAGAGTCAGAATGCTCAATATTGAAATTATTCCTTGTAACATTTAACTCAGTTCCATAAGAATGCTATTACACTGTAGAGGGTTAAAATTATTAAGATGAAGGCGATGTAATACCGTAGGTCGGTATAACTTAAAAATTCAATTTTTGAAATTACCGAATTGAATTTCCAATAACCTCGAAGCACCAATTTGTTATCCACTAAGTCTTCAGAATGGCTTTCAAAGTATTCTTTTGGAGGAAAAATCTTTTTTGAAGGTTTACTATTTTTATGATAAACCAAAACAGATTTTGATATTTCGTTTAATTCATCTGCAAATGAAGAAGCGGTGTATTGCATGCGTGGAGTTAAATTTTTGTATCCACATCCCCAAGCGTCTGCTGTTCTTCTTCCATATTTCTTCTGGAAAGTTCGTTTCCACAAATAGACCAAAACAAATGTGAAAAGGATTAATCCAAATATCAAACTTATATAAGACCAATTGATGTTGAGCAATTCAGATGAAGAAGTAGCCGGGACAAAACCATCGGTAAGTACTTTATTTACAATTCCAATAAACGGTTGGGGATAAAATCCAATAACTATACAAAGTAAAGCTAACATTCCAAGAGAAAGATATTCATAAAATGAAACGTTAAAATGTTTTACTTCTTTTCGTTCGCTTCCAAGAAACATGATTGAATTTATTTTAGTAAAACATGCAACAGCCAAACCGCCTACAAACGCTAATCCAACTGCGGATAAAAGCATAATAAGCGGATAATAATTTTTTAGCACTCTGGCCGTTATAAAAAATCCATTGTAAATAACGAACTCGGAGATAAATCCGTTGAGCGGTGGAATTCCGCTAATTGCGATTGAACCGATAAGGAATAACATTACAAAATATTTGCTGCGATGAACAAGTCCCCCCATCAATTCAATGTTTCTTGTTCCCAGGTTTTGATAAATTACTCCGCTGCCCATGAACAATAAACTTTTAAAGATTGCATGGTTCAATGTGTGAAGTAAAGCGCCGCCAAATCCAAGTACTTGGATTGGCAGTGAATGATACGCCGATCCGATAAAACCAATCCCGATCCCGATTCCGATAATTCCAATATTTTCTACCGAATGATATGCTAAAAGTTTTTTAATATCGTGTTGAGCCAGCGCATACCAAACGCCAAATATTGCACTGATCATACTTACTGCGAGCATGAGCCACCCAAGCCATTCAGGAGTTGGATTAAGAAATTGAAACGTTCGCAAAATTCCGTAAATGCCTGTCTTGATTATTATTCCAGATAGGAATGCACTAAAAACTGTTGGGGCAATTGGATGAGCTCTCGGCAGCCAAAAATGGAACGGCATAAATCCCGCCTTCATTCCAAATGCAGTTAACGATAGTGCATAGGCGATAATAAACAAACTTCCGGTTTCGGGAGAAAGATGAAAATCGCTAAAGAGCCAGCTTTTTGTTTGATGGTGAAGCAGAAAGAAAAATATAAAAAGAAGATATACAACAATATGACTCATTACAAAATAGTAGAAACTTCCGTTCTGCACTTCTTCTTTTTCTTTCTCAAAGATCATTCCGAGATAAGCTGAAAGGCTCATAACCTCCCAGAAGATTAAAAACAATATTGAGTGATTCGACGTAACCAACAATTGGGTAGAAACGAGCATCAAAGTATAAAATACAAGTGTACTTCTTACTTTTTTCCCTTTCTCGATGTAATGTTTGAAATATGGGTAACTGTAGAGAGTTAATGGTATTGCAACAAGTTGAATGATGCACAAAAAATATAATGCAAGGGTATCGAACCGGAACAAATTATTTGGTATTCCGAAAAAATAAAAATTTTGTGTCGGAAAATTTGAATAAACTAGCGGAGTGAAGGAAGCGATAAATCCTAAAAGTAATCCTACAGCGAGTAGCGAATGAGTGACAATTGACGCTTTCCTGTTATCCTGCAGAAAACCGATAACGATTACAGAAAGAAATTGAATAACTATCGCGTAAAAGAATAACTCCATTTTATTTTGCGATCATCATTTGTTATGCATACGGTTTACTTCCATAAAATTTTATGCTTTTCTACTTCCCTCAATTTGAGTAATAATATTTATTATCGCCAGGTAATCAAATCGTTTTTCCAGCGCGTTTCTAAATGAGTCTTGAGAAAGAAGAAAACTTAGATGCGCCAGGATGCTCAAATGCTGTTTAATTGTCTGTGAGATCATAAGAATAATGGTGTGAACCGGTTTGCCGTCGAGAGATTTAAGATCAAGCTGCTCTTTGGGGAAGAAAAAATTTATCAACGGCTTATTCTTTCCAACCATAAGAGGAATGCGTGGATGAGGAAGACTAATTCCATTCCCTATTGCAGTACTCATTAACTCTTCACGGTTTTTTAACAGTTGAACTATAATTACTTTGTCAACATTTTTTTCAAGATCAAGCAACGTTACCATTTGCTCGATGTACTTTTTTTCCGAAAGATCGCAATCATAAAAAAAGGAATTTTCGTCAAGTATCGTATTTAAAGTGTCAACATGATACTCACTCATCTTTTCATGATTTGAAATATTGATCGGGATATTCCGGCTTAGCGCCCACTCGATAATTTGCTGTTTGTTAAACAGAAGTTTGTCTCTAATCGCTTGAAAAGGAATTTCTTTCTTTCTGATCAATCCTTGAATTTCCTTTTCAGGCTTCAAAAGCAAAACAGAAATATCCTTTATTGTAAGATCCAATGTACTATCCTTAAATTAATTATCTGAAGAAACACTTTTGAAATTTTACTTATCCATTTCTCTTTTAACCGTCGCAACAAAATCAGCAGGTCTTCCAAGTTTCGGCAGACCAAGAATTTCACGGGCACGGTCTAAAGCATCATCAATATTCCCGTGAATATTCTCTTCTCCAAATAAATCAAACACACCCGCTTGCGTCATAGCGTACAATGGTTGTGTATGCACGCCGGACAAAATAATTTTTGTCCCTTGTTTTAGAGCGTCATTGTAAAAGTCTTTTATTGTCTGCATTCCCGTTGCATCTACAGCCGGAACATTTCTCATTCGAATAATTCTAACTTTTGGCGGGGCTTCAATCATTCTCATTTCTTCTTTAAATTTTGAAGCGGCGCCAAAGAAGAATGGTCCGTTGATTTCAAAAACTTCAACACCTACCGGAATTAATTTTTTATCTATAGCGTTTGGATCCGGCATATCTTCTTCATCTTCTAATTCCCGTGTTATCACGCTTACGTTAGATACTTCCGACATGCGTTTCATAAAGAGTAAAACCGCGAGAATCATTCCAATTTCTATGGCAATGGTTAAATCAAAAACAACGGTTAAAAAGAATGTTGTGAGCAAAACGATAACATCGCTCTTAGGACTTTTTAATAGTGTTTTGAATGCATGCCACTCGCTCATGTTATAAGCAACGATAACAAGTATAGCGGCTAATGTTGCCATCGGGATTAATTTGGCATAGTTACCAAAGAAGAGCATAATGAGCAAAAGAGTTATTGCGTGAATTATTCCTGCAACCGGTGTTCTTCCGCCATTTTTAATATTTGTAGCAGTTCTTGCAATCGCTCCCGTTGCCGGTATTCCGCCAAAGAGAGGCGCTGCAATATTGGCTAAACCTTGAGCAACAAGTTCCATATTACTTCTATGTTTTCCACCGATCATTCCGTCTGCAACAACCGCAGAGAGAAGTGATTCAATAGCGGCAAGTATCGCAATTACGGTTGCGGGCGCTATCAAATTTCGTATCAAAGTTAAATTTATCTCCACTAAATGAGGCGCCGGTAAATTAGATGGGATTTCTCCAAATCTACTTCCGATTGTATCAACGGGTAATTTGAAAATAATAACTAATAAGGTAGAAATTATGATTGCTACCAAGGAGCCAGGAACTTTGTGCGTCACTTTCGGCCAAAAAATCATGATTAACAAAGAAAGCGCTGCAATTCCAAAGACAGAATAATTTATTGTTGAAACAGCTCCGAAATAGGCAATCCATTTTTCATGAAATTCTGCCGGAACTTTTGCAAGCTGCAAACCGAAAAAATCTTTTATCTGGGTCGAAAAGATCAGCAGCGCTATTCCGCTGGTAAAACCAACTACAACAGGATAAGGAATAAATTTAATAAGGGAACCAAATCGCGCAAAACCCATAATGACCAATATTATCCCTGCCATAATAGTGGCTATGGTTAAGCCGGTGGTTCCATAATTCTGAACAATTCCATATACAATAATGATGAAAGCGCCAGTTGGTCCGCCAATTTGTACGCGGCTTCCGCCAAATACCGATACTAAAAATCCGGCGATAATGGCGGTGATGATTCCCTTCTCCGGAGTTACCCCGCTTGCAATGGCAAAGGCAATTGCTAACGGCAATGCTACTATTCCAACAATCACTCCGGCGGTAGCATCGGCAATGAATTGAGTTTTGTTATAATCTTTTAGGGTTGTAAAAAGTTTAGGTTTTATTATGGGCATTTTCTAGTTCAATGATAATTATGAGAAATAAAATAAATTCGTTGCTAAATATAATGAATTTTGAGAAATTACTTTCAGGAATTTGATTTTGAAATTGCGGCAAATATTAAATTGTTGTTAAAATTTGGTTTATGGTTGAATCGAACGGAACGTATTCTAAAGTAAAGTGTTTTACCGTTTGCGTTAGCAGGGAGTTTGATAAGATGCCACGCAGTACCCATCATTGGAATTTTTTCACCAGAAGTAAATTTGCCGTAAGCGTAAATTCTATTTGTATCGATGTAAACTTCAAAAATCTTTTCGATACGCTGACTAAATATTGCCGAATTAAAATCATTATGATTTATCATACGCAGTCTTATCCACAAATCTTTTTTGCCGGGAATGATTGGGATTTCTGAAGGTTTGTTTATGTGTCTCCAAACAGAATTAAGAAGATTGTCATCAAAAGGAGAATCACCCCGGCGGTATTCCCAATTGCCAACCGGAGTAGATGGTTTTTGTTCAGCATATACCAGGTGAACAAGAAATGCTGAATAGAATAGGAGCGAGTATAAAAATGGTCTTGAAGTTTTCATTTCAAATTAAAATTCACTTTATTCTTTTTGCAAATATAAAGCTAACAATTTAATTATATCGGATTCATATGCGGGAAATAAAAAAAC
>JAVHOS010000051.1:0-5609 GCA_036170205.1 Ignavibacteriaceae bacterium | reverse complement strand
GTTAGGTGCGTTACTCATTTTGGCGCCAACTTCACAAAGTCCATTAATCAATTAAAATATTCCCCCATCCCACATTTTCCGGTTACACTGTTGGATTTTACTTGAAAAACCTCATTTTTAAGCGAAAATGAAGCTTTTACGTAATCCGCAAAGTCATTCTTCAGCTCCGCAAAGTCATTCTTCTGTCCCGCAAAGTCATTCGTAGCGGCGGCAGAATCATTTTTACGTTCAGCTAAATCATTTATTTCGGTAGTGGAATTATTTTTTAGGGGGAAGAGGTTGTTTGTTTTTAGTTCAGAATAAGTTAAAAAGTGAGCAGGTAAATAAGTTTGGCTTTCGTCTTCATCAAAAACATTTCCAAGTCGTTTTGTAAAAACCGCGGTACCATTTCTTTTTCGGAACGGAATTCTTGTGTCAAAATTTTTGTGGTAATTATTTGCGTTGGAAGAGAGAAAGAATATAAAAATGCCGGGACGAGCAGTGCCCGTTTTAAATTTTCTATGGTTAATTAATTTTCGCTCCGTCGTACCGTACAACCAATAACCTCGCATTTACAAATGCAAGTTAGCTTTACCACTTTAAATTGCAAAACATTTTTTAATCCCTTGTGAATACCTCTTTGCCTCGTTACAGCAAACTCTCATTTAATTTTTTAAATTTCAAAAAGATTTCCGCTCCCTAAAATCATGTTCGGATCAAGCGTTTTTTTCAACGCTATCATTTCATTAATTGCTTCTTCCCCGTACATCATCAATAAATATTCGCGTTTGTTTTTCCCAATGCCATGTTCGGCAGAAACAGTCCCGCCAAGTTCAACCGCTTTTTTACAAATCATTCTGTAAATCGCTTTTCCTTTCTGAAATTCTTCTTCATTTTTCGGAAGCATATTTAAATGAAGATGCGAATTGCCGAAATGTCCGTAAGCAACGTAATCCAACCTCTCTTTTTCAACTATTGATTTGCAATATGAGAAATAATTATTGAAAGCCTCGTCGGGAACAGCAACGTCGGTTCCCAATTTTTTAAGATTGTTTTTCGAAATGTATTCGTTCACCTTAGAAGAAATCGCATGGCGGAATTCGTGAAGCAACGCTTTGTCTTTATCATCAACGCCAATCCAGACTTTGTCAACATCAGCATGATGCTTTGTGATTAATTCCAACCAATTCTCAGTAACTGTATCTTCGTTTTGCGCTGTTAACTCTTGCTCAAACCAGACTGCGCAAAAAACATTGTCATCAATTTGCGGATAATCTTTGCGCAGAAATATCAAAGCATGTGAATCAAAAAATTCCAGCGCACGCGCATCAATACTTGCTAAAGAATTTGAACTTCTTGAAGAATAAGAAAGTGTCCGCGCCTCTTCAACAAAAGCTAATCCCTCTTTTTCGTCCGGGAAAAACGCAACACAAGAAAGAACGTCATTAGGCAGCGGAAGAATTTTTAATTTCGCTTTTGTAATCACTCCAAGCGTTCCTTCCGAACCGATAAAAAGATCAATCGCATCCATATTTTCTGCTGCAAAATAACCGGAAGCGTTTTTAACATTCGGCATTTTGTACTTTGGGAGTTGAAGAGAGATTGCATCGCCGTTTTCGGTTTTAAGATATAAAAGATTTTTATTCGCAAAAACCTCGCCTCTTTTTAGCTGAATCTTTTCACCCCCAGCTAAAACAATTTCAAGTTCCAAAACAAAATTTCTTGTTGCGCCGTATTTAAAAGTTTTCGCTCCACTTGCATTGGTAGCAATTGTTCCGCCAATAAAGCAGTTTGTTTCGGTGGGATCAGGAGGGTAAAAAAAGTCAGACTGTTTTAATTCTTTTTGAAAATCTTTAAGCAAAATACCCGATTCAACTATTGCAAAATTTTCTTTTGTGTTGATCTCAATTATTCGATTCAATTTTTCTGTTGAAATTACAATTCCATCTTGAGGAATGCCGCTTCCCGTAAGCCCGGTATGGTTTCCGGCAATTGTTACTTTTGTTTTAGAAGCATTTGCTGTTTCCAAAACTTGGGCAACTTCTTCGGCATTTTCGGGGAAATAAACCGCCTCGCAACTTCCGTGAAAGTTGGAAGCATCAACTAAAAAATTTTGTAATTCGTCTTGAATCGTTTTAACTATCACAAATTTTCCTTCTTTTCTAAAATGATTTCATTACCATAAAAATCTACTCCACAAATATTGAAATTATTTTGTAATTTTGAATCAATTAATTATAAAAACTTAAAAGGACTACCATGACCGCAAATATTGAGATGATTAAAAAAGTTTATGCAGATTTGCACACCAAAATTGAAGTTATCCGAAAAATTGTCGGACGACCACTCACCTACGCAGAAAAAATTCTCTACTCGCATCTTTGGGAACAACCAATCAACGCTTTAACGCGCGGAAAAGATTTTGCAGATTTTGCGCCGGATAGAGTAGCCATGCAAGATGCTACGGCACAAATGGCGCTGCTTCAATTTATGTCTGCCGGTAAAAAAAATACCGCGGTTCCCTCAACCGTTCACTGCGACCATTTAATCCAAGCACAGATTGGCGCGAAAGAAGATTTAGACCGAGCAACAAAGGAGAACAAAGAAGTATATGATTTTTTACAAAGCGTTTCGCAAAAATATGGAATCGGTTTTTGGAAGCCGGGAGCTGGAATTATTCACCAAGTAGTTTTAGAAAATTATGCGTTCCCCGGTGGAATGATGATCGGAACTGATTCGCACACACCAAATGCCGGCGGATTGGGAATGATCGCAATCGGCGTTGGCGGCGCTGATGCGGTTGATGTTATGGCGGGAATGCCGTGGGAATTGAAATGGCCGAAACTTATCGGAATCCATTTAACAGGAAAATTATCCGGCTGGGTCTCTGCAAAAGATGTAATTTTAAAAGTTGCCGGAATTCTTACGGTTAAAGGGGGAACCGGCGCTATTGTTCAATACTTTGGCGAAGGAGCTACCTCTCTTTCATGCACCGGCAAAGGAACAATTTGCAACATGGGCGCAGAGATCGGCGCAACAACTTCACTCTTTCCTTTTGATGAAAGCATGGGCAGATATTTGCGTTCAACCGATCGAGCGGATGTTGCGGGGCTTGCGGAATCAATTAAAAATCTTTTAACCGATGACCCGGAAGTTTATGAAAATCCGTCAAAGTATTTTGATCAAGTTATTGAAATTAATTTAAGTGAACTTGAACCGATGTTGAATGGTCCGTTTACACCGGATTTAGCCGTACCAATTTCTAAAATGAAAGAAGTAGCAAAAGAAAAAGGTTACCCGGAAAAATTAAGCGTCGGATTGATCGGAAGCTGCACAAATTCCAGTTACGAAGATATCGATCGCTCTGCCAGCCTTGCAAAACAAGCGCTCGCAAAAGGATTGAAAGCAAAATCAAAATTCACAATTACTCCCGGAAGCGAGCAAGTCCGTGCAACAATTGAACGAGACGGACAATTAAAAATATTTGAAGACTTTGGCGGAGTTGTCCTAACCAATGCTTGTGGTCCGTGCATTGGAATGTGGAAAAGAATGGATAATCCAACGGGAGAAAAAAATTCTATCGTAACTTCCTTCAACAGAAATTTTGCAAAACGAAATGACGGAAATCCCGAAACATTAGCGTTTGTTGCAAGTCCCGAATTAACCACAGCCCTTGCAATTGCCGGAACGATAACATTCAACCCGATGACCGATACAATTACAAACGGTGCCGGAGAAAAAGTTAAACTCGATCCCCCGGTTGGTGATGAACTTCCAAGAAAAGGCTTTGATAAAGGAGCAAATGTGTATATCGCTCCAAGTACAAACGGAAATGGTGTTGAAGTAAAAGTTAGTCCAGCAAGCGACCGCTTACAATTGCTTGAACCATTTTCAGCATGGGATGGAAAAGATTTAGAGGATTTACAAATTCTTTTAAAGGCAAAAGGGAAATGTACAACCGATCATATTTCAATGGCTGGACCATGGTTAAAATACCGGGGACATCTTGACAACATTTCCAACAATATGTTTATCGGCGCCATCAACGCTTTTACCGGAGAAGCCGGAAAAGTAAAAAATATTTTTACCGGAGAAACAAAATCAACTCCCGAAGTTGCACGCGAGTATAAAAAACACGGACATGGATGGGTTGTTATCGGCGATGAAAATTACGGTGAAGGTTCAAGCCGCGAGCACGCAGCATTGGAACCGCGTCATCTTGGAGGTAGAGCGATTATCGTAAAAAGTTTTGCTCGCATCCACGAAACAAATTTGAAGAAACAAGGAATGCTTCCGCTTACATTTGCTAATCCTTCGGATTATGATAAAATTCGAGAAGACGACAAAGTTAGCGTTAAAGGTTTAACCGAATTCGCTGTTGGAAAACCTCTCACGCTTGTAATCAAACACAGCGACGAAACATCTGATGAATGTTTGTTAAATCATACGTTCAACGAACGGCAGTTTGATTGGTTCAAAGCCGGTAGCGCGCTTAATTTGATTGCAAAAGGTCTATAATATAAACGTTGAGGATGTAATGAAAGAAATAAGTTATGTCGTTTGGAAAGAAGATAAATACTACATTTCTAAATGTTTGAATGTTGAAGTATCTTCTTTTGGAGAAACAATTGAAGAAGCTATTTCAAACTTGAAAGAAGCGGTTGAATTGTTTTTTGAAAATGAAACGTTCGAGTTCTCGGAAATTCAATCAGTAATTTTAGGCAAAGATAAAGTTTATGCCTAAACTTTATTCGTCTAAAGAAATTGAAACCGTATTGAAAAGTTTTGAATTTTCTTTTTTGACACAAAAAGGTTCTCATGGAAAGTTTAAAAATGAGAAAGGTTCAATGGTGATTTTACCCATGAATAAAAAAGAAATCCCCTTAGGAACTTTCAGA
Source organism: Ignavibacteriaceae bacterium (assembly GCA_036170205.1). Taxonomy (GTDB): domain Bacteria; phylum Bacteroidota; class Ignavibacteria; order Ignavibacteriales; family Ignavibacteriaceae; genus UBA1563. The sequence goes on along the minus strand of JAVHOS010000051.1, from coordinate 732 downwards.
AGTATTCTTAAGCAAGCAGGTATTTCTTTGGATGATTTTAAACAACGTCTTTAAGAAATAACTGATTGTGTCCGCGATTTTTTTTGTAAAACCTACTAATTTTTTTAAAGAAATTTAGGAGAAGATAATGAGATGTTATAATTGTGGTGAAAATTTGGAAAAAGTCTTTTCCGATATGCCTTTTAAAGTTTCTAATGAATCAGTGGTCATTATCAAAAGATTACCCGTTTTACAATGCTCAAATTGTCAGGAATATTTACTTGAAGATCCGGTAATGCAAAGAGTTGAAGAGAAATTATCAAACGTAAGCACAACTGCTGAATTGGAAATTCTAAAATATGTTGCATAATATTCTAATTACCTCTTCCGCTTCCAGTTGTTTTGATCAGGCAGAAATGATTTTGGAAAAAGTAAATCAAATCATTCTATTTAATAAATGACCTTTCTCAATCCCGCTGTTTTATTCGGACTTCTTGCGGCATCCATCCCGGTGTTGATACATCTTTTCAATTTACGAAAACTGAAAAAAGTTGAATTCAGCACTCTCATCTTTTTAAAAGAGTTACAGAAAAATAAAATAAGAAAAGTGAAGTTAAAGCAATGGCTGCTCCTACTTCTCCGTACTCTTATCATCTTGTTTTTAGTATTCGGGTTTGCAAGACCAACTTTAAAAAGTATGTTCATCGGAAGTTCTTCCACTGCCAAAACTACGGCGGTTTTTATTCTTGACGA
>JAVHOS010000050.1:0-5624 GCA_036170205.1 Ignavibacteriaceae bacterium | reverse complement strand
TCGATCAATTCGGAATAAATTTTATCTACATATTTCGGTTCGCCGTAAGGAGCCAATCCCATAACTTTATATTCGCCGGAATTAACTTTGAATCCTGTGTAATAAGTAAACGCGGAATAAAGTAACCCGATTGAATGTGGGAAATGAATATCAGAATCGATTTGAATTTTGTTTCCGACACCGACGCCAAAACTAGAGGTTGTCCACTCGCCAACGCCATCCATCGTTAGAAAAGCCGCCTCTTCAAACGGTGATGGATAAAAGGCGGAAGCAGCGTGCGACTCGTGATGCTCAGGGAAAAGAATTTTGCCTTCAAAACCAAGTTCGTTTTTTATAAACTCTTTCATCCAGAGTTTTTCTTTGATCCAGAGCGGCATAGCTTTAATAAAAGATTTTATTCCAACCGGCGCATAGCTAAGATAAGTTTCGAGCAGACGCTCAAATTTTAAGAAAGGTTTATCGTAAAAAACCACGTAAGATAAATCTTGTCCGGTTATCCCGGCATGTTTCAAACAATAAATTATTGAGTGAGTTGGAAAAGCATGATCGCCCTTCTTGCGGGTGAATCTTTCTTCCTGCGCAGCGGCAAGTATCTCGCCGTCTTTAAGAAAGCAAGCGGCGCTATCGTGATAAAAAGCTGAAATACCGAGGATGTAAACCGGCAAAGTTAAATCTCAATTCTGCAAAGCAAATTATTTATCATTTTATGCTTCATCAATCCTAACCGGTTTTACATCCCAGATTAAATCAGCATACTCTTGAATTGAGCGGTCGCTTGAGAACTTGCTCATGCGCGCAACATTAAGTAACGCTTTTTTATACCATTCGTCTTTGTTTTTATAGAGCGCACTAACTTTCGCTTGCGTTTTTATGTACGATTCATAATCTGCAAGCAAACAGTAATAATCAACATTGAGCAATTCATCAATGAGCTGCTGGAAAAGTCCCGGCTCAAAAATACTGAAGTGATTATTCTGGATCATATCAATCACCCGTTTTAACTCAGGAATATTTTCGTAATAATCTCGCGGGCGGTAACCATTCGATTTTAATTTCCTCACTTCATCAGAAAGCATTCCGAAAATAAAAATATTATCATCGCCAACTTCTTCGCGCATCTCAACATTCGCTCCATCCATCGTACCAATGGTTAAAGCGCCGTTAAGTGCAAACTTCATATTCCCTGTTCCCGAAGCCTCTAATCCTGCGGTTGAAATTTGTTCGGAAAGATCGGTGGCTGGAATAATTTTTTCGGCAAGCGATACGGAATAATTTTTAAGGAAGATAACTTTCAATTTATCTTTTATCGTATGATCATTATTAATAACATTAGCTACATTATTTATAAGCTTAATTACTAACTTTGCCTGGAAATATGCGGGTGCGGCTTTACCGGCAAAAATTATTGTTCGAGGGACAAACGCTGCGCGCGGATTGTCTTTAATTTTATTGTACATCGTGATTACGTGCAGAACATTCAAGAGCTGTCGTTTGTATTCATGAAATCTTTTTACATGAACGTCGAACATTGATTCGGGATTAATTTTAACTTGTTGCTCTTTTTCAATGTATTCAATTAAAAATTTCTTGTTCAGCCATTTTGCTTCTTTAAAAACCTCCATGAACTGTTTATCATTTATCAGTTTCTCAAGTTTTTTAATTTGAGAAAGGTCTTTAACCCAGCCGTCACCGATATGTTCGGAGATTGCTTCGGATAAATAAGGGTTCGCGATCTTCAGCCAGCGGCGCGGGGTAATTCCATTTGTTATATTTTTAAACTTCTCCGGGAACATCGCATAGAAATGTGGGAAGATATTATTCCGCAAAATATTTGTGTGAAGCGCTGCAACTCCATTTATAGAATGGCAGCAAACAATGGCAAGATTCGCCATGCGAATTTTTTTATCTTCTCCTTCACGAACTATAGAAAGTTTAGAAATTATTTCAGGATCGGTTGAATATTGTTCTTGAACATAAGCTAAGAAGCGGGCGTTAATTTCATAAATAATCTGCAAGTGTCTCGGCAAAAGCGTATCCATAATTTTTACAGACCACTCTTCCAAAGCTTCAGGCACAACGGTGTGGTTAGTGTAAGCAAAAGTATTTGTGGTAATATCCCATGCATAATCCCAGCTCAATCCTTCTTCGTCCATCAAAATTCTCATCAACTCGGGTATGGCAATAACGGGATGAGTATCATTTAATTGAATTGCTGTTTTTTCTGCAAATTGATCAAAGTCCGGATGTTTGTACTTATACTTTCTAATAATATCCTGTAAAGTTGCCGAACTAAAAAAGTATTGTTGTTTCAGCCGAAGGAATTTTCCTTTTACCATCGTATCGTTCGGGTAAAGAACTTTAGAAATGTTTTCAGACTCGTTCTTCTTTTGTACCGATGCAACATAATTTCCGGCATTAAATTCTTTAAAGCTGAATTCATGTGTCGCCTTCGCTTGCCACAAACGTAAATTATTTACGGTGTTCGTTCTGAAACCGGGAACCGGAACATCATAAGCAACCGCCATAATATCTTCGGTGTCTTTCCATTCAAATTTCATTTGTCCATCGGGTTGCTTGTGCATTTCAATCGTGCCGTAAAAACGAATGCGGTAAGAAAGTTCACGGCGTAAAATTTCCCACGGATTTCCGTAACTCAGCCAGTTGTCGGGTTTTTCAATCTGGTATCCGTTCTCAATATCTTGCTCAAAGATTCCGTACTCATAACGAATTCCGTACCCGAACGCAGGCAGTTCAAGCGTAGCCATCGAATCCAAAAAGCAAGCGGCAAGTCTGCCGAGACCACCGTTACCGAGCGCCATATCATGTTCCTGATCTCTTGCTTCTTCGAGATGATACCCGGCATCTTTAATAATTTTATCGCTCTCTTCGTAGTAGTCCATGTTGATTAGCGCGTTGCCGAGCAGTCTTCCCATTAAAAATTCGAGAGACAAATAATAAACGCGCTTTACGTCGTCAACATTATATTTGTGCATGGTGCGCAGCCACTTGCGAACGAGACGGTCGCGGACAGACATCGAAATTGAATAATAAATATCATCCTGCGTGGCGGAAAGTTTATCTTTCACAAGAATAAATTCGAGATGTTCCGCAAATTGATTTGATAAGGAATAACTTTCGAGTTGTTCTTTATCGGTAAAAAATATTGATGAATCTTTCAGGCTCATAGAACCTCCATTTTATAATTAAAATCTTTTTCAATTTCAGAAAACTTTTTGCCGAGTAAATCTTTTTGAGAAAGAAGCGGCGAAGAAATTTTCCAGTCTATATTTAATGTCAGGTCATTATAAATAATCGCCCGCTCATCGTTTTTGCTGTAAAGTGAGGTGCATTTGTAAGAAAAAATTGCTGAATCGGAAAGAACCGAAAAACCATGCGCAAAGCCGGGTGGAATCCACAACTGATGATGATTTTCTTCGGAAATTTCGGCTGCATAATATTTTCCAAAAGATGGAGAACCGAAACGAATATCTACCGCAACATCTAAAACTTTTCCCGATAACACCTGCACTAATTTTCCCTGTGCAGCGTTCCCGGCTTGATAATGCAAGCCGCGAAGCGTATTCTTTACCGATTTAGAAACATTATTCTGTACAAACGAAAGAGCAATTCCAAATTCTGCATACCGCGAAAGATTGTATGATTCATAAAAATATCCGCGTTCATCGCTAAATACGTCAAGTTGAAGTAAAAGTAATCCGTCTAATTGTTTATCAATAATTTTCATTCGGTCTCAGCAAGAATATTTTCGAGATAATTTTTGTATTTGCATTTCGGCATTTTTCCGATCACCGTTTGAAATTGTTCTTTCGAAATGAAATTCATGTAATAAGCAATTTCTTCTATGCAAGCTACTTTCAAACCCTGCCGGTCTTCAATTGTTCCAAAAAAGTTAGATGCTTGAAGCAATGCTTCCGGCGTTCCGGTATCAAGCCAGGCAACTCCGCGTCCGATTTTTTCTACACGCAGTTCACCTTTATTTAAGTAGGTGTTGTTCACATCGGTAATTTCTAATTCACCACGCGGTGAAGGTTTTAAGTTTTTAGAAATCGTTATAACTTCATTGTTGTAAATGTACAAACCGGGAACAGCAAATTTTGATTTAGGATTTTTCGGTTTCTCTTCAATAGAAAGCGCTTTGCCGTTTTTATCAAATTCTACAACTCCGTAGCGTTCGGGATCAGTTACGCGGTAACCAAAAACTGTTGCGCCAGTGTTGTTTTCAATTCCTTGATAAAAGAAATCGAGATTACCATAAAAAATATTATCGCCAAGAATCAAGGTAACTGAATCTTTACCAATAAATTTATCGCCGAGAATAAATGCTTCCGCTATTCCGTTTGGAGCCGATTGCACAACATATTCTATTGATAGTCCGAGGTGTGAACCATCTTTAAATAATTTTTTGTAATAAGGAATAGTTTCTTCGTTTGAAATAATTAAAACCTCTTTTATTCCGCCAAGCATTAAAACAGAAAGGGGATAATAGATAAGCGGTTTATCATAAATCAGCGTCAACTGTTTGCTGTACACTTGAGAAATAGGATACATCCGCGAACCGGAGCCGCCGGCGAGAATTATTCCTTTCATAAAAATTATTTTCCTTTACTTAATACTTTGGATTTTGGTGCCACTGCCACGCAGTTTGCACAATATCTTTTAATTTGAATTTCGGATTCCAGCCGAGAACTTCTTTCGCTTTTTTGTTATCGGCGACCAACACCGCGGGATCGCCTGCACGTCGTGGTGCAATTATCGATTTAATTTTTTTGCCGGAAACTTCTTCGGCAACGGAAATCACCTCTTTAACAGAATTTCCATCTCCCGTTCCCAAATTAATAATTTGTGATGAATTTCCTTTATTTAAATATTCCAACGCTCTCACATGCGCACCGGCTAAATCTTCAACGTGAATATAATCACGAATACAAGTTCCATCCGGCGTTGAGTAATCATCGCCATAAACGGAAATACTTTCACGTTTACCAAGAGCCGTAAACAAAACCAAGGGAATTAAATGCGGCTCGGGAAAATGACTTTCGCCAATCTCTCCGTTTACCGAAGCCCCTGCGGCGTTGAAATATCTAAGTGCAACATACTTCATTCCGTATGCGGATTCGTAGTCAGCAAGGATTTGTTCGATCATTAATTTTGTTTTTGCGTAGGGATTAATCGGTTTTGTAGTTTCTTCTTCAGAGATCGGAATACGCAAAGGATTTCCATACAGAGAACAAGTTGATGAGAATACAAAATTTTTCACTCCTTTTTCTTTTAAAGCGTTTATCAAATTAAAACTGCCGGAAACATTATTGCGGTAATATATTTCGGGATTTTCAACCGATTCGCCAACGTAAGCAAATGCCGCAAAGTGAATTACGGAATCAATTTTGTGCTTTTGGATTACCGAAGACAATTTATTTTGATCTAACAAATCAACTTCTTCAAAAATAACATTTTGCGGAAGTGATTCTTTGTGTCCGCGCGAAAGATTATCGAGAATGATAACCTCAAATCCTTTTTTGAGCAACAACCGTACAACGTGCGAACCAATATAACCCGCGCCGCCGGTAACTAAAACTGCCATTAATATCCAGATTTTTTTGTTT
>JAVHOS010000049.1:2635-5625 GCA_036170205.1 Ignavibacteriaceae bacterium | reverse complement strand
GAAGCATCGCTGCGGTACATAACGAGTTTTAACGCGGTTACTTCCGTAATTCCGGGAATGCGAAGCGAGAAAAATCTTTTGGCAAATTGTAAAGCAGTTGAAAAGGGAAAACTTTCTCAATCAGCTTTGGAAAAATTAAAAGCGCATCGCTGGGTCAGGAATTTTTATGCCTGATAATTGCGAAATAGATTTTCATCCTTCTGATCCCTTATATAAAAAAGGACTGCGAATTGAATACTTTAATGTTAGCTATAACATTCTTGAAGCCGCGGCTGCATTGCTTCTTGGCGGTATTGCCTCAAGTGTGGCGTTAATCGGTTTCGGATTAGACAGCGTTGTCGAATCTCTTTCCGGTTTAGTTTTAATTTGGAGATTGTCAAAAGGAAGAAGTCTTCCAAAAGAAAAAGAAGAAAAGATAGAAGAGCGGGCACAGAAATTTGTTGCCGTCACTTTTTTTATTCTTGGCATTTATGTTTTTGTGCAATCCGTTTTAACCTTGCTTGATGGAAATCCACCGGAAGAATCTATCGGTGGAATAATTCTCGCGATTCTTTCATTAACTATTATGCCAATAGTTGGAAAAGTGAAATTGAAAATCGGTAAGCAATTGAATAGCCGCGCACTTATTGCTGACGCGAAAGAAACCTTCGCGTGTGTATTTCTTTCTATCGCTTTATTACTTGGCTTGGCGGCAAATTACTTTTGGGGATTTTGGCAAGCCGATCCAATCGCGGGATTTGTAATTGTTTACTATCTCCTTAAAGAAGGAAAAGAAAATTGGGAAGGGGAATGACATTGTAATTAGGAATTAAAAATTACGAATTAGGAATCAGATGGTTTTTCATTTCTAATTCGTAATTCCTAATTCCTAATTCTACCCAACTATCATTCAAAATTCCCTATATTTGCAAGGTTAAAAATGAAAAGGATTGTATGGATTTCATCGAGAAATTGAGAAAAATAAAAGAAAAGTTTGATAGAATTAACGATCACCTCTCCGACCCCGATATTGTAAAAAATACTGACAAATTAATTTCACTAAGTAAAGAACGAAGCGAATTAACTCCGATTATTACCGTTTACGATGAATATTCAAAAACGATTTCCGACATTGAAGGGAACAAAGAAATTATTGATGCCGGCTTAGACAAAGAACTTGCCGAACTTGCCGAATCAGAACTTGATGAACTCAAAATCAAAAAAGAAAAATTAGAAGATGAAATAAAAGTACTTCTCCTCCCCAAAGACCCGAATGACGACAAAGATGTTATTGTGGAAATCCGCGCCGGAACCGGAGGAGATGAAGCAGCTCTTTTTGCTGGCGATCTTTTTAGAATGTACTCCCGCTATGCTGAAACCCGCGGTTGGAAACTTGAATTGATCGACATTAACGACACCGCTGGACTGGGTGGAATTAAAGAAGTAGTTTTTTCGGTAACGGGAACAAGCGTTTTCGGAGATTTAAAATTTGAAAGCGGCGTTCACCGCGTACAGCGCGTTCCGGCAACTGAAGCAAATGGACGTGTGCATACTTCAGCCGCATCTGTGGCGGTTCTGCCGGAAGTTGAAGATGTGCAGGTTGAGATCAATCCAAGCGAATTAAAAATTGATGTTTACCGCAGCGGCGGCGCCGGTGGACAAAATGTAAACAAAGTTGAAACGGCTATCCGCATTACACACTTGCCGTCGGGCTTAGTTGTGCAATGCCAGGACGAACGTTCTCAATTAAAGAACCGGCAAAAAGCGATGAAGGTTTTAAAAGCCCGTCTGTTCGATATGAAACAACGCGAACAAAATAAAGAAATTGCCGCGGTAAGAAAATCAATGGTTGGAAGCGGCGATAGAAGCGACAAAATCCGTACTTACAATTATCCGCAAAACAGAATTACAGATCACCGAATCGGATTAACGCTTTATAATCTTTCCGGCATCATGGAAGGAGATCTCACCGAACTTATCAACCAAATAAAAATGGCGGACAGAACAGAAAAACTGCAAGCGGAAATGGAGTGAGAAATTTTTGGTGTTTAAATCGGTGAAAAATTAGTGAGGTTCAGCGTTTTTAAAGAAAGAAAATATTCATAAAAACTAAAGAGAAGCATCGAATTTTTTTTTGATTACATCATCAACAATTTTAACAAATTTTTTCATCTGTCTGTAGTATGTTTTAACTTCTGTTTTATTAACAGAAACATAATCATGATAATCAGCAGCATTTCGTCTTTCAAAAGAATCGTTAAGAATTTTACCAACGTCTCTGTTGATTAAATTGTTCTTTAAATATGTTCGATTAAAGTAACCAATTAACCCTTGATGCTTAGAAAAATTTTGCTGATCCAGCAAGGACAATGCATTGACAATATAAAAACCGGCATAATAAATTCTATTCATTGCTATGGCAAGCATTTTTTGATCGATAAGAACTTCTATGTGGCGTAATGTTTCGAATGCTTTTTCTCTTCTGTAGTTTATCAAATCAAGTTGGTGTTTTTCAAATTTCATACAGAGATTCCAGTTTCTCTAACTTCATGAATAAACGGTAAAAAGGAATATTTCACTTCATATTCATTTTTGGTGAAAATTTTGGGATCGAACACAATATCGGCGGTAATTCCAAAATCATAAACAAAATTTTTTATTGCTCGTTTTTTTTGCCATGAAATTGGTTTGTCGGTAAGAAGCAAGATGTCAAAATCACTTTCGTAATTTTGTTTGGTAATGCGTGAACCAAAACAAATTATGTCAACTACAAGTCCGGTAAATTCTTCCTGGAGAAGTTTTTTTAATCTTTGTATTAGCTGTCTGTCGTCTTTGTTAAGTATCATAAGAAAAGAATTTTTTTTGATAGATAACTTAATTGAAGCCGAAGCAAAAACAAACATAATTTCCTTTTCTCCTTCAACAATTTTCTTTTCCGGTCATTGGACAACCCAAGTTTATGTTCACAGTCTTTGTTCAAACCAATGCAGGCAAAAGAGAGAAGAAATAAG
>JAVHOS010000049.1:0-2535 GCA_036170205.1 Ignavibacteriaceae bacterium | reverse complement strand
GTTGCCGAAAACGAATGACTAAAAACTTTTTCTTATATTTCTTCAACTTAAAATCAATTATTATTTCACGGAAAACAGATGATGAAAAAATTTTCGTTTAACACATTGCTTCTTCTCTTGTTTATTTTTTGCTTTGAACTGCTTCCACAGCCAAAAGAGTTAACAGTTGAATTAATCCAAACCAACCGCGATTTTTTTGGTAAGAATTTAAGCGGTGTTCAATGGTTTTCCGGCGGAGAAAAATTTTCTTTTTTGAAAAGAGACCCGGAAACCAAAGCAATGGCAATTTATGAACACGACTGTAAAACCGGAGATGAGAAAATTCTTGTTTCAGGCAGTGATCTGAAATTAAAACCGGAAGACCCGCCGTTTACTATACAGAATTACGAGTGGCTCCCGAATGAAAAATATATTTTGTTTACCGGTACACTGCCGGCGCGTTCACTTAAAACCGGCGGAGCTTTTTATATTTATGAAATTGCGAAGAAAAAATTTATTGAACTCGCCTCTTCTGAAAAAACTCAGGAGAATGCCACCTTCTCTCCCGACGGTGAAAAACTCGCTTTCGTTAGAGACAATAATGTTTTTGTCGTTGATATTCAATCTCACGAAGAAACGCAAATTACTTTTGATGGAAGTGAAACTATTTTAAACGGAAATTTTGATTGGGTTTACGAAGAAGAATTCAGTATCATCAATGGAATTGAATGGTCGCCCGATAGCAAACGAATTGCTTTCTGGCAGTTGGATCAATCGCAGGTTCCTGAGATGCACATCGCTAAATGGGATTCGCTCTATCTCAATTTTCTTGATATGCGATACCCAAAAGCTGGAACGCGCGGCTCATTCGTAAAAATTGGAATTGCGGAAATTGCTTCACCTAAAATTACCTGGGTTGATCTTGGCGAGGAAACCGACATTTATATTCCGCGCATAAAATTTACAGCAGATGCAAATCTCCTTGCTGTTCAGCGGCTAAACCGGTTGCAGAACAAATTGGATCTTCTTTTTGCTGATGCCGCAACCGGAAAAACAAAAACAATAATTGCACAAAGCGATTTGTGCTGGATCGACATCAACGATAATTTACAATTCTTAAAAGATAAAAAACATTTTGTTTTGACTTCTGCTAAAGACGGCTTTGAACATATTTATCTTTTCGATTACAACGGTAAACAGATCGAGCAACTAACAAAAGGTGATTTTGAAGTTGATAAAATTCTCGGTGTTGATGAGGCGGACAAACAAATCTATTTTACATCGAACGAAAGAAGCACGGTAAATAGTGATTTGTACTCGGTCAATTATGAAACCGCAAAACGGAATCGAATTACCGAATCTAAAGGCTCACACAAAATCGATCTTTCTCCAAATCAAAAATATTTTATTGATCGTTATTCAAGCGCAAATCTATTAGGATCAATTTATCTTTATAAAACGAACGGTGATAAAATCCGTGATCTTGTTGTGAACGATATGTCGGTGTTCAAAGATTATTATCTTTCTCCGGTCGAATTTTTCCGTTTCAAAACTACAGACGGAGTTGAACTTGACGCATCAATAATAAAACCGGCAAACTTTGATCCTTCAAAAAAATATCCGGTGCTTGTGAACAATTATAGTGGACCAGGTTCAAAAACCGTTACCGATGCTTGGGGAAGTCTCTGGTTCCAAATGCTTGCACAAAAAGGGTACATCATCTTTGCGCTTGATAATAGAGGCACCGGCGGACGCGGCGAATCATTTAAGAAGATCGTTTACAAAAATTTAGGTTATTGGGAAGTGAACGATCAGATCGAAGGAGCAAAATATCTTGCTTCGCTTCCGTATGTTGATGCGAGCCGCATCGGTATTTGGGGATGGAGTTACGGCGGTTACGCTTCAGCTTTAACTTTAGTGAAAGCTCCCGATTACTTCAAAGCGGCAATTGCCGTTGCGCCGGTGACTGATTGGAGATTTTATGATAACATTTACACGGAGCGGTACATGTCAACTCCGCAGTTAAATCCGAAAGGATATGAAACAAGTTCGGTAATGACGTATGCAAATCAACTGAAAGGAAAACTCTTGCTGATTCACGGCACCGCAGATGACAATGTTCATTTTGAAAACTCCGTTGCGCTTGTAACAAAGTTGGAAGCCGAAAACAAACCGTTCCAGACAATGTTTTACCCCGAAAAGAATCACGGCATTTTTGGCGGCAAGACTCGTTTGCACCTTTATCAATTAATGACGGAATTTTTATTAAATAGTCTTTAGAAGTTGAAAGTGAAAAGTAGAAAGTATAAAGTTTTCACTACTTTTCACTTGCAACTTTATACTTTCTACTATAAAAGGAGTTTATGAAAAGAGAACTGATCGAAAATAAATATCTGCGCTGGCTATACTTTGCCTTAGGATTTTTCTTCTTGGCGCTCGGTGTTATCGGTATAATTTTACCGGTTATGCCGGGAATTGTTTTTGTTGTTATTTCCGGTTACTTTTTTTCGCGAAGCTCGCATAAGTTTCATGATCTTCTCATCAACAATAAATATG
>JAVHOS010000048.1:0-1179 GCA_036170205.1 Ignavibacteriaceae bacterium | reverse complement strand
CTTCCCTCTTCGCTTGAAATTACCGCGCAAACAGAGGATGGAGTCATTATGGGGGTTCGCCACAAGACTTTTCCAATAGAGGGAATTCAGTTTCACCCGGAATCTATTTTAACTATTGAAGGAAAAACAATTATAAAAAATTGGTTGGCGTTATGATAAAAGAACTTTTAGAAAAAGTAATTGACAAACAACATCTTACGTTTCAAGAATCTTTTGAAGTGATGAATAGTATTATGAACGGTGAAGTCAATAATTCACAGCTCGCCGGACTACTCATTGGTTTGAAATCAAAAGGAAAATCGGCTGAAGAAATAGCAGGATTTGCTTCGGCGATGAGAGAGAAAAGTATTAAAATAAAAACGAATAACTCTTTAACTATTGACGTATGCGGAACCGGCGGAGATAATTCGGGAACATTTAATATATCAACTGCGGTAGCGCTTGTTGTTGCGGGAGCGGGTGTAAGCGTTGCAAAACATGGGAATCGTTCCATATCAAGTCTTTGCGGCAGCGCTGATGTTTTGCAAGAACTTGGGATCAATATTAATTTAACACCGGAGCAATCAGAAGAAGCTTTGCAGAAAATTGGGATTACTTTTTTATTCGCGCCAAACTATCATCCGGCGATGAAATATGCTGCGCCGGTAAGGAAAGAACTCGGCATGAAAACTATTTTTAATATGTTGGGACCTTTAACAAATCCGGCTGGAGTAAAACATCAACTCATCGGAACATTCAATAACCAAGCCGCGGAATTGATGTGCTCTGCCGCTGAATATTTGGGATTTGAAAAAGTCTGCTTCGTTTGTACCGATAATCGATTTGATGAAATTTTGCTGAGCGGTGAAACCAATGTTTATGAGTATGATAAAACCGCCGGGACAAAAAATTATAAAATTTCAAATAATACTTTTTCCTATCCCATGGTCAGCATGGAAGAACTTGTCGGCGCAGATGCAAAAACAAACGCTGAAATCATTTTGAATGTTATAAAAGATAAAACACAGAACGGCGCATTTTACACTATATGTGCAAACGCAGCAATGGCTTTGTACACGGCGAATTATTCTAATGATCTGGAAATCTGCAAACAAGCTGCAGAAGCATCAATTCTTTCCGGCAAAGCGTATGATAAATTAATCGCACTTAAGGAATTCGCATAATGAATTTTCTTGAAAC
>JAVHOS010000047.1:0-1180 GCA_036170205.1 Ignavibacteriaceae bacterium | reverse complement strand
TTTTTAAAGTAAGGAATCATTTATTTATCATTTCTTTAAAGAAAATTAATGTTTAGCGTTAAAGAGAACAAACGATTTATTATTAATACGATCGGCGTTCTTGTAGTATTTTTTCTGACGATCTTTTTTTCAGGTTTGTCGGATTCCGCAAATGCAATATGCGAAAATATTTTCAAGAATATTCGCGGCGAAGTTGCGCCAGACAGTAATGTGGTTATTGTCGATATTTCAGGAAACGACATTTCGCAGCTTGGCGGCTGGCCTTTAAAAAGAAGTTACTACGCACTGCTCGTTAATGAATTAAATAAATACGGCGTGAAGAAAATCGGGATTGAGGTTTTTTTCAGCGGAAAGAACTCAATCCAAACGATTTACGATAACTTGCTCGTTTCTCAAATTAAATCTGCTGGAAATGTCGTTCTCGGTTCCGTCCCGGGAAATATTTATACGATGAATGATAATTCCAAGTCTGACGGAATTGAGTATCCTTCACTAAAAAAAATCGATTCTTCTCTTGTTACAGGGCATTTGGGGCTATTAAATAAAGGGCGAATTCCACTTCAAGTGAATAACGAAAAAGCGTTTGCGACACAATTAGCGGATTCAAAAAACACTGAAGTTATGAAAATCAATATCACTTCTTCTTGGAAAAAATTTCATCGGTATGAACTACTTGATTTTTTCTCACTCGTAAAACAGAGCTCGCCGGAGTTGCAACAGTTGCGGGGAAAAATTATTTTAATCGGGGTTACAGATGAAAAGTTTACGAAAAAATTATCGTCGCCGTTCGACTCATTTATTCCGGGAATAGCTTTTCACGCTTTTGCGGTTTCAAACTTATTGCAGAAGAACGCTTCAAGCGAATCACTTATTACTGTTTCAGTAGTTTTCCACTTTTTTCTTATCATCTTCTTCGTTTTTCTTTATGAACAAATTGCGGCGAAAAGAGGATACATTATTTCCGTAACTTTCGCAGCCGTTTTAATTCTTGAATTTATTTTATTTAGTTACTTCAATTATGATTTGCATTTTGCTTCCATTCTTCTACCGTTTTTAATTTTAGCGGCAATTGAATCCGTCTCCACGATACTTGAGCGTAATTCACTTTTCGAGACAACTATTACGGAATCAGAAGCGTTGAAACATCTTCTGGTCAAAAAAGAACATGAACTTATTGAGT
>JAVHOS010000046.1:0-1187 GCA_036170205.1 Ignavibacteriaceae bacterium | reverse complement strand
ATCGCCGCTCACAAAATTTCCGAGTAACAATTCCTGTGAGAGGGGATTGATCAAATAGCGTTGAATTATTCTCTTCAGCGGTCGTGCGCCATACGCAACATCATAACCGAGTTCGGCAAGCCAATCTTTTGCATCATCACTTAACTCCAAACTTATGCTTTTTTCAGTGAGCATCTTTTTAACTTTTTCAATTTGAATATCAACAATTTTGCGGAGTTCTTTTTGTGTTAACGGTCTAAAAAGAATAATGTCATCAATGCGGTTTAGAAATTCGGGGCGAATAGTTTTCTTTAGTAAATCGCTAAGCAGCATCCGAAGATTCCCCATTATCTGCTGAATATTTTCTTCATTGATTCGTTCAAGATGTTCGTGAATAATTTGCGAACCAAGATTAGACGTCATAATGATTATTGTATTTTTAAAATTTACGGTTCTTCCCTGATTGTCGGTTAATCTTCCCTCATCCAACACTTGCAGCAAAATATTAAAAACATCGGAATGCGCTTTTTCAATTTCATCAAGCAGAACCACCGAGTATGGTTTGCGCCGGACTGCTTCGGTTAGCTGCCCGCCTTCTTCGTATCCAACATATCCCGGAGGCGCACCAATTAATCGCGAAACAGAAAATTTTTCCATGTACTCGCTCATATCAATGCGAATCATCGCATGTTCATCATCAAAAAGAAATTCTGCAAGCGCGCGTGCAAGTTCGGTTTTTCCAACTCCCGTAGTTCCCATAAAGATGAATGAACCAATCGGGCGGTTGGCGTCTTGCAATCCTGCGCGTGAACGCCGGATTGCATTGGCGACGGAGGCAACCGCGTCTTCTTGTCCCACAATTCTTTTATGCAGTTCTTCTTCAAGGCGAATGAGTTTGTTTCGTTCGCCTTCCAGCATTTTAGTTAGCGGAATGCCGGTCCACTTGGCTACTACTTCGGCAATGTCTTCGGCGTCCACTTCCTCCTTCAACATTTTTTTGTCTTTTTGAATTTTTGAAAGGAGAAGAGTCTCTTCTTTTAATTTTTTTTCAAGAGAAGAGATCGTTCCATAGCGGATTTCTGCAACTCTTCCTAAGTCACCTTCGCGTTCGTATTTTTCTGCGTTGGTTTTGGCTTGTTCAATTTCACTTTTGATTAAACGGATTGATTGAATTTTTTCTTTCTCTAAACCCCAGTGTAGTTTAAGTT
>JAVHOS010000045.1:0-1188 GCA_036170205.1 Ignavibacteriaceae bacterium | reverse complement strand
ATCAGTATTGGGCGAAAGTTTATGTTACGGTTAATACCATTTTGTACGATGATGAATTGGATGAAGTTCAGAAGTTGATTCATCAATTGTATGAAGCCGGTGTTGATGCGATCATTATTCAGGATATGGCAATCCTTGAAATGGATTTGCCGCCGATTCCCTTGTTCGCTTCAACCCAAACGCACAATTATTCCGTTGATAAAATTAAGTTTCTTGAGCAATCAGGTTTACAGAGAATTATTCTTGCGCGCGAGTTATCCCTCGAGCAAATCAAAGAAATAAAATTAAACACGAATGTCGATCTCGAGTTCTTTATTCACGGAGCGCTTTGTGTTTGTTTCAGCGGGCAATGTTATTTCAGCTTCGCAACAACTGGACGCAGCGCAAACCGCGGCGAATGTTCGCAAGCGTGCCGGATGCTTTATTCGCTTGAAGATTCAAATGGAGAAATTATTCACGATGAAGCTTATTTACTTTCACTTAAAGATTTAGAGTTGTCAAATCACCTCCATTCGCTGTTAGGAGCAGGAATTACTTCTTTTAAAATTGAAGGAAGATTGAAAGATGTTTCTTACGTAAAAAACATTACCGCTTACTACCGCCAAAAGTTGGATGAAATTTTGCTGAACAATAATTTTTTTAAAAAAGCGTCAAGTGGAAAAATTTTTTATTCCTTTATTCCCGATCCCGAAAAAACTTTTAACCGGGGTTACAGCGATTATTTCATTTCCGGTGAAGGAAAAGAGATTGCTTCTTTTAGCACTCCAAAATCCGTAGGTAAGTTAATCGGAAAAGTGAAAAATATCGGAAAGGATTTTTTTGAAATTGAGACGGAAGAATATCTGGTGAACGGAGACGGCATTTGTTTTTTCGATGAACAAGATACTTTGAAGGGAATGAACATCAATCATGTTGAAAGAAACAAAGTATTTGCAAAAGAATTATCGGGACTTCATTCCGGTACTGATATTTACCGCAACCACGATCATCACTTTATAAAAGAACTTTCGAAAGATGAGACAAAGCGAAAGATCGCTTGCGAAATTGAAGTTAAAACCGAAGGAAATAAATTGATGATTTCAGCTGTTGATGAGGACGGGAATCGTATTTCATTCAGCGATGCCGTTGAGTTTATTGAACCGGAGGATTCGCTCAAAGTCATTTCGGTTATGGAAAATCAATTAAAGA
>JAVHOS010000044.1:0-5693 GCA_036170205.1 Ignavibacteriaceae bacterium | reverse complement strand
ATTTTTGTTGAAAAACTTGTTCATCGCATCAACCATCATTTTCGTTCCGTTGATCTTTCCCTCTAAAGAATATCCGGCAATGTGCGGAGTCGAAAACAAAACTTTGTTTACCAATTCTTTGTTAATGCTCGGTTCGTTCTCCCAAACATCAAGAATTGCGGTAATCTTTTTTTTATCGAGCAAATCAGATAATGCTGTATTATCAACCACTTCACCGCGCGACGCATTTATAAAAATTGTTCCATCTTTTATCTGCGACAGAATCTCTCTATTAAAAAGATGAAATGTTTTGTCTTCGCCTTCATTCGTCAACGGTGTGTGAATTGTGATGATGTCGGCGGTTAGAATTTCTTCAAGCGGAAGAAAATTGGGATTTGATTCTTTTTTCTGTCTCGGCGGATCGTTCATTATAACTTTTAAACCGTAAGCTTCTGCAATTTTTACAATTCTACTTCCAATATTACCGACGCCAACAACTCCAATGGTTTTATCTTTTAAAGAAATGTTTTTCTTAACAGCGGCAGAAAACAATGCGGTAAAAACATATTCGGCCACTGCATCGGCATTACATCCTTTTGCGTCGGCAAAACCAATTGATCGCTCATTTAAATATTCCAGATCAACATGATCTGTTCCGATGGTTGCTGTACCAACAAAAGAGATGGCGGTTCCATCCAACAAATCTTTATTTATTCTTGTAATCGAGCGAACAATTAACGCGTCAGCATCTTTTAAAACAGATGAATCAATTTCTCTTCCGTGTAACAACTGGACTTCACCAAACTTTGAAAAAGCTTCTTCGGCAAACGCTACATTTTCATCAACAACAATTTTCATTTTCACTCGATCTTTAACATATTTCTAACAAGCGGAGTTAAACCGGCAAAGAAAAATTCAATCGCGATAACCATTACTATCAACCCCATAATCCGCATTAATACTTTGTTTCCGTTATCGCCTAAAAAATTTAAAACTTTGCGCGCACCAAGAAGAAACAGAAGCGTAACCAACATCACCAAAATCATTACCAAAAATAAAACTGCTTTATGTTCATAATCCACTGCGTCACGCATCAACACAATTGAAATTGTTATTGCGCCGGGTCCGCAAATCATCGGAATAGCAAGCGGTGTAATTGCTATATCTTTTGCAAATTCAATGGTACTTTTTTCTTCATCTTTTGTGCGGATAAGTTTTGCTTGAAGCATATCGTAACCCGCCATAAAAAAAATAATTCCTCCCACAACGCGTAGGCTGTGGATAGAAATATGAAAAAAGTTAAAGACAAGTTGCCCGGTAAAAGCAAAAAACAACATGATTAATAATGCTGTAAGAACAGCTTTCAGCGCAACGGTTTGAGCTTCTTTCTGTGTCATTTTAGCTGTAAGCGAAGCATAAATTGGAATTACACCAATCGGATTGATCATCGTAAAAAACGAGGTGAACGCCAGAAGCCCGAATTCAAATAAACTATTCATTTCTCACTTTGTTTGTAAGGGATATTTTTTTATTTTTGTGTCGAAGTTATGAAAAAATCTTTACCAAATATAACAATTCATCATCACCGCACATATTTAACCTGCGTCGGCGGCGAATAGCATCTTCCTGTTATATTTTGAACATCAGCCCCCGACACGCTTGTCGGGTTTTTTGTTTTAAAGGAATCAACTATGAATATTACGAATAACGGAAACTTAAAATTAGCCGTGCAAAAAAAAGGAAGATTGACGGACAAGTCCATCGAGCTGCTAAAATTGTGCGGAATTGATATTGAAAATTATGCCGAGCGTTTAGTGGTTTCGTCATCATCGTTTCCGCTTGATTTGCTGCTGCTTCGCGATGACGACATTCCCGAATATGTGCAAGACGGCGTTGCGGATATTGGAATCGTTGGAGAAAATGTAATTGTAGAAAAGAAAGCGAAAGTTGAACTCTTGCACAAACTTGGATTCGGCAAATGCAAAATAATGCTCGCCGCGCCGGAGAATCTCCATTTTGAAAGTCTGCAGGATATTAACAATAAAACCATTGCGACTTCTTATCCGAATATTTTGCAAACATTTTTAGATGAAAACAAATTGACTGCAAAAACAATCGAGATCAGCGGCTCTGTGGAAATTGCTCCGGCTCTTGGTGTTGCGGATCTGATTTGCGATATCGTTTCTACCGGCACAACGCTGATGATGAACAAATTGAAAAAATCATTTACGGTTTATGAATCGCAAGCGGCGTTGATTTGTTCCGATCTTCTTTTAAAAGATGAAAAGAAAAATGAAATTTTAACCGAACTTTTGCGCCGCATCCGGTCGGTACTTACTGCTCGAAGTTCAAAATATTTGATGATGAATGTTCCGATAGAAGCCTTAGAAAGAATTGAAAAGTTAATTCCTTCGATTAAAAGTCCAACAATAGTTCCTCTTGCTGATCCCAATATGGTGGCGGTGCATGCGGTAATTCCGTCTAATCTGCTTTGGAAAATTGTCGATCAATTAAAGCAAGAAGGGGCTTCGGGAATTTTATTATTACCAATTGAAAACATGATCTTATGAAAATTTTTGAATTAAATAAACTGAACAAAAACGAAATTCATGCGCTCGCAAAGCGTCCCGCGATCGATTTCTCAAAAGCATTTGGTGTTGTAAAGCCGATACTCGAAGAGATAAAACTAAATGGCTTATCCGCCGCACTTTCCTATGCGAAACAATTCGATAATTTTTCGGGTGGAGATATTTCGGTGAGCGAAGAAGAATTTTCTTCCGCAGAAAATAATCTTTCAAATGAAATTAAAACGGCAATTGTAGCAGCAGCAATAAATATTCGCACTTTCCACGAAAAACAAATTCCAAAAGCTTACGAAGTTGAGACGATGCCCGGCGTAAAATGTTCAAGAGAATTTCGCGCAATTGAGAATGTTGGTTTGTACATTCCTGGAGGCAGTGCAATTCTTCCCTCCACCATGTTAATGCTCGGAATACCGGCATCAATAGCGGGCTGTAAGCGTGTTGTCGCTTGTTCTCCGGCAAAAGATGGAAAAGTAAACGACGCACTTTTATTTGCGGCAAAAGTTTGTGGAGTAAAAGAATTTTACAAAATTGGCGGTGCTCAGGCAATCGCTTTGTTGGCGTACGGCTGTGAAGAAGTAAAAAAAGTTGATAAATTTTTCGGTCCCGGAAACCAATTTGTTACTGCGGCAAAATTACTCGTAAGTGTTGATGTTGAAGGATGCGCAATTGATATGCCCGCCGGTCCGAGTGAAGTTTTAGTTATTGCAGATGAGTTTGCAAATGCTTCTTTTGTTGCATCTGATTTACTTTCTCAAGCGGAACATGGCGCTGATTCTCAAGTTGTACTTCTCGCTTTTTCAAAAACTTTTGCTAACTCCGTTTTATTTGAAGTTGAAAAACAACTTACCGAGTTGCCCCGAAAAGAAATTGCAACTCAATCGCTTAAGAACTCTTTCGTATTAATTTGTGACAATCTTTATGAAGCAATTTCATTCAGCAACAACTACGCGCCGGAACATTTAATTCTTCATTTAGAAAACGCAGAAAGTTATAAAGACAAAATTACAAATGCCGGTTCCGTCTTTCTTGGAGAATATTCAACCGAAAGCGTTGGCGATTACGCAAGCGGAACAAATCACTCGCTGCCGACTTACGGATACGCAAAATCTTTCGGCGGCGTTAGTGTTGAATCGTTTAAGAAATCAATTACTTTTCAACAATTAACAAAAGAAGGACTGCAATGTATTGCACCTACTGTTACAACCTTAGCAGAGACAGAAATGCTTTCGGCACACAAGAACGCAGTAACAATAAGGTTGAAACCATGATAGACAATCTTGTTAGAAACAATATTAAAAAACTAAAACCCTACACTTGCGCACGCGATTTGTACAGCGACGGCATCTTGCTCGATGCAAACGAAAATAGTTTCGGCTCATCTTTCCAAGAGCAAGAGTTTGAAGAACTTCATTTAAATCGTTATCCTGATCCGCATCAAGTTGATTTGCGAAATGCCGTTTCTAAATTATTAAACATCGAGGCTGAAAAACTTTTCTTCGGGGTTGGTTCGGATGAAGTTATTGATCTGCTCATCAGAATATTTTGCGAACCGAAAGAAGATCAAGTAATGCTGCTTGAACCAACGTACGGCATGTATAAAGTTGCTTGCGATATTAATAACGTTGAAACGGTTGCGCCGCTGCTTAACGATTCTTTCCAGATCGATTTTGCTGAGATTGAAAAACATTATTCTGAAAAAGTAAAAATTATTTTTGTTTGCTCACCGAATAATCCAACCGGAAACTTGCTTAACAAGAATGACATCTTGCGTTTGTGCAAAACTTATAATTCGATCGTAGTTGTTGATGAAGCCTATATTGATTTTTCTGATTCTTCTGCTTCTCTTATTAACGAAGTAAAGAATTACCGCAATCTTGTGGTGATGAGAACGTTCTCAAAGGCTTGGGGGCTTGCTGGCGTGCGTCTTGGCTATTGCGCCGCAGATAAAGAAATAATTTCTTACTTGTTCAAAGTGAAAGCGCCATATAACATCAATGCGTTAACCAGGTATGCGGTTCTAAAATCAATTACAAACGAAGAGAAAAAGAAGAACGCGGTTTCTGCAATTATCAGTGAGCGGTATCGTGTTGAAAATGAATTGAAAAACATTTCAGCTATTACAACCGTTTTCCCTTCGGATGCGAATTATCTTCTTGTTCGTTTACCAAACGCAAAAGAAATTCAGAAGCAACTTGCGGAAAGAGGAGTTGTCATTCGCGATAGAAGTTCTCAGCCAAAGCTTGATAATTGTTTGCGCATCACTATCGGAACAAAGGAAGAGAACAACGCTCTGCTTGAAAAACTAAAAAGCATTTTACCACTTAGACACTAAGAACACAAGAAACACTAAGAATATGGTAACACAAAAATATATAAATCAAATCGCGTATAAAATTGTTGGATGCGCAATAGAAGTTCATAAAGAGTTGGGACCGGGATTGTTGGAATCGGTTTATGAAGCTTGTCTTTTAGATGAATTAAAATCTCAACAATTAAAAGTCGCTTCACAAATAGTTGTTCCGGTTATATACAAAGGAAAAGATTTAGGAACATTTTTAAAACTTGATTTACTTGTAGAAGATTTAGTCATAGTCGAGTTAAAAGCTGTTGAGCAAATGATTCCAGTTTATAAAGCTCAGTTACTTTCTCATATGAAATTAACAGAAAAGCCAAAAGGATTATTAATCAACTTTCATTGCGAAAACATAACAAAACAATTAATTCCATTAGTAAATGAATATTTTGCTAAACTACCCATTGAATAACAAACTTAGTGTTTCTAAGTGAACTAAGTGCCTAAGTGGTAAAAATTATGAAAGAAATAATTCAGATAAACAAAAACTATTTCGAGCTTTCCAATCCGCTTTCTACCGGATTGATAAACGGTTTGCTAAAACTTTCCCAGCGTGGATTTGTTTTTCAAATCGATGATGAAACCTTTCAAATTGAAAAATCTCTCGCACAAATATTTCAAAACGAGAATATATCTTTCGTCACGGAAACAAAACGAAAACCGGATTTTATTATCGCTGACAAATACTTTTCTGAATCTGTTAACGATATTCTTCTTCAACTCCGCACTGCAAAACAACACCGCAAGACAAAAGAAACAGACATTACCGTTTCGCT
>JAVHOS010000043.1:4088-5753 GCA_036170205.1 Ignavibacteriaceae bacterium | reverse complement strand
GATATTTTTGAAATTCAGAAAAGTGTTTTCGACCGTTACAAATATCTTCAAAAAGGAAACGATATATTCTTTGTTACCGAAGATTGGAATGAAGATAACTTGATGATGTTTGAACGAATCGGAACCAAATTCGGTATGATTGATAAAAACGATAAATTAATTTTACACACACAAGCCGCTGAAATTTTACAGAACGAAATCCACAAAAGTATTATTGAACTTGCCGGCAATGATGAATTGAAAAAATATCTTGACGGCGGAACAATCAAAAAAGATTTTCCTTTTAAGGGACAAGCGGTGGTAAAATTTAGAAATAAAGTTCTGGGAACCGGCGGAATTTCTGTTGAAGGATTAAAGAGCCGTTATCCCCGCTCAAAACGAACTCAGGAAATAGAATATTAATCTTTTTTGTAGAAAATAGTAGCGCAATATTGTTTCCAACTGAAAAAATATTTAGCTTTGCGCTGCCAGTGCATCAAAGAATATACTGGTTAATTGATCCACCATAAATAAAGAGGTGTGCTATGAAAAAGTTTTTGTTGGCAGTTTTAGCGGTGTTTGTTGCTTGGGAAATTCTTGATTTTATTATTCACACGATGATACTCGCACAGCAGTATAAAGATACCGCATCACTCTGGCGGCCTGAAGGCGAAATGAAGATGGGACTAATGGTGATTGTTACCCTAATTTCATCGGTTGCATTCTGTTATTTATATGATGCGTTTGTGAAAGATAAAAGCATGACTAACGCAGTAAAATTTGGACTTGTTTTTGGCATTGGTACCGGAATTGGGATGGGGTATGGCACTTATTCAGTTCAGCCAATAACCTACATGATTGCCTTTACATGGTTTCTTGGAACTGTAATTGAATCAGCGTTAGCCGGTCTTATTCTTGGTTTAATACTTAAAGGTGAAACCGAAGGATAATTGATTTTTTTGAGGCTGAATTAGATTGCGTTATTTAAAAGATGATAACTATTCAGCCTTTTATTTTTATAAAGAACCATTTGCTACACTCAAAATGAAAACAGAAAATTGAATATTAAATACCAAAGTATAAATCCCAAACAACAAATAAATTTCAATTTTCAAGACCCCCAATAAATTATCATACCCGATTAAAATAAAATCTCATATCATTAGGCATGAAACTACATTCTTAACACGCTTTAATAACGCCAAGGAATGAATCAGCTTTCAAACAAGCACCGCCGAAAATGTCGGGTACCTGTTTATGAAGTTAAAGATTTTGTGTTTCTTTTGTTATACTTGTGAATTATACTTGAGATCAATGTTTGATAGGGTATCCCTTCTTCCAATGCCTTGGCTTGAATCCCATGGTAATCCTTTAACGTTAGCCTGATATTTATTCGTTTGCTTTTTGAAACGCTTTCTTTAGCGGCATCTACAAAGACTTTTTGCTCTTTCTTTTTGAGAGAAATCCATTTGTCTTTTTCATACGATTCAATTAATTCTTTTTCTTCTTTGTCTAAATATTTCATGATTATTTCTCTTTCTTTAAATATTTGCTTGTTGCGTCATGGCTTGGATAAATCGTTTTTAAGAAATATTTTCCATCGTCTTCGATAAATGGCACTATATAAGCATAATCAAATAATTCTACTATCAGCATTTTCTGATTCGGGTATTTCTCAACATTTGG
>JAVHOS010000043.1:0-3988 GCA_036170205.1 Ignavibacteriaceae bacterium | reverse complement strand
CACGATTTCCTAGAGTTAGATATAGCCCATAAACACCCATCAATTTACAAAAACCTAAAAACTGTAACAAGTGAAAATATTTTAGCAAGCTTTAATAATACCGAGGAACGAATCAGCCTTTAGACATGCGCCTCCAACGAGTGCGCCGTCAATGTTTGGCTGTGAAAGAAGTTCAACAGCATTATCCGGTTTTACACTTCCGCCGTATTGAATAATAATTTGGTCGGCAACTTCGTTTGAATACAATGAAGTCAATTCTTTTCTGATAAATGCATGAACTTCTTCGGCTTGTTCTTTCGAAGCAACTTTGCCGGTGCCGATTGCCCAAACAGGTTCGTATGCGATGATGATCTTTTTTATATTCTCAGCGTCAATATTTTTCAATCCTTCAGCAACCTGTCGTTTAACAACATCAAACGTAATTCCCTTTTCGCGTTCTTCTAAAGTTTCACCGATGCAGAAAATAGGAAGCAATCCGCTTGCCAAAGCTTTATGAATTTTTTTATTGATGGTTGCATCGGTTTCACCAAAGATCGTTCTTCTTTCCGAGTGACCAAGAATTACATATTCGCAACCAACACTTTTTAACATAGCGGCTGAAATTTCTCCCGTGTAAGCGCCGCTTTCTTCAAAATACATATTCTGCGCGCCAAGTTTTACAGATGAGTTTTTAACTAATGTTGAAGCGGTTTCCAACGAAGTATATGGCGGGCAAATGATAACTTCGACGTTGTTTGATACTGTACCTAATCCATTTTTAATTCCGGAAATTAATGAAATGGATTCTTGCAAATTCAAATTCATCTTCCAATTTCCGGCTATTACTTTTCTGCGCATTTTATTTCTCCATGAGGTTTTATGTTAAATATTTTCACTACAAATTTAAGAAAAGAATAGATCAATTTTGAATTGGAGTGATGGAGCTGAATATTAACGTTTAAATTCTTTTATTAATTTGCCTTTAGAATATTTTCAATTAAACAGAGAGTGTTTATGAGCAAAAGTCTAGATGAAATAGCAGACGAACTCGAACCGCTTTATAACGCTGCAATGAAAGCACAAGCAAAAATGGTAGCGCTTGAAGAGGATGCAACAAAAGTCTTGAAAGAATTTGCATTAAAACATTATCCTGAAATTCATAATCTTGAAAAAGAAGGATTTGAGGCTCTTGATGATGCCATCTGGCATGTTGTTGACCGGTATGTACGGGATATTGACCACATTACCTATACAATGCAAATTAAGGAATAATGGTTCATTTGAAATTCCACTATCCTCGGAATGCCTTTTATAGAAAAAGAAAATAATCAAATTATGCCAAAAAGAAATCTTCCCAAACAAGTCATCATCTTAAGTCTTGTTAGTTTGTTTACCGACATTGCAAGCGAAATGCTGTACCCCGTTACGCCAATTTTTATGTCAACCGTTTTGGGCGCTTCAATGGCGGTTATCGGCTTGCTTGAAGGTGTTGCTGAAGTTGTAAGCGGATTCTTTAAGGGATACTTCGGCGTCCTTTCCGACAAAGTAAAAAAACGTGCAATTTTTATTTCACTCGGTTACGGACTTTCGGCACTCTCAAAACCGTTGCCGGGAATTTTTCCTTCGCTCGCTGCAATTATTACTGCAAGAATTTCCGACCGACTCGGAAAAGGTTTGCGAACAGCTCCGCGCGATGCCCTGCTTGCGAGTTATGCAAATGGGAACAGCGGCGCTGTCTTTGGTTTTCACCGCGGGATGGATACGCTTGGCGCTGCGATAGGTCCCGCATTGGCGCTTCTTCTTTTAGCTTTCTTTCCTAAAAATTATACGTTGATCTTTCTTATTGCGTTTGTTCCTTCAATGATTGCCGTTGCGTTTACGTTTTTTGTAAAAGATAATTTCGTTTCAAAAGAAGGGAAGGAGAAAATCGGATTCCGTTCTTTTCTCAAGACAGCTCCAAAAGAATATAAAATTATTTTAAGTTTGCTCGTCCTTTTTTCATTCGCAAACAGCAGTGATGTTTTTTTGATCCTAAAATCGAAAGCTATTTCCGGTTCAGAAACATTGGCAATTTTAAGTTACATTTTTTATAATCTTGTGTATGCTGCAAGCGCCTATCCGCTTGGACAGCTTTCTGATAAAATCGGGAAGAAAAATATTTTCACATTCGGACTTTTAGTTTTTTCCATTGTTTATTTCGGATTTGCGGTTGCACATCATTTTGTGTTTGCAATTATTCTCTTTGCGCTTTACGGAGTTTACGCCGCATCAACAGAGGGGATAACGAAGGCTTGGGTTTCCGATATAGTTCCCGATGAACAACGCGGAACAGCAATCGGTTTACTAACGATGCTTTCAAGTTTTGCAATTATGCTCGGCTCATTCTTTGCGGGAATTTTGTGGGATGTAATAAGTCCAAATGCCCCATTTTATTTTTCCGGTTCGATTGCATTACTTTTGGCAGTTCTAACTTTATTTGGAAAGAAATCGTTAAAAAGTTGAAAGAATATTCCAAAATCAATTTTTTCTTTTTGCACCGAAAGGTTCATTCACTATATTAGCTACATGAAAATGCGACATAAAAATATCTTCCTTACTTCTTTTTTCATTTGGCGCCTCCGCGCCTAAAATATCCTTTCCCATTTTTTCATTTTATTTTATACTGATTTTCCATTCACTTGATGAATGTGCTTTAATTTTTTCTAATGAACAAAACTTTTTAATAACTTAAAGGAAACTTTATAATGAAACAGATCAAAAAATTTCTTCTTCCCGAAGACCAGATACCAGAAAGCTGGTATAATATTCAAGCTGATATGCCTAACCCGACATTGCCGCCGCTACATCCCGGCACAAAACAACCAATCGGTCCAGCAGATTTAGCGCCGCTTTTTCCAATGGAATTAATAAAGCAGGAAGTTTCAAAAGAACGATGGATCGAAATTCCCGAAGCCGTGCGTGAGGCTTATAAAATCTGGCGTCCAACGCCGTTGTATCGCGCTTATAATTTTGAAAAACTGCTTGATACCCCTGCAAAAATTTATTACAAATACGAGGGTGTAAGCCCGGCAGGTTCGCACAAACCAAACACCGCAATCCCTCAAGCATATTACAATAAAATGGAAGGCGTTAAAAAAATTACTACCGAAACCGGTGCCGGTCAATGGGGAAGCGCGCTTAGTTTTGCCTGCCAAATGTTCGGAATTGAATTGGAAGTTTACATGGTGAGGATTAGTTACGAACAAAAACCATATCGCAAATTGATGATGAATACCTGGGGTGCAAAAGTTTTTTCTTCGCCGACAAACTTAACTGAATCGGGAAGAAAAATTTTAGCTCAAGATCCAAACTCGCCGGGAAGTTTAGGCATCGCAATTTCAGAAGCGGTTGAACGCGCGGCAACGAATGCAGATACAAAATATGCGCTCGGCAGCGTTTTGAACCATGTATTAATGCACCAAACGGTTATTGGACTTGAAGCCGTAAAACAAATGGAAATGGCTGGAGATTTTCCAGACATCGTCATCGCACCGTTTGGCGGCGGTTCTAACTTTGCTGGAATTGCTTTTCCGTTTTTACGTTTAAATTTACAAGAAGGGAAAAAAGTCCGTTGCATTGCAGTCGAACCGGCTTCGTGTCCTAAATTAACCAAAGGAGAATTCCGTTATGATTTCGGCGACTCTGTCGGTTTAACTCCGCTCCTTCCGATGTACACGCTCGGACATACATTCGTTCCCGATCCGATTCACGCTGGCGGTTTACGCTATCACGGAGCGGGTGCAATTGTAAGTCAATTATTAAAAGATAAAATTATTGAAGCGCAGTCAGTTCACCAATTGTCATGTTTTGACGCCGGAGTAAAATTTGCAAATGCAGAAGGAATTATTCCCGCGCCCGAAGCGACTCACGGAATTGCTGCGGTTGTTCGCGAAGCATTAAAAGCAAAAGAAGAAGGGACCGAAAAAACAATTCTGTTTAATCTTTGCGGTCATGGGCATTTTGATATGTC
>JAVHOS010000042.1:0-5764 GCA_036170205.1 Ignavibacteriaceae bacterium | reverse complement strand
AACAACTAACAAGCACAATGTTCAAACAATATTCTGATTCTGTAAACTACGCTACTTTAGAAAAAGAGATTCTCAAGTTCTGGCAAGACCATAAAATTTTTGAAAAAAGTATTCAATCGCGAAGCGAAGATAAAACCTTCACTTTCTACGAAGGTCCTCCAACGGTAAACGGCAAACCCGGTATTCATCACGTAATGGCGAGAACGTTAAAGGATTTAATCTGCCGTTACAAAACTTTGCAAGGGTATCAAGTTCACAGAAAAGCCGGATGGGATACACACGGCTTGCCGGTGGAAATTGCGCTTGAAAAGGAATTGGATTTTTCGCAAAAGTCGGATATTGAAAAGTACGGAGTAGCAGCTTTCAACCAAAAAGCAAAAGATTTGGTTTACGGTCACATCGAAATGAAACAAGGCTGGCGCACGCTTACAGAGCGGATGGGCTATTGGATCAATCTTGATGATGCATACATTACTTGCACAAACGATTATATCGAATCGGTTTGGTGGGCGCTTTCAGAATATGTAAAAAAGGGATTGATCTACAAAGGATTTAAAATTGTTCCGCAGTGTCCGCATTGCGAAACTCCACTCTCTTCACACGAACTTG
This sequence comes from Ignavibacteriaceae bacterium, assembly GCA_036170205.1. Lineage (GTDB taxonomy): Bacteria > Bacteroidota > Ignavibacteria > Ignavibacteriales > Ignavibacteriaceae > UBA1563. The sequence goes on along the minus strand of JAVHOS010000042.1, from coordinate 5,155 downwards.
CACTCGGTTACGCTGATGTTCACGATCCGAGCGTTTATATCAAATTCAAACTAAAAGATGAAGATGCTTCGATTTTGGTTTGGACGACAACGCCGTGGACGTTGATTTCAAACGTTGCGCTTGCTGTCGGTACGGAAATCGATTATGTAAAAATAAAAACAGAGAAACACGGAATCTTTTACATCGCCGAAGCTCGTCTTTCAGTTATAAAAGAAGAGTATGAAGTTCTTTCAAAAGTAAAAGGAGCCGATCTTTTAAATAAAGAATACGAACCGTTATTCTCATATATTCCAACGGACAAAAAAGGCTGGTATGTTGTTCCGGGAGATTTTGTAAGCACGGAAGACGGTACCGGCGTTGTTCATATTGCTCCGGCGTTTGGCGCGGACGATTATGAAGTATCAAAGAAATTTGATCTGCCGTTTCTTCAACCGGTTACAAAAGGCGGAAGATTTACAGAAGAAGTAACCGACTTTGCCGGACGATTGGTAAAATCTCTCAAGTTTACAACGCACGAAGAAAAAGGTGTTGACCCGGATGTTGTGAGAAATTTAAAAGAGCGCAATCTTATTTACAAAGCCGGCAACGATCATCTTCACTCTTATCCGCATTGCTGGCGATGTGATAATCCGTTGATCTATTATGCGCGCGACAGTTGGTACATCCGTACAACCGAAATTTCTAAGCGAATGATCGAATTGAACAAAACGATAAACTGGTGCCCGCCTGAAGTTGGCGCAGGACGATTCGGCAACTGGCTTGAGGAAAATAAAGACTGGTCACTTTCGCGCGATCGTTATTGGGGAACGCCGCTTCCTCTTTGGCTAAGCGATGACGGCGATATGTTCGCAATCGGTTCTGTTGCTGAATTGAAAGAGGGATTTGTTGAACGGGATGGAAAGCGAATTCTTGTAAAAGATCTGCCGAAAGAAGAGATCGATCTTCACAAACCTTTTGTTGACGATGTTAAATTTGAGCGGGACGGGAAAATTTATAAACGTACTCCCGAATTGATCGACGTTTGGTTCGACAGCGGTTCGATGCCGTTTGCGCAGTACCATTATCCTTTTGAAAATAAGGAATGGTTTGATAAAAATTTCCCGGCGGATTTTATTTGCGAAGGAATTGACCAAACACGCGGCTGGTTTTATACGCTGCATGCAATTTCAACAATGTTATTCGACAAAGTTGCGTACAAAAATGTTCTTGTGAACGATTTAATTTTAGATAAAGCCGGACAGAAAATGTCCAAATCAAAAGGGAATACGGTTGATCCGTTTGCATTGTTTGATAAATACGGCGCCGATGCAACCCGCTGGTATTTAACGGTTAACAATCCACCGTGGCGCCCGACTTTATTTAGCGAAGACGATTTAGCCGAAACGCAAAGAAAGTTCTTCGGAACTTTGTTAAACACTTATTCATTCTTTGCCCTTTATGCAAATATTGATAAATTCAATTTCAGCGAAAAGTTTATTCCCTACGAAGAACGCCCCGAAATTGATCGCTGGATAATTTCTAAATTGAATTCTGTGGTAAAAGAATATCAACAGTTTATGGACGCGTACGACGTTACAAAAGCTGCACGGCTCATTTATTCATTTACGATTGACCATCTTTCAAACTGGTACGTTAGAAGGAATAGAAGACGTTTCTGGAAATCGGAAAACAATCAGAATAAAGTTGCAGCTTACCAAACGCTTTATGAAAGTCTGAAAATTATTGCAAAGCTTCTTTCGCCGTTTGCGCCTTTCTTTGCAGAGGAATTGTATCAAAATCTGAATGGCAATACTAAAGAAGAATCATTTGAATCGGTGCATTTAGCCGACTTCCCTGAAGTGAAGATGATTGATAAAAAACTTGAAGAAAAGATGGAGCTTGCACAGCGTGTTGTTTATTTAACCCGTGCTATGCGTGCAAAGTTAAATTTGAAGGTTCGTCAACCATTGCAAAAGATCATGGTTGCGGTGGATGCAACAAAACGTGATTCGTTGAACCAGATGAAAGATGTAATCCTTGAAGAAGTTAATGTTAAAGAATTGATCGTTCTTGAAGATGATGCGGATATCGTGACCAAATCTGCAAAACCGAATTTTAAGACACTTGGACCAAAATTCGGCAAAAAAGTTAATCCTGTTGCTAATGCTATTCGGGGATTTAATAAAGAATTAATAGGAAAGCTTGAAAAAGGAGATTCCGTTTTTGTAACTTTAGGCGAAGAATCTTTTGAAGTTCAAAAAAACGATGTTGAAATCATCAGTTCGGAAATTACCGGCTGGTCTGTTGAAAGTGACGAAGGAGTTACCGTTGCGCTTGATACGTTGTTGAATGACGAACTAATTCAAGAGGGACTTGCCCGTGAGTTTGTAAACCGCATCCAAAATATGCGGAAGGACGCCGGGTTTGAAGTAACTGATAGAATCCTTATCAGTGTAGAAGCAGTTGATGAATTTGTTAATGCAATCAAATTATTTAATCAATACATTTCGAATGAAACTTTAGCGAACAAAATTACATTTGAAGTTGGCGAGCCGGGTTTCTCTCAGAGTTGGGAGATTGGCGCTCACCCGGTTTCAATAACTATCCAAAAGGTTTTAGAATAAACGAGGAAAAAACAATGGTAAAAAAATCTTCAGCATCAAAAGCAGCCGCAAAAAAAACACAGGTAAAAAAGGTAATTGCTAAAAAACCGGCACCTGCTAAACATGTGATAAAAAAAGCGGATGTGAAAAAGGCAGCGACTAAAAAAGCGCCGGTAGCAACAAACAAGAAAACAACTGTAAAGAATTTGGCTAAGGTAAAAGCTAAAAAGCCGGAGAAAAAAGTTATTGTTAAAGTTTCAAAAGAAATGAAAATAGAAAAGGTTACAGTGAAGAAAAAAGTTGAGAAAATTCAACCTGTTAAAAAAGAAAAAAAGGTTGAAATTATTGTTGAAGAAAAGAAAATTGTACACAAAGTAGTTAAAGGGTACAGCAAAAAAGACCTTGAACACTTTAGAAAAGTTATTCTTGATAAGCAAAAAGAAATCCGTGAACAACTCCAAAATTTGCAAGAGCAGATGAAAGACCCTACAACAGGCGAATACATCAACGAGAATTCTCCTTATTCGCTCCATATGGCTGAGCAAGGCACCGATGCAATGGAACGCGAGAAAACATTTTTGTATTATCAGCGAGAAAATAAATTTTTAAGTTACCTGGATGACGCATTAAAAAGAATAGATGCCGGAACTTACGGATTATGCCTTGAATGCATTGAAGAACCAAAACATTTATGCCCTACTTGTCCGTTAATTCCAAAAGCAAGACTCGAAGCAGTTCCGCATAGTCAACAATGCGTACAGATAAAGATGCTGCAAGAGAAAAAAATAAAAAATCAATAGTAGGTTACATCTAATTTTAGTGAGCAAAGGTTAAGCGAGTGAAAGTTCTTTATGTTACGTTTGTTATGGTTATTGTGGATCAATTATCAAAATTCTGGGTTAAAGGTTTTTCTATTCCGTTCTTAAATCTTCGTCATGAAGGAATGTATTACGGGCAAAGCATAAACGTAATTGGAGATTTTTTCCAATTAACGTTTGTTGAAAATCCCGGAATGGCGTTCGGAGTTGATGTTACCGATAACGCAAAATTGTGGCTTTCACTCTTTTCAATTGTTGCAAGCGCTGGATTATTTATTTATCTCTATTCAGTTAGAAAACAAAGTCTCAGTTTACGCATTGCGTTATCTATGATACTTGCCGGCGCGTTAGGCAACCTGATCGACCGGGTTTTTTACGGAGTGTTTTACACATATTCGTCGATCTTTTATGGCAAGGTCGTGGACTTTTTCGATTTCGATTTTTTTGATTTTCAAATTTTTGGAAGAACCTACGACCGCTGGCCTATTTTTAACGTAGCCGATATGTGCGTCTCCATCGGAGTAATGATCCTTTTGTTATTCTACAAACAACACCAAAAAGAACATAAAGAAATTGCTATCACAACTGATCAGAATCTTGAAGTGTCGGGACAGACATTTCAGAACGATGAGACTTCTGATCTCAATGAGAATCCTCTCGAAAACGAAAAAGTAAACAATGACAAATCTGATAACAGAGAAGAAATTCAAAATTGAGGTCACTGCAGGTAAACAGAAAGAAAGAATCGATCTTTTTCTCTCGAACGTAATTGAAAACGCAAGCCGTACAAGAGTTCAAAAACTGATTGACGCACAACTTGTATTTGTAAATGGCAAACCGACAAAAGCCAACTACAAAGTTGTTCCGCACGATCTGATTGAAGTTACAATTCCCATTTCTCCCCGTCCCGAAAAAGCCGAACCTGAAGCGATTCCTTTAAATATTGTTTATGAAGACGACTATTTGATCGTGGTTAATAAAGCCGCGGGAATGGTGGCTCATCCAGCGTTTTCAAATTACACAGGTACGCTCGTTAATGCGCTGCTGCATCATTCAAAAAATTTAAGCGATGTTAATGAAGCCGGTCGTCCTGGAATCGTTCATCGCATCGATAAAAACACAAGCGGACTTTTAGTAGTTGCAAAAGATGATGTAACCCACGCTAGACTTGCAAAACAATTTGCAAAACATTCAATTGAAAGAGAATATTGGGCGGTTGCCTGGGGAATATTCAAAGAGAAAAATGGCGAGATCACTCATAACATTGTTAGAAGCAAAAGCGACCGAAAGAAGTTTACAATCAGTAAAGACGAAGGGAAAACGGCGATAACACTTTACGAAGTGATTGAAGATTTTGAGTTTACTTCGCTTCTAAAAATTCATCTTCGCACTGGAAGAACGCATCAAATAAGAGTACATCTTTCCGGGAACGGGCATCCGATTTTTGGAGATGAAACTTACGGTGGAAGGAAATTAACATTCAGCGCGCAACTCCCTAAGTTGAGAAGCAGGATGGAAAATCTTTTGGAGATCATGCCGAGACAAGCGTTGCATGCTAAGAAACTTGGCTTCATTCATCCCGCCACAAATGAATTTATTAGTTTCGATTCCGAACTTCCCGATGATTTCCAAAATCTTTTGCTGAAATTGCGAAAGAATTAATTCTTATATTTTCAAAACAAAAGATTAAATTTTTAGAAAAAACTTTATGCTCAAACTTTACAACACGCTGACAAATAAAAAAGAAGAATTCAT
>JAVHOS010000041.1:0-5766 GCA_036170205.1 Ignavibacteriaceae bacterium | reverse complement strand
GCAAAGAAATTTATGGGAATTCCTTATTTATGGGGAGGAACATCGGCAAAAGGATTGGATTGCAGCGGATTCACAAAAACTGTTTACTTTGCAAATGGAATAGTGCTTCCCCGCGACGCTTCCCAGCAAGTATTTGCAGGCGATACGATTGATACTGAAAAAGGATTTTCAAATTTGCAGCCGGGAGATTTATTGTTTTTTGGTTTTTCCGGCGCAGAAAATCATAAAGAACGAATTACACACGTTGCTATCTATCTTGGTGATAATGAGTTTATTCATGCCTCAGGAAGAGTAAGAATAAATAGTTTTGAAAAAACAAAAAATAATTTCAGTAAACACCGATTAACTACTTTCATTCGTGCAAAAAGAATTGTAAACTCGCTTAATCTAAATGGTGTTCAGACTATTGAATCAAATCCATTTTATAAATAGGAATACTATGAAACAAAACAGAAGAAATTTTATTATAACCTCCGGGATTGCCGCAGGGACTGTTCTCGGTTCGTCTTTCCCAATCAACATATTTTCAAAAGGAATTTCAAAAAACATGAAATCTTCTAAAATACAATTGCGTTATCGTCCTTATACTTTGGAGTTGAAACACGTTTTTACTATTGCTACAAGCTCACGCACTACCACTCCGGTTATGTTAACTGAGGTTGAATATGATGGAATAATTGGCTACGGTGAAGCTTCGATGCCGCCATATCTTGGAGAATCTCAAGAGACAGCAGCAGCATTTCTTTCGAAAGTTAACCTCACTCAATTTGATAATCCATTTGAGCTGGAAAAAATTCTGACGTATGTAGATTCGATTAATGTGAAAAATCAAGCTGCAAAAGCCGCTGTTGATATTGCGATACATGATTTGGTCGGGAAATTATTAAATCAACCATGGTACAATATCTGGGGATTTGATAAAACGAAAACTCCCGTTACTTCATTCACAATTGGAATTGATAAACCTGAAGTGGTTCGGCAAAAAGTTAAAGAAGCTGAAGAATATAAAATATTAAAAGTTAAACTCGGAAGAGACACCGATAAAGAGATGATTGAAACTATTCGGTCGGTTACGGACAAGCCTATTACCGTTGATGTTAATCAAGGATGGAAAGATAAAAATCTCGCTTTAGAAATGGCTCATTGGTTAAAAGAAAGGAACATATTATTTCTTGAACAACCGATGCCGAAAGAAAATGTTGACGACAACGCATGGCTTACGGAACATTCTCCACTTCCAACGATTGGTGATGAGGCTGTACAACGCTTACCGGATGTGTTAAAAGCAAAAGGAGTTTACTCAGGAATCAACATTAAACTAATGAAAAGCACCGGAATGCGCGAAGCGTACAAAATGTTATTACTTGCCCGTTCGTTTGGTATGAAAGTTATGTTAGGCTGTATGACGGAAACGTCGTGCGCTATTTCTGCTGCATCGCATCTTTCTCCAATGGTCGATTGGGCTGATTTAGATGGAGCTTTACTTATCGGCAATGATATTTTTTCCGGTACGAAAATTATCGACGGACGCGTCACCTTATCCGATTTGCCGGGAATCGGTATAACAAAGTTGTAGGTTCACGTTATAAACATGGTAAATTACTTCATGATCAAAAAAAATCTTCTTCAATTGATTTTTATCTTCTTTTCCTTGGGGCAAATCAGTTGCAACGCTGCGGGCGGTGATGGAATTTTAATAAGAGCAAATCAAGTTGGTTTTTTACCAGGTGATATTAAAACCGCCACAGTCATGTCGCAAAGTGATCTCTCAAATACTTTTTTTACTATTGTTGATGCCTCCAATGAAAAAAATGTTTATAAAAATAGAATAGACACCAATAGAGGAATCTGGGGGAAATATTCTTTTACCTATCAGATTGATTTTTCAGGACTGACCACTGCAGGCATTTATTATATAGCAGTTGCAGATAAAAAATATTTAACTTTTAAAATTTCAAAAGATGTTTTTCAAGGAATAACAGATTCACTCTTGCTCTTTCTTAAAGTTCAACGTTGCGGACCGACAAAACCCTATCTACATAAGCCTTGTCATCTTTATGATTCACCACAAATAATTGGCGATGAAGCTGTTGGAGGAGTTGATGTAACCGGTGGTTGGCATGATGCCGGAGATTATATCAAATTCTTAAATTCTACCGCTTATACTACATACATGCTTTTATTCAGTTATGAATTTGATAAAGCGAAATTTGAATTTGACAGAAATAAAAACGGCGAACCTGACGTTCTCGAAGAAGCGAAGGTTGGAATTGATTGGATAATTAGAGCTTACTATAAAAAGGGGAAGTTTATTACTCAAGTGCAAAACATTGATGATCATAGCCAGACATGGCGATTGCCGGAGAACGACTCCTTAAAATATGATCGCCCGGCTTATCCGGGAATAGGGAAGAACATGGTCGGATTAGTTTCAGCAACCCTTTCGTTAGCTTCAAGAGTTTGGCGTGACAGATTCTCCGATAAAAATGATGCCGATAAATGGCTGGCTCTTGCGAAGGATATTTATCAAGTCAGAAATCAAGTTCCGAATGTTGATGTCGTTCAATCAGGTATGTATCAGGATACACGTTTTTGGGGAAAACTTGCGCTTGGTGCTATCGAACTTTATAAATCAACTAAAGAGACAAAATACTTAACAGATTCTTTTGTTTATGGAGATAGCGCAAAATCAGATTATTGGTGGAGTTGGGGAGATATTGACGCTTTAGCTCACTTTAGAATTGCGGAACACAATCTTCGTTTTAAGAATTATCTTCAAAATAACTTAATTGCCTTTAATGAAAATAAAAATAAGATGATCTTTGGAGAAGGAACTGTTTATTCATGGGGCACTACAAATACTTTTCTGGGTATCGCATTGCAAGCAATTCTTTGGAAAAAACTGATGCACGATTCCGAGTATGATACTCTCAAATATTTTCAGCGGGATTATGTGTTGGGAAAAAATCCATGGGGCATTTCTTTTATCTATAATATTGGAAAACAGTTCAGCAAAAAATTTCACTCACAAATTGCCTACCTCAATGGTGGATATCTTCCAGGGGCAGTTTCCGCTGGTCCGGCGCCTAAAGCGATCTTAGACAATTACCAAATCGAACGATCTGATTTTAGTTATGCAGAGTTTAACGGCGATAATGTTCTCTACTTTGATGATAAGGCAGACTACATTACTAACGAACCGACTATTGTTTCTAACGCAACCGCAATATTTGTGTTCGGAATGTTAGCTCGATAGTGTTGTTCTATTTTGAAGCACTTCAATTAATTTTTCTCCGAATGAGACACCTACCCATAAGTTTCTCTCTAAAAACAGTTGATAAACAAAAGATATTTCAGGCATAACGTTTGTTACCTCTTTGTATGGAAAAAGAGAAATCTATATGAAAAAGAAATTAAATTTGGTACCGACCGGTATAAGTCTGGTTGATAAAGCCTGGGGCGGCTTTTATCGCGGAGGCACTTATCTCTTAATCGGACAAAGAAAATCCGGGAAAACTTTGATCGGACTTCAATATGCCATGGAAAGCGCAAAGAATAAAGAGGTTTGTCTATTTTTCACCAGTATGCGTCCCAAAGATTTGATGATACAAGCTGCTTCGATCGATTTTGATTTGCAATCATATATGAATCAAAATTTAGTAATTGTAGTTCGAGTGGCTCCTCCAACCGAAATTTATGATTCAGGCAACCCGGATAATTTCTTAATTGAATATTTAAATGATATCGTAACCGTTGTCGATCAATACCAACCCAATAGATTAATATTTGATGAATTAACACATTTTATTGGTTTTGAAAATCCACAGGCTTTGCAGCAAACATTTTTACAGACAATTGAAACAATCGAAGAAAAAAATGTTACCAGTCTTTTTGTTGTAGCTGAACCGGCAACACCGTTAGCGCAAATTCTTGTAGACGGAATTGTTCAACATTCAACCGCTGTTATTTATTTACAAAAACAAACAGATGAAGGAGGCAAAGCCACAAGCGGAAGAGCAACCATTACACCGAATATTGGACATACCGAAGGGCAATTTGTAAGCGATTATTATATCGAGCCTTACAAAGGGGTTTATTTCGATTTTGAGCAAACGCCAAAATTCCAAAATCCATTTCCGGTAGTAAATACTGTAGAATTACAAAAGCAAGAACAACCAACGTTGATGCCGCCATCAGCGCAGTCTTCTAAATATAAACCGTTAACTAATATTGATATTGTTCCGGAGAAATTCTCTTTTTCAAATTTATACGATTTAAATGATTTCACGTTAATTCTAAATAATCAAATAGCGCTTTATAAAAGCACGGGTCAGCCGTTCACTCTTTTTTCAATTAAGCTTGATGAGATTGCGGAACGTCAGAAAATATTAACGATAAATCAACTGCAAAATGCAATTCGTTTATCCACGGATAAAAAAGATAAACTGTGTATTGTAAGCAACAAAATTTTAATCTTAATAAGCAAAGCCGATGATAAAACGCTCAACCAATTGGTTTCCAAAATAAGAAGTAATCTGCCTAACTCCGATCTAAAATTTCAAGAAGTGATTATGAACTATATTTTTGCATGTACGTATCAAGTAAATGAGAAAGCTGAGAATGCAGAGTATATTTTACATGAAATTTTAGAAGACGAGCCTTCAAAGTAATGAGACCCGAAATGCAACGGAATTCCCTCACAATTCTTTTAATTTTATTGCTTTCTACTTTTATTTTTTCTCAAACAAAAATAGAAATTATTCGTAGTGAAGCAATCCGACAAATGAAGATCGGAAAGTATGGAGAAGCAATTGACCTGCTGAATAAAGTAGTTTCAGCGCTTCCGCAGGAAGTTGAAGGATATAATCTTCGCGGTTTGTGTTATGAACAAAGAGATCAATTAGAACAAGCCGTTTATGATTTTCGCGCCGCAAGGAAGATCGCCCCAAACAATCAAGAAGTAGCAAAAAATTTAGCCAGAGCCACAAAAAATTGGTACGATGAACTCTACTTGAAAATCGATGGGCACCGTAGAGAAATTGCTATTAATCCGGCAAAACCAATAAACTATTTGGAAATAGGAAAGTGTTATAAAAATTTAGGACAGTGGACAACGGCGGAAGTTTGGTACGATGAATATTTGAAGAGGGAAGATGGCTCTGCTGATGAAATTATTCGATATACGGAAATCCTTGCACGTAATAATCATATCGAAAAAGGAGAAAAGATTTTAAAGATTTATGTTGCAAGATATCCGGAAGATCATAGGTTATGGAGTCGCTACGGTTATTTTACTTTATGGCTGGGTAAGAAGAAGATTGCTTTAGAAGCCTTTGAAACTGCGCTTTCTTTTCGTCCTTACTTTAAAGAAGCGATGGATGGATACGACCTGGCTCGGGACAAGGGATATACGTACACTTACTTTGATACAACCTATCGCAAGTGGGAGAAATTAGCTCAACAAAAACAAGAATATGCAATCGATAAATATTACCGGATGGTGAAAAAAAATCCTTCTGATCATGAAACAAGATTTGCTCTTGTAACTGAATTACATAGAGCAAAACGCTATGAAGAAGCTTATCAGCAATTAATTTATTTACAGCCAAAGTATGGAGAATCCGAACAATTTACTTCACTTTGGGATTCTGTAGTGGTTGAGAGAGAAAGATTATTTAACGAAAGAAAAAGTAAATATGCCATCAAGTTTGAAAAAAATCATGCCGATAAAGAAGCGGCATTGTTTTTGGCGGATGCTTATTCAAA
>JAVHOS010000040.1:3576-5771 GCA_036170205.1 Ignavibacteriaceae bacterium | reverse complement strand
GAATCGGGAATTCAAGGCGGCGCGTTACAAACAGCGGAGTTTGCGTTAGATCAAGGGAGAGAGGTATTTGTGATTCCTGGAAATTTGGGTATAAAACAATCTGAAGGAACTAACGCGCTTATACAACAAGGCGGCGGAAAGCTTGTAAGAAATCCGGAAGATATTCTTGTTGAACTTGAATTAAAATTAAATCCGGTAATCGGTAAAACCATTCCCAAACCTCATGTTGATTTAACTCTGTTCGAACAAAAAATTTTAACCGTTCTTGAGAACAAGGAAATGCAGATTGATAATATTGCTACTCAAACCGGACTCTCGACTTCAGATTGTTTGGTTAACTTACTCACGCTTGAATTTAAAGGATTAGTAAAACAACTCCCCGGGAAAATGTTCATCGCAACTTAAGCGTCATTCATACTTCTTGAATTTCTTCCACAATATTTTTAAGCGATCCCTCAAATTCTTTTCTTGCCCGAGTTCCGTCGGGAAATAATATTGAGTTCCTTTCATCTCATCGGGGAAATAATTCTCTTCAACAAAATGATTTTTAAACTCATGCGCATATTTATATTCTTTGCCATAACCGAGTTTTTTCATCAATGCCGTAGGGGCATTCCGTAGATGAAGAGGAACTTTGTAAAAAGGTTTCTGCTCAACATCTCTGAGCGCTTTTTCTATCGCCACATAAGAAGCATTGCTTTTAACGGAAGAAGCCAAATAGGTTACACATTGCGCAAGAATTATCCGCGCTTCCGGCATACCGATTTTTGACACAGCGGTGAAACAAGCCTCCGCCAGCAGTAATGCGTTTGGTGATGCATTCCCAATATCTTCCGAGGCAAGCACGATCATTCTTCTCGCAATAAATAATGGGTCTTCCCCTCCCGCTAACATTCTCGCCATCCAGTACAGCGCCGCATCGGGATCGCTTCCGCGAATACTTTTTATGAAAGCGGAAATCAGGTTGAAATGTTCTTCGCCATCTTTATCGTACAAAATATTTTTTTGCTGAACAACATTCTCAAAAACTTCTTTCGTTAAATCTATTTTTTCTTTTTCTTTTTCCTGTAGAACTGCCGCTTCAAGAATGTTTAACATGGTTCGCGCGTCTCCGCCGGAGAGATAAAGAAGAAAATCTTTATCGACAATATTTATATGATGAGATGAAAGTAATTCATCTTTCTGAACTGCGGAATCAATAATTTTTTCGAGTTCTTCTTTTTCCAATTCTTTCAAAGTAAAAATTCTCATTCGTGAACGCAAAGCAGAGATCACTTCAAAGGACGGATTTTCGGTTGTCGCTCCAATTAATGTAAGCAAGCCTGATTCTACAGCGCCCAGCAGAGCATCTTGCTGCGCTTTGTTGAAGCGGTGAATTTCATCGATGAACAAAATTGTTTTTTTTTGATGCTCTCGATTCTTGGTTGCGGCGGAAATAATTTCTCTTATTTCCTTTACGCCGGATGAGACTGCATTGATTTGGAAGAAATCGGATTTGGTGTTCAGAGCAATTAATTTTGCAATTGTAGTTTTTCCCGTTCCGGGAGGACCCCACAAAATAAAGGATGAAAGCGCGTCCGATTCAATCATCAACCGGATCGGTTTTCCTTTTCCAAGTAAATGTTCCTGCCCGAAAAAGTGGTCCAGACTCATAGGTCGTACTCTTTCAGCTAAAGGAATGCTCAAATTAGATTGGTCAGTTTTCAAATTTTTGGTGGAATTAAATTATTGTTTTTCGATCTTGATGATGATTTCATTTTTCTTACTCATCGAGTATTTCTCCCGAGCAACCCGCTCAATCTTCGCCGGTATTTTTTTTATAAGCGAATCATTTTCAGCAGAAATTACTTTATTCTCCTCTTCCAATTTTCTCACCACAGCTTTTAAAGAATCAACCTCACGCTTCACTTTAACGTATTTGATTATTCCCGTTTCATTAAATGTAAGATATGTAAATCCGGCTAAGGCAATTGTAAAAAAAATTGCTAAAAGGATTTTTTGTTTTGAAATCTTTAATTTCATGAAAGTGCGAGGTTTACAATTTTTTCAACTAAATGTGTAAATGAAATGCCGACAGCTTTAGCCGCCTTTGGAAGCAGACTTGTTGCCGTCATTCCGGGTAACGAATTTACTTCAAGACAGAAAAATTCTCCGGCATCATTTAAACGAAAATCTGCGCGGGCATATCCTCTGCA
>JAVHOS010000040.1:0-3476 GCA_036170205.1 Ignavibacteriaceae bacterium | reverse complement strand
TTCGGTTTTACGATGAGTGGGAAAGTGAATTCGCTTTTTATTTTTTGCAGAACGGCTTCGTATGAATAATTTTTCTCTATTACAAATCCGTTTGGAACAGAAATGTTATGATCGCGCATAACAATTTTGGACATCATTTTATCCATTGTTAATGCACTTGCGAGAACATCCGAACCGGTGTATTTAATATTCCGTAATTCCAGCAGCGATTGAATAATTCCGTCCTCACCCCACTGACCATGCAAACCAAGGGAAGCAACATCAACCTTGTCAAATAAAGATGAATTTATCGCTTCGAGATAATTACGTGAAGAAACCGGAAAGAAGTCTTTATCGGCGAAAAAATCTTCCGGCTTTTCCGGTTGATGAATTCCGTAGCCGGGATCGATTAATTTTACAGAATACCCAAGTTCTACAAGAGCCGCGTAAATAGCCTGACTTGAATGTTTTGAAACCGCTCTTTCGGCAGAAGCGCCGCCGACTAACAATGCAACATTTAATTTCTTTTTGTCCATAGTATTTTAAAACTTATTTTTTTCATCTAACTTTATTCCATAACTTTTTTCTGCTACAGAATAAAGCGCATCTAATTTATATTTTGGGATCTCTTTTACACCGCCAAGTTTATTAGCAACGAACATTGTTTTAGCTGTGTGTTCTAATTTTTCCATTCTAAAATATGCTTGTTTGATATCCACACCAACGGAAACAGCGCCATGATTTTCCAACAAAAATACATTTGCATAATTAATGTGATTCTTCAAACTTTCCGGCAATTCATCTGTTGAAGGAGTGGCGTACTTACAGAGGGGAATCCGCCCCAAGGTTAAAATAACTTCCGGGAAAATTGGTCGATCTAAAGATTCTCTTACAGAAGCGAATGCTGTAGCATAAACCGGATGAGCATGAACAATTGCTTTCACATCTTTTCTGTTTTGATAAATAAACGAGTGAAGTTTGCTCTCAGTTGAAATTTTACCTGAACCGCTTACTAAGTCACCATTCATGTTTATTTCTAAAATATCATTTGCGGTTACATCACCTTTACATACGGCTGAGCGTGTAATAAGAATGGTTTCGTTAGGAGTTCTTGCAGATAAATTACCGTCGTAAGCCGAAACAAATTCCTTCTCATAAATTTTATGGCAATATGCGATTAACTCTTCGCGCTGCTGCATCTATTTTCAAACTTTTCCATTAATCTCATATTTGCCAAACCATCTTCACCGGTTACGAGCGGCGTTTCATTTTTAATAAAAGATTTTGTAACCGATTTTAACAAACGATAAAGTTTATTAGCCCGTTTTCTAAAAACTTTTTTCCCTTCGCCTTCTAAAAGAATACTCAATTTAGAAGAGCCATAACGAGCGCTAATAAGCCCATCAATACTAACTGCTCCCTTTGAGCCGATGATCTCAATTCGGTTAAAAGATTTCGGCGCGCAATAGGCGACTTGAAAATGTCCGTATCCGCCCCGTTCAAATTTTAAAATGCCGGAAGCAAAATCTTCTACTTCAGATTTGTAAAAAAGACTTTCGTTCACTCCGCTTATCTCAACAATTTCTCCGTGTAAATAACGCATTAAGTCAAGAAGATGCGTTCCCAAATCTCGAACAGCTCCGCCGCCTGCCGCTTCTTTATTGTAGCGGAAGTTATCGAGCGGAATTAAATTAATGTTGAACTCCGCATTGATGTAAAGAATTTTACCGAGTAGTGAAGCCTCGATTATCGCTTTTGTTTTTTCTACCAACGGATGAAACCGGTAAACAAAATCAACGGCAAACAGCACGCCGTTCTCCTTGCAAACCCGAACCATCTCTTCCGCCTGCGCGGATGTTACCGACATAGGTTTTTCGCAGAGAATATGTTTTTTTGCTTTCGCCGCTTTTATAACTTGTTCATAATGATTAGCATTTGCGCTTGCGATGTAAACCACATCAATATCTGATAGAAGAAACTCATCAAAATTATTGAATGATTTGGGGATGAGAAATTTTTCCGCTACCGCTTTTGCCCGCTTTGCGTCATTGCTAAAGATCGCATTGATCTTTGATTTGGGGATCAAATTAAAAGTTGGAAGGATCGCCGTCTCGGAAAACTTTCCGCAGCCTGCAATTCCCCATTTTAATTTTTTCGAAATTCGTTTTGTTATTCCAAGCATCTTATTTTTTTACAACCAATTTTTTAGAATGAAGATTTAATTTTTTCATCAAGAGATTGATCGGTTTAGAGTTCTGCATAATATAAAAATGAATACTCGGCACGTTCCGGTTAAACAATTCTTCTGCTTGCTTTGCAGCCCAATTTACACCGATTTCCAAAACATGTTCAGGTTTGGCAGCCATTACTTCTTCCGCCAATTCTTCAGGAATATTGATGTAAAAGTTTCGCGGAATATTTGTTAAATGAGATTTAACCGAAAGAATTTTTAAACCGGGAATTATCGGCGCTTTAATTCCTTCTTCTTTGCATGCCTCTACATAATCAAAATAGACATTGTTATCGTAAAACATTTGTGTAACAATGTAGTCGGCGCCGGTATCAATTTTCTGTTTGGCATATTTAATATCAAGTTTTAAGTTCGGTGCTTCAAAATGCTTTTCGGGATAACCGCTAACACCAACGCAGAAATCCGTCGCCTTTGCGTCAAGTAAATTCTCTTCCAAATATTTTCCGTTGTTCATTGCGTTCACTTGAGAAACCAGATCAACTGCGTAATCATTCGCGCTTCTGCCGTGTGGAACGGGTTTTACAAATCCGCTGTCATCGCCGCGGATAGCAAGAACATTTTCGATTCCAAGATAATTCAATTCGATCAAAAAGTCTTCTGTTTCTTCGCGCGTAAAATTTTTGCAGAGGATATGCGGCACTGCATCGATATTATATTTATTCTGGATCAAAGCACAAATGCCAAGCGTTCCGGGACGCTTACGGATAATTTTTTTCTTTATTCCTTTAGTCGTTTCTTCATAAACAATCTCGGCTCCGTGGCTTGTAATATCAATAAACGGAGGATTATATTTTGCAAGATCATCAATTACCTGTAATAGACTTTTAATATCTCCACCCCGTTTAGGCGGAATAATTTCAAAACTGATTAGAGGATCATTCGTTCTTTGTAGATGTTCAATTACTTTCACAGTATCTCATTTTTTTGTAGTGCTAATTTAATATTTATTTGTTTAAAAATGAGGGATTTGAAAGTTGACGGTTTTCAGTCCACCACGGTGGATTGGCAAATGATTAATGAGACAAATAATGCGAAGGAAAGGCTGAATGGAAATGAATGGATGAATGGATTGCATTTATTCATGCAAACATTCAATCAATCTTCTAAAATATTTGATTCGCTACTGCGAATTGTTTTTTGTGATTTCCGGTTTATCAGGTTTAGTTCATCCTGCTCTGAAGTTTCGTCATAATATCGAAAAGGGTCGTTCCGATATCGAAACGTTGCGATAATATATCGAAGTGTT
>JAVHOS010000039.1:0-5807 GCA_036170205.1 Ignavibacteriaceae bacterium | reverse complement strand
AAGACGCTAAGACGCTAAGAAATTCAAAGGAAACAAATGTTAGACATAAAACTTATTCGTGAAAATCCGGAGCTTGTTCGGCAAGGATTACTAAACAAAAACAGCAAAGATATTGTTGATGAAATTTTAGCGATCGATGAAGAACATCGTTCGTTGATAGTAAAAACAGATGAACTTAAAGCAAAACGGAATCAAGCCTCAGCGCTAATTCCGCAGATGAAAAAAGCCGGGCAGGATACTTCCTCTGTATTTGCTAAGATGAAATTAGTCGGCGATCAAATTGCTTTGTTCGATTCCCAGCTTCGCGATATTGAAGAAAAAGTTGAAACGATCCTCCGGCATACACCAAACTTATCCCACGCATCCGTTCCGGTAGGCAAAACAGCGGAGGATAATGTTGAAACAAAACAATGGCTGCCCGATGGTTTTTCTTTTGAAAATGATTTTAAAGTGTTAGACCATATCGAACTTGGAAAGAAACTAAAAATTTTGGATTTCGAACGGGGAACAAAAATATCCGGTTCGGGATTTCCATTGTATATCGGTAAAGGAGCAACACTGGAACGCGCGCTGATCAATTTTATGCTTGATTATCATTTGCAGCATCACGGTTATACAGAAGTACTGCCCCCGATATTGGTGAACCGTGAATCAATGAAAGGAACCGGACAAATTCCGAAGATGGAAGAAGATATGTACTTTGTTGAGAAAGACGGTTTGTATCCGATCCCTACAGCAGAAGTTCCCATAACCAATATTCACCGGGATGAAATATTAAATGAAAAAGATTTGCCTATAAAATATGTCGGTTATTCGCCTTGCTTCAGACGCGAAGCCGGTAGTTACGGTAAAGATTCAAAAGGATTTTTGCGCGTGCATCAGTTTAATAAAGTTGAAATGGTAAAATTTGTAAAACCGGAAACTTCTTACGACGAATTGGAGTTGATAGTAAAAGACGCCGAAGATATTTTGCACGCGTTGAACGTTCCTTATCGTTTGCTTTTACTTTGCACCGGCGATTTAAGTTTTTCCGCCGCCAAATGTTACGATATTGAGACCTGGTCTCCGGCTGAAAGCAAATGGCTCGAAGCATCATCGTGCAGTAATTTTGAAGCGTTTCAGGCGCGGCGCGCTAACATTCGTTTCAGAAATGAAACGACGAAGAAACCGGAATTCGTGCACACGCTGAACGGCAGCGGTCTTGCAACCAGCCGTTTGATGGTTTCTATTTTAGAAAACAATCAAACGCCGGAAAGAAAAATTATTGTTCCGAAAGTTTTACAAAAGTACACGGGATTTGAGATAATAGATTAGTCTGCAAACAAGGATGATCGCACTAAATGACAAAGCATGTATTTGAAATAGAGAAGAAAAAACTTATACAAGATTACGCTTATCTTTTGTGGTGGGTAAAAGAAAGCGATAAAGAAAAAATTAATGAAGAAGCATTGGTAGAGATGATTTTAAATAACGGTGATTGGAAAGGCGTACAACGGTTATTTGCACTTTTGGGAATTAGAGATGTTCAGAAAATTTTTCTAAAACAAATTTCAGGTCTGCGATGCAATTACCGGGCACAAACAAAACACTTTTTTACTTTATACTTTGAGAAACATGTTGCATAAAGAAATATTGAGTGACGGGCAAACCAAACTTTTACCTTTGGTACAAAAATTCAAGAGAAAATTTTACCTTGTCGGCGGAACAGCTATTGCTTTATATCTTGGTCATCGCCGCTCCATAGATTTTGATCTATTTACAACAACAAAGATTGATAGAAACGCTTTAGAAGAAAAAATTACTAAGCTGCGATTCAAATTTAAAACTCTCCATCAAACTCCATCAGAATGGACACTCTTTATTGGTAACGTAAAAATCACCTTTTATCAATTCCCTCATTTAGTTGAACACAAAGATAATTTTGAAAAAATTATTAGCCTTCCCTCCCTGCTCGACCTTGCCGCAATGAAAGCTTACGCACTTGGTGGAAGAGGAAAATGGAAAGACTATGTTGATTTGTATTTCATTTTCAAAAAATATTTTTCTTTGGAAGAAGTGGCAAACAAAGCAGATACTCTGTTTGGTGATGGGTTTAATGAAAAACTTTTTAGAGAACAATTGACTTTTTATGCTGATATTAATTATTCTGAACAAGTTGAATATTTAGTTCCCCCACCAAAAGAAGAAGACATTAAATCCTTTTTAACACGTCTTGCGTTGCAATAAAGATCATTATGACTAACCTTAAATCTCTTAAAAAATATTTTGTCCGGTATAAGACTAAAATCTTTTGGGGAATACTTTTCATTCTTATCTCAAACGGATTTTCGACATACATTCCAATCGTAATTAAAGATGCGATGAATGATTTGCATAAATCACTCGCACAGCAGACATTAATTAAGTATGGATTATTAATTGCCGGAACTTCCCTTATCGCCGGAGTTTTTCGTTTCCTTATCCGCCAAACCATAATTGTCGTTTCAAGAGAAATTGAATTTGATCTGCGCCAGGATTTTTGGGCGCACATTCAACGGCTGCCGCTCCGCTATTTTCAAAATAATTCTACCGGAAACATTATGGCGCACGCCACCAACGACATCAACGCGGTGCGCATGTTTATTGGTCCGGCGGTTATGTACACTATTGATACCGGCATTCGTTTTATTATCGTTCTCTGGATAATGCTTTCAATCGATATTACCGTTACACTTTATTCACTCTTGCCGTTACCGTTTTTATCTTATTTGATCTATTTGATCGGGAAGAAAATCCATACCCGTTTTACAGCCATACAAGAAAAATTTTCTGAGCTAACGACAAAAGCGCAGGAGAATTATTCGGGAATGCGTGTAATTAAATCCTACGTTCGTGAAGAAAGTGAAATTGATGAGTTCGCTTCGCTTAGTAAAGATTATTTAAACAGAAATATGAAGCTTGTAAAAATTCAAGCATTGTTTCAGCCGATCTTATTTTTGATAACCGGATTATCGATCATCATTGTTATTTGGGTTGGCGGTTCGGAAGTGATCAACGGCAAGCTAATGCTCGGTGACATTACCGCGTTGATCATCTACCTTGGAATGCTAATCTGGCCTATCATTGCATTCGGCTGGGTTATCAACATTATTCAACAAGCGGAAGCAAGCATGAAACGATTAAATAAAATTCTTGCCGAACCGTTTGAGGTTGAAGAGACCGAAGCGACTGACTATTCAATTAAAGATTTAAATGGAAAAATCACTTTTAAGAATGTATCATTCAGGTATAATGAACATCTGCCGAAAGTATTAAATAATATCAATCTTGAAATACCGGTTGGAACAACGCTTGCCATTATGGGATTAACCGGCGCAGGCAAAACCACTTTAATCAATTTGCTTCCGCGCTTGTATGATGTTACCGAAGGAGAAATTTTACTTGATGATAAACCGATCAATAAAATTCCTCTTGCAACATTGCGCAAACAAATTGGTTTTGTGCAGCAGGAGACTTTTCTTTTTTCTGATTCAATTGCAAACAATCTTACTTACGGATTAAAAGAGCACGGCAAAGAAAAAATGATGTCGGCTTCCCGCATCGCACAGTTTGATAAAGACGTAAAAGATTTTCCGAACGGTTATGAAACAATAATCGGCGAACGCGGCATTACGCTATCGGGTGGACAAAAACAGCGCGCAACTATCGCGCGGTCGTTGGTGATCGATCCGAAGATATTAATTCTTGATGATTCTTTCTCGGCGGTTGATACACACACGGAAGAAGAAATTCTAAAGAATTTAAAAACGTTTATGGAAGAAAGAACGAGCATCATAATTAGCCACCGCATTTCAACAGTAAAAGACGCCGACAAAATTGTTGTTCTTGATAAAGGAACTATTGCAGAAGAAGGAACACACGACGAACTGCTTGCGCTCAACAAACTTTATGCAGATATTTATTACAAGCAGTTGCTCGAAAAAGAAATTGAAGAATTTAATTGAAAAGATTATGAGCACGAGCAAGAAATTTAAGTAATGGCACAAGAAAAGAACGACGACGAAATACTCGGTAAAGCGTACGATGCAAAGTTGATGAAACGGCTTCTTACCTTTATTAAACCTTACAAACGCTATGTGGTTTTTGCAATTTTGTTAAATATTATTGTAGCGGCGTTGGGACCGTTGCGTCCGTACTTAACTAAAATTGCAATCGATAACTATATTGTAAACAAAAACTTTTCCGGTCTGCTCTGGATAACGATCGCCCTTTTCGCGTCGTTGTTCTTTCAATCGGCTATACAGTATTTGTTAACATACTACACGCAGTATCTCGGACAAAAAACTATTTACGATATCCGTCTTAAATTATTTTCGCATACGCAAAGACTTGCAATAAAATTTTTTGATAAGACTCCGATAGGAAGACTTGTTACCCGCGTAACGAATGATATTGAATCGCTTAACGAACTTTTCTCTTCCGGCATTATTATGATTTTTAGCGATGTGTTTATCATTCTCTGGATTCTCGGGTTTATGTTTTTTATGGATTGGAAACTGTCGTTTGTTTCGCTTTCTATTTTGCCGGCGCTTATTTACGGCACTTTTCTTTTTAGAAAGAAAGTCCGTGATAATTACCGCGATGTGCGGTTTCATCTTGCAAGATTAAATTCTTACATGCAGGAACATATTACGGGAATATCGGTGATGCAGCTTTTTCACAAAGAGAAAGAGGAACTGCAAAAGTTTTCAGGCATTAACGGAGACCATAAAAAAGCAAACGTTGAATCAATTTTTTACTATGCGGTTTTTTATCCTTCGGTGGAATTTATCAGCTCAATTGCGTTAGCATTAATTATTTGGTACGGGGGCGGCGAAGTTGTGCGCAATGTGCTAACGCTTGGAACGCTCTTCGCGTTTCTTCAATACACGGAAATGTTTTTCCGCCCGATCCGTGATCTCTCAGAAAAATATAATATCATGCAGACGGCTATGGCTTCTTCCGAAAGAGTTTTTAAATTGTTTGATGACGAAACGTTTGTTATAAATCCGGTACAACCAAAGCTTCTTCCTTCGGTGAAAGGCTCTATTTCTTTTAAAGATGTTTCATTTGCATATAACAAAGACGAATACGTTCTTAAAAATATTTCTCTTAATGTAAATCCCGGTGAAACGGTCGCCATTGTAGGCGCTACCGGAGCGGGAAAGACGAGTATTATTAATATTCTTACGCGTTTTTATGATATTAACAGCGGAGTAATTCGTGTTGATGGAATTGATATTCGTGAACTTGATAAACACGATCTCCGCAGACAAATATCAATTGTTTTGCAGGATGTTTTTCTTTTTTCTGGTACGATCAAATCAAATATCGGAATGAACAATCCTGAAATTTCAGATGAACAAGTTCAACAAGCGGCTGAACTTGTCGGCGCGGATAAATTTATTCAACTGCTTCCAAAAAAATATGATGAAGAAGTTAAAGAACGCGGAGCTACGTTAAGTGTTGGACAAAAACAATTGATTTCATTCGCGCGTGCGCTGGCGTTTAATCCCCAAATTTTAATTTTAGATGAAGCAACTTCAAGCGTTGATACAGAAACAGAAATACTTATTCAGCAGGCAATAGAAAAACTGCTTGTTGGTAGAACCGCAATTGTTATCGCTCATAGACTTTCAACAATTCAGAACGCGGATAAAATTCTTGTAATGCATAAAGGTGAAATTAAAGAAACCGGGAATCATCAGGAGCTCCTTGCAAAACGGGGAATTTATTATAGACTTTATCAACTACAATATAAAGATCAAGAGATAAGCAAAGTTGTTTAG
>JAVHOS010000038.1:0-5809 GCA_036170205.1 Ignavibacteriaceae bacterium | reverse complement strand
GGCGGAATGATGGTTCGCGAAGGGATGGCCGACGGAAGCGTTTCCGGTTCGATCGCTACAACCGGCGATGTAACAAGAGCTTCAATTTTTTGCGTTGGATTAGGAGAAGGAATTTCAATTCTTTCAAGTTTCTTTTTGATGGTCTTCCCGGAAAAAGTTTACAGCTTTGCGGACTGTGCAGTCAATCCAAATCCAACCGCGGAACAACTTGCAGACATCGCAATTTCAACAGCGGACAATCATAAAAAATTAACCGGCGAAGAACCTTACATCGCAATGCTTTCTTTTTCTACGAAAGGAAGTGCTGAGCATGAATTGGTTGATAAAGTCCGCGCTGCAACAAATTTTGTTCAACAAAAAAGATCCGACTTAGCTGTTGACGGCGAACTTCAATTTGATGCAGCAATCGTTGAAGGTGTTGGAAAGAAAAAAGCGCCGGGTAGCAAAGTTGCCGGAAGAGCAAATGTACTCGTCTTCCCCGATTTGAACTCGGGAAACATTGGTTACAAAATTGCACAGCGTCTTGGCGGTGCAGAAGCAGTTGGACCAATTAATCAAGGATTGAAAAAACCATTCTTTGATTTAAGCCGCGGCTGCAGCGTTGATGATATTGTTAATACTGCCGCAATCGCTTGTTTGATGGCATAAATTCTCTGTGTCTCCGTGCCTCTGTGGTGAGGAGAAATTTTTACCACTTAGGCACTTAGCACACTGAGATGCACTAAGAAAGCATCACCTTCCCCAAGAACCTATCGACTCTGTACTCTTTTAAAGCAAGAATAAAAAACGGAACAGAAAGGATATAATAAGAAATATCAAATCTGCTGTTAAAAAATGTTTCACTCATTCCAACATCACTTATCGTCATTAAAAAAGAAATTGAGACGAGAAGGAATGTCAACACCCCGGATGCAAAAAGTAGTTCTTGAAAATCTGCGATCATCCAGCCGACATATAAAACGATAAACGGAAAGACAACGAAAATCCATTTTGGCAGATAGATGGTTTGAACTGCAAACGGACCTTTATTTATGAAGGCTTCCGCATTCCACAAATAAAAAGGAAGTAAGGAAAGAAGAAAAACGGAAAGAGAAATTGCTAAGAACACCGCACCATTTTTCAAATTATTTCTGAAAAAGAAAAGAAGAAACAACGCGAGCCAGAGAAATGCAATCAATCTTGTTGAAAGAAAAAAGCCGAACATCAAAGCGAGTACAAAAAAAGGAATGTTTCTCTCTTGTTCATTCAGTTTCTGTTCTGCAAGAAAAAAAAGTGAAATTATGAGTACCGTGTTAGTAAATAGTTCGCTTCTTACTGCAAGTTCATAAAAAGTAGTGGGTAGAAAAAAAAGCAAGAACATTTTTACATAAAACTCTTTTTTTGTTTTTGCAGATTTAAAAAGCAGCATCAGAAAAAGGAATAACCCGAAAACCTCTAAGTATCCGGCATCGCCGATTAAATAAAACGGTGAGGCGAGAAAAAAGAGAAATGGAAAACCGGAGGGATTGGCTTTTGTGCCATATGGGAAAATTCCTTGCTGAAAATTTGAAAGCCACTCAAATACCTCGGAAAATCTTCCAACCTGCGTTGATTGAGGAATGAACACCATTGAAACCGTTACCAGTAAAAGGAATCCTAAAACGGGGAACAATTGTTTTAGGGTAAAAGTAGTGTTGTACGTTTCACTTTTTTTATCAATAAAAAACAAGAGAAATATTCCGACCGTTATAAATAGAACCGGAGAAAGTACAAAAACACTGCTGTACCGCACGGAATATTTAAAAACAAACAGCGCTCCAATAAATAACAGGAACGCTGCTGAAAAAATATTTATAAAATGTTTCTTTGTGAACAAAATTAAAATCGCTTTCCACTTTCTACTTTATACTTTCAACTTTTTCAGGTTTGGGGGGACGCTGATACATTTCACACATTTCTTTGTACTTTCCGGCTAAATCGTATGGGACGTGTTCCCATGTAAACCGCCAGCACCAATTACCGCCAAGCTTTCCCGGGAAATTCATTCTTGCTTCATTGCCGAGATTTAACATATCCTGAAATGGAATAACCACAATTTTTGAAACAGAGGCGTAAGCAGTTTTTATCAACTGGAATGTGATGTCATTTCCATAATAGCCAAGATATTTTTGAGTGAAATCATAAATATCATTTTTGTTTTTTTCTTCTTTTGCTTTTTCAAAATAACCGCGGGTTGTATCGTTATCATGCGATCCGGTATGCACAACACAATTCGGGACAATATTATGAGGTAAAAATTTAGTTTCCATTTCTTTACCGAAAGCAAATTGGAGAATTTTTATTCCGGGGAAATCAAATTTATCTCTTAGCGCGTTTACTTCTTTTGTTATAACACCAAGGTCCTCGGCAATAATCGGAACATCGCCTAAATGTTTTCTAACGGCGGTAAAAAATTTATCACCGGGAGCTTTCACCCATTTACCGGTTTCGGCGGTTAACGCACCACCGGGAATTTCCCAGTAGGCTTCAAAGCCGCGGAAATGGTCGATGCGAACAACATCAATAATTTCGAGCAATGAAGAAATTCTCTTTCGCCACCAGAGGAAATCATCTTTTTCCATTTCATCCCAGCGGTAAAGCGGGTTGCCCCACAATTGTCCGGTAGGGCTAAAATAATCAGGTGGAACGCCTGCGCATGTTAAAAGTTTTCCGGTTTCATCAACGGTAAAAAGATTTTTATTCGCCCAGAGATCGGCGCTGTCGTAGGCAATAAAAATCGGCAGATCGCCAATAATTTTTATATTTTTTTGATGAGCATAATCTTTAACTTTTTGCCATTGTTTGAAAAAAATATACTGAAGAAATTTTTGGTAATGAATTTCATCTGCAACTTTTTCTTTCCATTTTTCGATTGCACCTTTTTCCCTTAGGGCAATTTCTTTGTTCCATGTGGTCCAAAGATTTCCGCCGTGATAATTTTTCACCGCCATAAATAAAGAATAATCATCCAGCCATTCATTATGCTTATGGCAGAAGGATGAAAATTCCTTTTCAACTTCAGTATTTTGTACCTTATTAAAAGCATCAAACGCTTTTCGTAAAAGAGAATTTTTATAATCGATCACCCAGCCAAAATCAATATTGATGGGATCAAATTCCGGCACGTTTGTAATGTCTTCATTTGTGAGATAACCTTCTTCAGCCAATATTTCCGGGCTTATTAGCAGTGGATTTCCGGCAAACGCTGAAAAACATTGATACGGAGAATCTCCATAACCGGTAGGTCCAAGCGGAAAAACCTGCCACAGTGTTTGACCGGATGCTTCAAGAAAATTAATAAAATTGAAAGCTTGTTCACCCAGATCGCCAATTCCAAATTTTCCCGGAAGAGAAGTCGGGTGAAGAAGAATTCCAGCGGAGCGTACAATGTTCATCGTGTTGCCTACAAATTTAAATTATAAAAAGCAGTTAAAAATAATATCTTGCACCAAGTCCGCCGTCAATATCAAGTGCGGTTTCGGGAATAAGTTTAAAAACCGGCGCAACTTCAATAAAAAATTCAAACGGCGTGTGCGCCGGAAACCAGGAAACCCCTGCAACAGCGCGGGCGCCAAAAGAATCTCTCCCATCAACTACGGTTTTTATCCTAAGCCCAATTCCGTAATAGAAAAGAAATTTCTCCGGCGAATGAAAGAGATCGGAGTTATGCCACAAATAATCAGCGTGAAAGTTGAAGTTGGAATTGTTCTGCGCGAACGAATAGCCAAGTCCAAAGTCCAACGCATTTGTGCTATTCACCCAATATTTAGCGCTTATACCGGTTGGGCTTCCGGCAACAAATCCCAAACCAAATTCTTTTTGCTGCCCGCAAATAGTTGCGCAGCAAAGAAGAAAAATTGCGATAAAGCGCTTGCTGGTTTTGTTCATGTTTTTTGCCTGAAATCTTCCGGTTAGTCGGAAAATTTTCTAAAAATTATAGAGGTATTGTGTCCGCCAAATCCAAAAGCATTGCTCATTGCAATGTTCACAATTCTTTTCTGTGGTTTATTGAAAGTATAATTTAAATCGCACTGCGGATCAGGAGTTTCAAAATTAATTGTTGGCGGAATAATATCGTTTACGGTCGCCAAAATTGATGCAACTGCTTCAACCGCGCCTGCAGCGCCAAGCAAATGTCCCGTCATACTTTTTGTTGAAGAAATATTCAACTTGTATGCGTGTTCGCCGAAGATATATTTAATTGCACTGGTTTCGGCAATATCGCCCAGTCCGGTTGAAGTTCCATGCACATTGATATAATCAATTTCTTCAGGTTCAATTTCTGCATTTTTCATTGCACGAGCCATTGCAAGTTTCGCTCCTTTTCCTTCCGGTTCAGGGGCGGTAATGTGGTATGCATCGGCGGATAAACCGACGCCGATTAATTCAGCATAAATTCTTGCGCCGCGCGCTTTTGCTGAATCCAAATCTTCAAGATAAAGCATTCCGGCTCCTTCGCCCATTACAAATCCATCGCGCGTTGCATCAAATGGACGGCTTGCAGTCTCGGGAGAATCATTTCTTGTAGAAAGGGCTTTGGATGCATTGAATCCGCCGATTCCAACTTCGCAAATACTTGCTTCGCCTCCGCCGCACAACATTGCATTCGTCATACCATTCTGAATCATTAAATAAGAATCGATAATACAATTGTTCGATGTTGCGCAAGCTGATACTGCACAATAGTTTGGACCGCGAAAACCATATTGAATAGAAACTTGTCCGGCTGCAATATCCGGAATTATCATCGGAATGAAGAATGGGGAAATTCTATTTGCTCCTTGAGTATAACTAACAACCGCCTGGTTATAGAAAGTTTGAATTCCGCCGATCCCGCTTCCGAAGATTACTCCGATATTATTCTTTTCATCTTCCGAAAGAGATTCCGGTTTGATTCCCGCATCCTCTAAAACATCTTTTGCAACAGCTAAAGCATATTGACTGAATTTATCTAACCGGCGGGCTGTTTTTTTATCCATGTATTTTGTGGGATCGAATCCCTTTAGTTCGCAGGCAAATTTAGTATCAACGCGCGAAGTATCGAAAGAAGTAATAGTTGCGCATCCGCTTTTACTTTCCATCATACTGTTCCAAAATTCTTTTACCGTTAAACCTATTGGCGTAAGCGCCGCCATACCGGTAACAACCACTCTTTTATTTTTCTGCATGTACACTTTCCTCTTATGTTGAATAATACCTGAACCGGGCCATTTCTTTGAAATATATTGGTGCAAATTTAACAAAAAAAATTCTTTTTCCTGCGGAATTTTATCTTAGCCGGTTTCTCTTTATTTTGGAGGGTAAAAAATCCTGTTTATTTAATTTTGAAAAACACAACAAATCCCCTAAAAAAGAAATTTTGGCTCTTTACCGGCGCAATTTTCGCGTTTTTTTTGGCGTTTTTTTTTAACGAATATTTCGCATTTTTTCTTTTAAATAAGTTTACTCCTTTAAATTTTTCACTTATCCTTTTCCCGCCGGGAATTTCACTTGTTTCTGTGCAAGTAGAAAACTCGGTTTCGCTGTTCCTCTATTTGCTTTATGATTTAATATTGGTCTTAGTCGAAATTGAAATCATCTTGCTGATTACCCGGAAAATTGAACCGCCGTTAAAATTCGGACTTTTATCGTTAATGCTCTCACTTGTAGGAATTATGCTCATCAAATTCTTTTATAAAGCGATAATACTTGTTTTCATAAAAGGATCGGGGGAGACAAATGTTTCTCTCTTATATTTATTTTATTCGAGACAGCAGATGTTAGTCTTCTTGTTTTTCTCTTTTTTAGTAAC
>JAVHOS010000037.1:0-5920 GCA_036170205.1 Ignavibacteriaceae bacterium | reverse complement strand
CAATTTCCGGAATATATTTACCATACAGTTGTATGGTGTTTATTGAATTAAGTAAATGTGATTTACCGGACGAAAGTGTGCCCATGTCAAAAGAATTAACTGATATCCAGAGTAAAATATTAAATTTTCTCATCGAACAGAAAGTTGAGAAAGGTATTTCTCCTTCGTTAGCTGAAATTGCTGATCACTTCGGTTATAAAAACAGGGCGACTGTTCAGCAACATTTGCAATCGATTGAGAAAAAGGGTTATATAAAGAAAAATCCGAAGCGATCCAGAAGTATTGAGGTGACACTTGGGGAGAAATACTTTATCCCGCGACCAATAATTGGCGAAGTTGCAGCCGGTAATCCTTTAACAATTTATCCCGACTCAATTGATACGATTCAATTGCCGACAATTGTAAAGATGCCGATGGATTCTTTTTTGCTTAGAGTGAAGGGAGACAGTTTAAAAGATGCCTATATTTTTAGCGGAGACGTTGTAATTGTTAAACCCGGAAATGAATTTCTTGACGGACAAATTGTTGTTGCAATATTGGATGATTCGGCTGTTGTTAAAAGGTACTACAGAAAAAGCGGGAGCATTGAACTTCATTCGGAAAATCAGGATTACAAACCAATAATTATAGATTTGAACGATTCTAATTTTAGAATTGTTGGTTTAGTTGTGGGAATCTACAGAACGATGGGGAAGAAAAATTTGAATAATCAATTGAATTAGTTAATTTGAGTCAATCTCTTTTATTGAAGGAAGTTACGGTGAAGTATCTAATCAAATATTTCTTGCTAATCATATTTTTTAGCGGAATGATCTTTTCACAAAATCTTAAATTCATTGCCATGTCGGATAGTAGAGGCAGTGACTTGGGAGTAAACAAAAAAGTACTTTCTACGTTGGTGGAACATATGGTCAAAACCCAATCTGATGCAAAGTTCGTACTGTTCGCAGGTGATTTGGTTGATGGGAGCAAAACTAATCCGGATCAAACAGTTAAGGAACTAATAAACTGGAAAGAGGTGATGTCTCCAATTTATAATAACCCGAACTTAGTCTGGCCAAAAATTTGGATTGTTGTTGGAAATCATGAAGTTCAACATCCTAAAGATGAAGATAATTTTAGGAAAATATTTCCCGATGTATTCTTGAATGGTCCAGAGGATGAGAAAGGAATTTCTTATTCATTCGACTATGAGAAACATCATTTTGTATTTGTTACCTCAGACCGTTGGTACTACGGCAAACCGAATGACACAGCCGATGATAAACGAGACTGGCATTACATTAAAAATTTGAGTTGGCTTGAGAATGACTTAAAAGAAGCAAGGAAAAGAGGAGTAACTGATATTTTTGTTACCAGCCACGAGCCGGCATTTCCTATTGGCGGACATTTGAGAGACGGCTTGCCGAATCTTGGATTAAAATTAATACTTCCATTAGATTCAACGAGGCAGTGGTATTTTAATCAACGCAATGAGTTCCTACGAATATTAAAAGCCTACGGGGTTACAGCCTATATTTGTGGACATGAACATCTTTATGGAAGAGAATCGGTTGATGGAATTTATCAGATTGTAGCTGGTAGTTCCGGAGCGCCGCTTTATTATTTTAATCCGAAATATGACGAACCGAAAAATCCAGAGCAAGAATTTACGTATGAAGAAGCGGTTCCGTATTACAAAACTTTGAACTATTTTTATGGTTCAGGAGAAAACTCCCAGGCATCAAAAGATTTTGTCGGTGTTCGCGCCTTCGAATATGTTGTCTTCGAAGTAAAAAAAAACAAAGTTGACGTAACAACCTACGGTGCATTTCCAAAAGAAAAGACAAATACGGAGCTTGGTTCCGAAGTAAAAATTATAGACAAATTCACAATTAAAAAATAGCATGCGCAATAAATTTATTTTTCTTCTGTTAATTTTCTTTTTTTGTCCATCACTCTTTTCTCAAGAAAAAATTTACAACCTTGATGAAATTGTAGTTACTGCCGGAAGAACTTCAAGTAAACTTTCGGAGACAACTCGAAATATTCAAATTATCAGTCCTGAAGATATAGCTGATACTCCCGTAAATAATGTACAGGACTTACTTAAATATGTAGCCGGAGTTGATATGAAGCAGCGAAGTCCCGAAGGAGTTCAAGCAGATATCAGCTTGCGAGGTGGAACGTTTGAACAAACATTAGTAATGATTGACGGTATTAAAATAACCGATCCTCAGACAGCTCATCATACTCTCAATCTTCCCGTCTCATTAGATCAAGTTGAGCGGATTGAAATACTTAAAGGTGAAGGATCAAGTACATTTGGACCGAACGCCATCAGCGGAGTGATCAACATCATCACTAAAAAGGAGAGTCGAAAAATTTTAGCCTTAAAGTTTACCGGCGGCGGATATGGATATTATGAAGCAGCATTATCAGGTAGTTTTGGAACAAACGGCATGAGTAATAATTTTTCGTTATCTAAAAAAAGCAGCGACGGTTACCGGCACAATACCAACTTTGATGCAATCGATTTTTCTTTCGGTACCTCGTTAGCTTTTCAACAAAGTACACTAAATATTTTTACCGGTTATAACGATAAAAAATTCGGTGCGAACGGATTTTATTTCGATGGTCCAAATCAATGGGAACACACCCGAACCAAATTTGTCGGTCTTTCTGGTGAGTTTGAATTTATCAAAATTAAAATTACCCCAAAAGTTAGCTGGCGAAGAAATGATGATGAATATTTAGCGGATTATACAAAACTTTCCCGAAATGTTCATAAAACGGATGTTTATAATTCGGAACTTCAGGCTGCCTTCCAATCTGAACTTGGAACTACTGTTTTCGGCGCTGAATATAGTAGAGATGTTATTACAAGTTCAAATTTAGGAGATCATTCTCGTGAAAAAACAGGAATCTTTGCAGAACAGAAAACCGCATTTAATAATCTAAATTTGAATCTTGGTTTCTTTGCTTACAAATATGCAAACATCGGCTGGAGGTTTTGGCCGGGTGTAAGTGCCGGTTACACTTTTACACCGGAGTTGAGAGTTTTTGCTTCTTACGGAAAAGCATTTCGTCTTCCGAGCTATACAGAACTTTACTATAAAGGTTCCCGGAAAGGGAATTCATTTCTGCAATATGAACAAAGTACAAATTATGAAGCAGGGATGTATTTTGTTAAAGATAAATTTTCATCTTCATTTAGTCTCTTCAAAAGAAATGGGGAAAACAGTATTGATTGGGGAAGGGCTGTAACTGATTCTGTCTGGCATTCATATAACATTCTAAATACTGTAACAAACGGTTTTGAAATTAATTTAGAATTTAATGCTGAAGAAATTTCTTCAAGAATATTTAAAAGAATAAATCTCGGTTATACTTATTTAAATATCGTGGGATCGATTGGTAGAGAGAATTTTCAATCGCTTTACGTCCTCGATAATTTGAGACATCAACTTGTTGTTGGAATCAGTAACGCATTATATTTCGATGTAACACAGTCGTGGATGTTTCGCTACGAGGAAAGAATTACCGGGGACAAAAATTTTCTTGTTGATACGCAGGTGAAAAGATCATTTACCAATTTTGATGTATTTGTAAAAGCGACAAACCTTTTTAATAAATCATATAAAGATTATAACGGCGTTTTTCTTCCCGGTAGATGGGTTTTTGTCGGCGTGAAAGCAAGCATGCAATAAGTTTTATTTTGGCATCTGTTTAATTTCATTTATGTTTTAGCTGTAGTTTATTTGAAAAAAGAGTAATATTGAAAAATCCGAAACATATTCTTAAAGAGCTCGAAAAACTTGTTTCTCAACCTAAAATTGAGATCGGCAGTTTTTTGGATCCGATTGAAGGCTACTCCTATGAGCCTATAAAAGACTATATAAAAGCCCTTGCATTCCAAACAAAACCGGAAACAGCTTCGCACGAATTATTTAAGACTCTTTTAAAAGATGTTTTGGATTATGATAATTTGAATGCTTTTAGTGAAGTGAATATCGGGTTCGGTTTTGTTGATTTTATGCTGAAAGAGAGCGCGGGAAATCCCATTCTCATCGAATTAAAACCGCTATTTAAACTTGGAAAAAACAAAACTCATCTTAAACCTGAAACCCTTGATTATTCGGCTCACAAAGATCAAATTCTTAAATATTTAAGTTCTAAAAAGAATGAATATATTATTCTTACGAACTTAAAAGACGCCTACCTTTTCAGCAGAAATGCAATTATTGAATTTGCGCCTTTCAAACATTTAACTTTTTCCGAATTACTGACCAGGTTTTTTGAATATGAAAACCTCTGGGACACGGTTCGCCGCATTGAAGATGATGATGTTAAAATTGATCTGGACAAATCTTTCTTTTCTGATTTGAAAAACTGGTATAAGGAGTTCCAGTCTATCCGGTTTGTAGAAAACGACAAGTTTTCTAAAGAAGAACTTATCGTACTTCTCCTAAACAAAGTTATTTTTATTAAAACGTTGGAAGATTTCGGTTTAGTTCAATTCAAACATTTGGTTGATGAGTACTACGATAAGAAAGATAAGTGGGGTGCAAAAGGAAGTGAAAAAATCCTAAGCTTCTTTTTTCATAATTTGGAAGAATATTTTGATTACTTCTACGATACCGAGCTTTTCAAAACAAGAATATGGGATTACGTAGCAAAAGACAAACCGAATACCAACGCCTTTCTTGACGTTTTTGAAAAAACACTCGGCTTAGACGCATGGAACAAAACTTTTGGACGCGGAATGATCCATTACAATTACCGGTGGATTGATGAAGATATTTTTGGCAAAGCCTATGAAACTTTTATTGCCGAAAATAAAAAAGATTCCGGTATCTACTACACTTCCAAAGATATTACTCAGTATATGGCTCGAAAATTAACGACGAATCTTTTTGAGCCTATTGTAAACGATATTCTTAAAACCGTTCACAAAGACACTGCCGATTATGAAACGGCAAACGCGTTGTTGGAAACACTTTATCAAATAAAAATAATTGATCCTTCTTCCGGAAGCGGAAGCTTTTTAATTAAAGTGTTGAGAGAAATTTATGGCTATTATCAAAAAATTGATGCAGCAACCGCTTGGGTTGAAAGTTTTGACCATGAAAATCTTTTTGATATGCCGGAGACTTATACAAAAACAATTGAATTTAGAAAACAACATAATTTTTCAAACCACTTACAGCTTATCTCCAAAATTATTCTTCGCCATATTTTTGCCACTGATATTGATGAACGCGCTTTAGACACCGCAAAAACAAATATTTGGAAAGAGGCTATCAAGCTTAGACCACGGATTTACAACTACAAAAAACTGAATGGAGCAAGCAGTCACATCCTTCCGAATCTTGAATTAAATTTTTGCAACGGCGACAGTCTGGCGGATTTACCGATTGAACAACAGCTTTCAATTCTTGCAGCCGAGTATAAAGAGGAGATAAAAAGATTATTTGTTATCAGGTCAAAGTACGAACAGAATCCTTTTTTCCCGGAAGACATTGATGAAGCGGTACAGATAAAACAAAAATTATATAACCGGTTAAAGAGCGAATTGCCGCAAATTGAACATCCGGTTTTTTTCTGTGTCTCATTTTTCTCTGCTTATTTTGATGAAGAAGGAAATGCTTTACCGCAAGACCGGCAAGGTTTTAACGGCGTTATTAGTAATCCCCCGTGGGAAGCGATAAAACCGATTGAAAAAGAATTTGCAAAAAAAGGAAAAGGTTCGTCTGATATTTTAGATTTTAAGAAATGGTTTAATAAAAAATTAGAATCTGAAGAATCCTTTAAAAATGATTGGGAGGAATATAGGACCGGTTATGAATTATACAACGCTTACATTAGCGGAAGGTATCACTATCAAGGGAACGGCGATCCTAATTTCTATAAATATTTTTTTGAACGTGATTTGGAAATT